>NZ_JAFV01000001.1:928500-1238000 GCF_000526315.1 Methylopila sp. 73B | reverse complement strand
TCGTCGAACACCACCTCGTCGTCGGCCTCTTCGGATCCGATGCGGGCGACCGGCGTGTCCTTGAGCGCCTCGACCACGATGTCGTGGGTGCGGAGATCGAGCGCCTTCTGCGAGTCGCCGCCTGCGTTCGTCGCCTCGGTCGCGGCCCCCATCGCGCCTTCGAGCGCGCCGCGGCCGACGATGTCCGCAATCGTCGTGCAGGCGCCCATCAGGGCGTGGATCGTCTCGGATACGGCTCCGCGCCTGGCGTCCGCGCCGGCCCAGGCGGTGAGATAGGCGTCGAGGGTCGTGCGTTCGGTCACAGGCGTCTTCCGCTCCAGCTACTGCGTCTTTCTCGCATGATGCCCGTTCACGCGTCCATGAGACAGGCGTCTCGCGGCAGCAGATCGTCTAGCGCATTGCTCAGAAAAGGCGAACAAACTAAATGTCGCCTTCAGCATGTCTGAAAACCTGATCCGCGCCCTGACCTTGAAACAGCTTCGCGCCCTCGCCGCCGTCGCGGAGAGCGGATCCGTGAGCGCGGCGGCGCGCAAGCTGAACGTCACGCCGCCGGCCGTCACCATGCAGGTGCAGTTGCTGGAGGCCTCGCTCGACGTGCCGCTGCTGGACCGCAGCGGCGACCGGTTCCGCCCGACGGACGCCGGCCGCGAGGTGGTCGCCGCCGTCGCCCGGATCGAGGGCGCGATCAACGACTGCATGGCCGCGATCGAATCGATGAAGGGGCTGGCGGGCGGCCGCGTCTCGGTGGCGATCGTGTCGACCGCGAAATACTTCGCGCCCATGGCGCTGGGAGCCTTCGGCCGCGCCCATCCCGGCGTCGACGTGACGCTCTCCGTCGGCAATCGCGCCGACGTGCTGGAGCTTCTGCGGGCCGACGCCGTCGACGTCGCGATCATGGGCCGGCCGCCCGAGGATCTCGACGTCGTCCGCACGGTGATCGGCGGTCACCCCCACATCGTCATTGCGCCGCCGGACCATCCTCTCGTAGGCCGCGTCGGGCTCCAGCCGACGGCGTTGACAGGACAGACCTTCCTGATGCGCGAGCCGGGGTCGGGCACGCGCGGGCTCATGGAGCGCCTGTTCGAGGCGGAAGGGGTGAAGCCGAAGATCGGGATGGAAATCGGCTCGAACGAGACCATCAAGCAAGCGGTGATCGCGGGGCTGGGCCTCGCCTTCATCTCGGCGCACACGGTCGCCGCGGAACTCGCCGACGGGCGCATTGCGCGCCTGGACGTGGCGGGCCTGCCGATCATCCGCCAGTGGTACGTCGTCCGCCGCACCGCCAAGCGCCTCACGCCGCCGGCCGAGGCGATGTGCGCCTTTCTGACGGAGCGCGGCCCGACGTTCCTGCCGCAGGCCGGGGAGTAGCGGCCACCAGGCCCATTGTTTCCCCGCCCAACCTCGTCATGCTGAGGAGCGCGCCGACGGCGCGCGTCCTAAAGCACGCACTGCTTCCAACGCGCAGGTCCCAGCGAGATGGGAGATTGGCTGCGCCGGCCGACTGCGTGCTTCGAGACGCAGCCCCTGCGGGCTGCTCCTCAGCATGAGGAGGTTGGGGCCGGAAAGCAGATCAGGAGGCCGGACCCCTCGGGTCGTCAGGCTCGAGGCGTCCAGGGCGGCGCGATGATCTCGAGCCCTTGGCGATCGATGGCCCCCGCGGCGGCGGCGATCGAGATGCCGTCGAGCACCAGCTCGGGTCGGATCTCCGCCAGCGGCGCCAGCACGAAGGCCCGGTTGAACATCTCCTTGTGCGGCACGATCAGGCGCTCGGAGGCGATCTTGGCGTCGCCGAGGTAGAGGATGTCCACGTCGATCGTCCGCGGACCCCAGCGGAAGGTCTTGGCGCGGCCGAGGTCCTGCTCGACGCTCTGCGTCCAGACCAGCGCCTCTTCGGGGGTCATCTCCGTCTGGCCCACCGCGCAGGCGTTCGCGAACCAATCCTGGTCGACGTAGCCCCAAGGCGCGGTGCGCCAGATCGAGGACGCGGCGACGAAGCGGATCCTCGAGCCGTCGAAAGCTTGGGCCATGGCGGCGTGCAGATTGTCGACCTTGTCGCCGACGTTGCTGCCGAACCCCAGTCCGATCTCGACCACGACGGCCCTCAAGCCTCGCCACGGCGGCGCGTCACGTCGACGCCGACGTCGCCGAACACGCCCGCGATCGGCGCGGAGGGCTTGTGGACCTGCACGCGGACGACCTCGATCGGAGCGAAGCGCGACAGCAGGGCCGCGGCGATCCGCTCCGCCAGCGTCTCGATCAGGTTGACCGGCTCGCCGCCCGCGATCTCCATCAGGGTCAGATAGACGTCGTTGTAGGAGACGGCGCCGCGGAAATCGTCGGCGGCGGCGTAGGCCGACATGTCGACCCAGTAGTCCACGTCGACGATGAAGCGCTGGCCGAGGCGGCGCTCCTCCTCGAACACGCCGTGGCGGGCGTGAAGCTGGACGCCACGAAGGAAGATGCGATCGCTCATCTGTCTCGAACTCGTAAGAGCGGCGTCCGGTTTCAACGGTCGCGGGCGGCCCAAAGACGGGCGACGGCGACGGCGGGCGCGCAATCGGCTGCGGCTTCCGCCAACCCGTCCGTCTCCGCGAAAGCCGCGCCGAGGTCGCGATAGCCGAGACCGAGCCGCTCCGCCACTCGTTTCGCAAGGAAGCGCCCGACGCCGGCCCCGACGACGGCGTGGATGGACCGGGCTTCCGGGCGGGTGAGCACGCCGAGCGCTGCGTCGTGAAGACGTCGCAGCTGCGCTTCGGCGAGAAAGTGCGCGAGCGTTTCGGCGTCCGTTCGGGTCGCGGCGTCGAGGTCCGCGCCGACCATCCGCAGCAGCCGACGGGCGCTCGCCTCCGTCGTTTTCGGCCCGTCGTCGGCGGCGGGGTGCAGATCCGCGCCCTCGGGCAGGTCTCCGGTCAGGCGATGAACGTCGGCGCTGGTGGCGAAATGCTCGGCCATCGGCGTCACCCAGGCGCCGGCGAAGGGCAGGCGGGGGCTCAGCGCCATCACCGGCGTGCGCGCGACGCCCTGGTAGACAAGCTCGTCCGCCGCCATGCGGGCGGCGTCGGTCGCGCCGCGGGCCAGCACGACGCCTCCGGCGAAGGGGATGAGGTCGCTCGTGGTCGACCCCACGTCGAGCAGAAGGCCCGCGTCGCCTGTTCGGGCCAGCGCCTCCGCCGTCGCGCGCCAATTGGCGGAGGCCACCTGATCGACATGCGCGCCTGCGGCGGCGGTGTCGATGAACCCCGCGGCGCCGGCGTAGATCGTCAGCCGCCCCGCCTCGAACCGGGCGGCGAGCGCTCCGGCGATGGCGCGGACGCCCGACGCCCGGTCGGGCCAGAGATCCACGAGTTCGCCGGTCATGGTCGCGACGCAGGCGGCGTCCGGCGGAATGTCCGCGGCGATCTCGTCCAGGGCAGCCTCAAGCCGGTCGAGACCTTTCCAGAGCGGGCAGGCGGCGATGCTCACGGCCTCCAGCCGTCCCGCGGCGCCGAGCCGCGCCAGCTTGAGATGCGCGCCGCCGACGTCGAGCCCGACGATCGCCGTCACGGTCGCACCTCGACCGCGAGGGTGCGCCCGGGCGCCGCCACGGAGCCGTCGGCGAAGGGCGGCAGCAGGCGCAACGGATTGATCCCGAGCGAGCGCCGCAGCCCGACATAGGCGGTGGTCATGCGCGGATTGACCTCGATCACCACGGGGCCGTCCTCGGTCAGCACGACGTCGATCCCGAACAGACCGTCGAGACCTGGAATCGCCGCCGCCACAGCGTCCGCAAGCTCGGCCAGCGCGCCGTCGTCGTCGGTGAGCGCGCCGACCGCCAGGCCCTCGAAGGCGAAGGCGCCCTCGTCCAGCGTCACGTGCTGGCGGTTGGCCGCGAGCAGACGGGCGCCGCCGCCGGCGCCAAGAACCGTGAGGCTCGCGGCGATCCCGTGGACATAGGGCTGGACGACATGGTCGCCGGGGAGCGCGAACGGCCGCTCCTCCCAGAGCCGGGTGTCGTCGCAGCCGGCGCCGTCGTCCGGCTTGCTGACGAAGGGGCCGGCGAGACCTTTCGGCAGCGCGCCGAGCGGGTAGGTCGCAGGTGTCGCGATGCGCGCTTCGGCGAGCCTCCGCGCGGTCTCGCGCTTGGACGTCGTCAGGGCGATCGCCGAGGGCGTCGGCCCCAGCACGCGCGCCCCGGCGTCCGCGCAGAGCGTCGCGAGGCTGAACAGCGCGCCGTCGGTCTCCGGCGCCACGATCCACGCGATGTCGGCCGCCGCCGCCATGGCCCGCCAGAGCGTCCAAGGATCGTCGCCGGCCGCGATCGGCCGGGCGTCGACGCCGTCGGGCGCAGGCAGGCGGTCGTCGACCGTCGTAGCGACCGACATGCCGGGGATGTCGCGGAGGTCGACGAGCATCGCGTCGCGCATCATCCGACCTTCCCGCGCAAGCGACGCGGGCAGGGGCTCGCCCCGAAGGCCGCCGGCCGTTACGAATTCGCACAGGAAGACGCGCACGTCGTTGGTCCTTCGCCCGAGTCGGCCGGACCATAGAGGCGGCGGCGCGCGTGTGGAACCATGAGCGGTCCGGAGGCGCTGCGATATTGGAAGTCATCCCGGTGCTGGACCTGATGGGCGGGCAGGTGGTGCACGCCCGGCGCGGCGAGCGCGACGCCTACCGTCCGATCCAGTCGAGCCTGGTCGCGGGCGCCGACCCCTTGGCGATCGTCGCCGCGCTTCTCGGGCTCGCGCCGTTTCGCACCCTCTACATCGCCGACCTCGACGCCATCCAGCGGCGCGGGTCCCACGACCCCGTCATCGACGGCCTGCGCGCCGCGTTCCGCGATCTCGAGATCTGGGTCGACCGCGGCGAGACCGACGTCCTGTCGTTGCGTCAGCGGGCCGCCCGCGCCGCAGGCGTCAGCGTCATCGGCTCCGAATCCTTCTCCGACGTCTTCGCGTTGAAGCGGGCGCTGGCCGCGGGCCCCTCCGTGCTCTCGCTCGATCACGACGCGTCCGGGCGCATGGGGCCGCCCGAGATACACGACAGCGCGACGCTGTGGCCCGAGCGGGTGATCGTCATGACGTTGGCGCGCGTGGGCGCCGGCGCGGGACCGGACGTCGAGCGGCTGACCGACGTGCTGGCGCGGGCCGAGGGCCGGAAGGTCTACGCGGCGGGCGGCGTTCGCGACCCGCGCGACCTGGACGCGCTGGCCGACCTCGGCGTCGCGGGCGTCCTGGCGGCGAGCGCGCTGCATGACGGGCGGCTCGACGGTCCGACGCTCATCCGTGGGCTTGCAGCTTCGCGGCGAATACGGCCGCAACCGTAAGATCGGCGGTGGTTCCGGGGTTGATGCCCTGGGCCTTGAGATGCAGATCGAAGGCGTCGAGCGCGCGGTCGCGGTCCAGCTCCACGTCGAGACGCGTGGCGAAAGCGGACGCCTCTTTGCGGACGCGCTCGGCGACCCCGGGGCCGAACTTGCGCGCGACATGGCTGTCCGGAAACAGGCCAAGCAGTCCGAGGTAGACGTCCTCCACCGTCTCGCGCGTTTCGCTGTGGCCTTCGTAGGCCGCCGCCGCGGCGAACACGTCCTCGAAGTCCGTGACGTACTGCAGGGCGATCCGGTCGCGGTCGGCGGCGGCCGCCATGGCCTCGCGCAGCGTGATCGTCGGGGTGGCCGCCACGTCGTGCTCCTCGGCGCGGCCCAGTCCGCCAGGGTTGGCCGCGGCGATCGCGCGGTAGGCGGCGGCTGCGTCGTCCACGGTCAGCCGGCCGAGCACCCGGGCGAGCGCGAGCCGCAGAGGCTCGTGCGGGCCAGACGTGAAGGCGGCCTCCACCAGCGGCGCCGCCAGCAGCAGGATGCCGAGGTTCGCGTTGCAGCCCACGGCGGCGAGCGACGCCTTGACCGCGCTCTCGATGCGCTCGCCGACGGTCCGGCCGGCGACGAGGCGCACCGCGGCGACCTCGGCCGCGCGCTCGAAGGTCGCGACCGTCATGCCGTGGCCGGCGCGGAAGACGTGGACGTTGCCCGGTTTGAAAGCGTTCAGCTCGGCCTGGCAAGCCGCCCGAAAATCCTCGGCGGCCTCCGAGAGCGTGAGCCCGCCCTCAGGCGGCATCGGGGCGCGCCAGCCGGCCGGCGAGGTCGCGCGCGAGCGCCGCCGCCACGTCGATTCCCGTCGCGGTCGTCAGTCCCTTCCACGCGGGCATGGAGTTGACCTCGAGGATTAGAAAGCGCCCGTCCTCGGCCTCGATCAGGTCGACCCCGGCATAGTCTGCCCCCACCGCCGCCGCGGCGCGGACGGCGAGCGCGGCCGCCTCGCCGTCGATCGGCGCGGCCTCGCCCTGCGCGCCCTGAAAGATGTTCGTCACCCATCCGTCCGAGCGTCGGATCATGGCCCCGATCGCCCGGCCCCCCAGCACAAACACGCGCCAGTCGTGCGCGCCGCCGGCGGCGGCCGAGCCGCGGCTCGGCACGAACTCCTGCAAGTAGTAGAGACCGCCGACCTCTTCGGGGGCGGGAAGCGCGTCGTGGGGCGCGAGCCGCATCAGGCCTTTGCCCTGGGCGCCGAACAGCGGCTTTAGCACCACGTCGCCGCCGATGGCGGCGCGCGCGCGTTCGGCGTCGGCGGGGCGCTCGGCGGTCATGGTGCGGGGCGTGGGCAGGCCGGTCATCGCGAGCATGGCGGTCGTCATGCTCTTGTCGACGCAGACCTCGATCGCGCGGGCGTCGTTGACGACCGCGACCCCCATCGCGCGGGCCGCATGGAGAAAGCCCAGGCGCGCGGTGATCTGCTCGGTCGTGCCCGCCGGGATCAGCCGCACGAAGATTGCCGCCGGCAGTCGGCCCTCGAGGCCGGGGATCACGAGGCCCGGCCGCCCGCTCGCGAGGTCGAAGCCGCACTCGGTCATGGACCGGATCAACGGCCGCAGGCCTTCGCGCTCGATCGCGCGGGCGAGCCCATGGCTGTGCCAGTCGGCTTTCTCGGTGAAAATGACGACGGCGTTCTCGGCGATCATGAAGGCTCGGCGAAGAAGAGACACGGACGCGCGGACCATAGCGGCCGGGGCGTCTTAGCACGATCGCCCGCGGTCGCGACTCCGGGACGCGGGGGCGCGCCCCGAACGCGAAACCCCCGCATCCTTTCGGACGCGGGGGCGATCGTCGCGACGCTCAACCTGAAGTGATTAGGCGTGGTCGTAGGTGTTGGTGTCGCGGTCCTTGGTCTCCGGCACGAAGATCAGGCCGATGAGCACGGTCATGATTGCGAACACGATCGGGTACCAGAGGCCGTAGTAGATGTCGCCCGTGGCGGCCACCATGGCGAAGGCGGTGGCCGGCAGCAGGCCGCCGAACCAACCGTTGCCGATGTGGTAGGGCAGCGACATCGACGAGTAGCGGATGCGGGTGGGGAAGAGCTCCACCAGCGCCGCCGCGATCGGCCCGTAGACCATCGTGACGAACAGCACGAGCACGAACAGCATCAGGATGATGCCGCCGGTCTGCGCGCGGAACACGTCGAACGGATGCGCCATCTTCACGATCTGCGCGTCGCCCGCCTTCGGGTAGCCCGCCGCCTGAAGGGCGGCGAGCACGGTCTTGTTGGTCTCCGCGGTCGCCGGGCCCGCTGTGTAGGGCAGGGTCTGGCCGTTGATGCGGACCGCCGTTGGCGTGCCCGCCGGAGCCGCCTCGCTCGTGTACCTCACCGAGGACTTCGACAGGAAGTCGCGGGCGACGTCGCAGTTCGAGGTGTACTTGCGGGTGCCGACCGGGTTGAACAGGCTTCCGCATTCGGCGGGATCGGCGACCACCGCCACCTGCACGGACTCGATCGCCCGCTCCAGGGTCGGATTTGCGATGGTGGTGATCTGCTTGAAGATCGGGAAGAAGGAAATCGCCGCGATCAGGCAGCCGCCCAGAATGATCGGCTTGCGGCCGATCTTGTCCGACAGCCAGCCGAAGAACACGAAGAAACCGGTGCCGAGCACGAGCGACCAGGCGATCAGAAGGTTCGCGGTGTAGCCGTCGACCTTGAGGATCGATTGCAGGAAGAACAGCGCGTAGAACTGGCCGGTGTACCAGACGACGCCTTGGCCGGCCGTCAGGCCGAGAAGCGCGATCAGCGCGATCTTGGCGTTCTTCCACTCGCCGAAGCTCTCTTTCAGGGGCGCCTTCGAGCGGGTGCCCTCGTCCTTCATCTTCTGGAAGGCGGGCGACTCGCTGAGCTGCAGGCGGATCCAGACCGAGATGCCGAGCAGCAGAACCGAAACCAGGAAGGGGATGCGCCAGCCCCAGGCCGCGAAGGCCTGCTCGCCGACGATCGTGCGCGTGGTCAGGATCACGACCAGCGACAGGAACAGACCGAGCGTCGCGGTGGTCTGGATCCACGAGGTGTAGAAGCCGCGCCGGCCCTGCGGCGCGTGCTCCGCCACGTAGGTCGCGGCGCCGCCGTACTCGCCGCCGAGCGCGAGGCCCTGGGCGAGACGCAGGATGATCAGGATCACCGGCGCCGCGAACCCGATGGTGGCCGCGCCCGGCAGGATGCCGACGATGAACGTCGAGATGCCCATCAGCAGGATGGTGACGAGGAAGGTGTATTTGCGGCCGACGAGGTCGCCGATGCGTCCGAACACCAGCGCGCCGAACGGACGCACGATGAAGCCCGCAGCGAAGGCCAGCAGCGCGAAGATGTTGCGGGTGGACTCATCGTAGAGCGGCTTGCCGTCCGGCCCGAGCACGTTGAAGAACTGCGCGCCGATGATCGCCGCCAGCGATCCGTAGAGATAGAAGTCGTACCACTCGAACACGGTGCCGAGCGAGGAGGCGAAGATGACCTTCTTCTCCTCCTTCGACATCGGCCGTTTGGCGTCGACTGCGGTGGTCGCACTTGCGACGGACATGAGCGTTCCCCTCGTTCACCGCCTCGCGCGACGCGCAGGCGATCGCCGCCCTCGGACGGCGTTGCGTTGACGTGTTTTGCCGGCCGCTCGATCGCTTGCGGCCTTCGCGCTCTTCTTGCTTTCGCCCCGCTTCGTCCGGCCCAGCCGCCGGAACGTCCGCAGACGTCGTCAATTGGATCGGGGATCCGTACGCCGGACGGAATCGTTGTCAGGGCGGCGCACAAAAGCCCACGCCATACGTACAAGTCGCCGAAACCCCCCGTCGATTGGCTAAAAGATGAATGAGGCGTTCAGAAAAGCTTTGCGCACGCTTTTGTTATCGACCGGCGTGCTGGCGGTCGCCGCGCCGGCGGGCTCGGTCGAGCGGCCGAAGTCGATCATCGGCGAGCCCTACGACCAGAACCCGCGGACCATCACGCGGCCGGCGACGAAGGCGGACCGGGATTGGCGGCGCGGCAGGGCCGCGCCTCGCGTGGAGATGCAGGCGCAGCCAGCGCGGCGGCCGCGCTACGAGCCCCCGCGCTACGACGGCTACGGACGTCGCCTGAACGTGCCCGGGCGTCCGGAGACCTACGACGCGATCGGCCGGGCGCGTCGCTACCGTCCGCAGGCCGCGCCAAGCGTCTCGACGCCGCGCGTGCAGACCGACATCGGCACGCGGATCAACCAGTTCCCGCCACGCTGAGGCGGTAGAGATGAGGACGCCTGCGTCGCGACTGTCAGCTAGCCGTCGCGGGCTTGGTCCGCCTTACGCAATGGAGCGAGATCGCCGCCGCGTTCGAGACGTTCAGGCTCTTGATCGCGCCCGGCATGTCGAGCCGGGCGAGCACGTCGCAGGTCTGGCGGGTGAGTTGCCGCAGGCCCTTGCCTTCCGCGCCTAGGACCAGAGCCACGCCGCCTGAGCCGAGCGGGGTGTCGTCCAGCGTCGCGGGGCCTTCGGAGTCGAGGCCGATCCTGAGGTAGCCGCGCTCTTCCAGGTCTTCCAGGCCGCGGGCGAGGTTCTGGATCAGGATCAGCGGCACGTGCTCCAGTCCGCCGCTCGCGCTTTTCGCCAGCACGCCGGTCGCCTCCGGACTGTGGCGCGCGGTGGTGACGATCGCGTCCACGGCGAAGGCCGCGGCGGTGCGCACGATCGCGCCGACATTGTGCGGGTCGGTGATCTGGTCGAGCACGAGCACGAGGCCGTCGGCCGGGATCGTCTTCAGCGTCGGGATGCGCAGCGCTTCGGCTTCGAGGTAAAGGCCCTGATGCACCGAGTCCGGCGTCAGCAGCCGGTCGATGGCCCCAGGCCGCACGATCTCCGGCTCCACCCGCGTCGGCACGTTCGCCTCCGCGAGCCGGGCGAGGGCGTTCTCGGTCGCCATCAGCTTGATGATCTTGCGCTTCGGATTCGACAGCGCCTCGACCACGGAATGGAAGCCGTAGAGCGTGACGGGCCCGTCATGATCGCGCGGAAAATCGCGCGGGCCGTATTTCTGCGGTCCCGGCCGCGGGCTGCGTTTCTCCCACGGCTTGGAGGCGGAGTCGCGAGGCGGGCGGGGAGGGCGCATGGAGACCGATCGGCGGTTTGGAGTTCGCCCGGTCTCTTCTCACGAGCGCCGGGACGTGGCAACGCGCCCCGTGGCCGAACGTGGCGGAACGGAAAGGCGCCGTCGGCGAACCAAGATGGCGGAAGGGGTGGGATTCGAACCCACGGTGGAGTCGCCCCCACGGCGGTTTTCAAGACCGCTGCCTTAAACCGCTCGGCCACCCTTCCGCGGACGCCAGACGCCGCCGATCGGGGCGCTGAAGCGGCGCGATGATGGCGGAGACCGCGCTGCGCCGCAACACCGGCGAGCGGCGCGACAACCGAAACGCGGCCGTCCGCGTATCTCCCGACACAAGCCTTAACACGCCACGTCGCGGGAGTTTCGAGATGCGCGCAGCGTCCCTTGTCGCAGGTTTTCTCGTCGTTCTGGCCGGCTCACCCGCGTTAGCGCAGGACCTAGCCGGCGACGCGCTGTCCGAAACCATCGCCGGCCGCACGGTCTATCTCGCGACGCCGCTCGGCGGCGAGTTTCCCCTGAACTACCGGAAGGACGGCGTCGTCGACGGGTCCGGAGACGCGGTCGGGCTCGGGCGCTTCATGCAGCCGAAGGACAGCGGTCGCTGGTGGGTCGACGGCTCGAAACTCTGCCAGAAGTGGCGGACCTGGTACGACGGCAAGGCGTTCTGCTTCACCGTCGCGAGCCTCGGCGGCGACAAGATCGCCTGGGTCCGCGACGACGGGCTGAAAGGCACGGCGCGCATTGCGAGATGATCGGTAGGAAATGTGGCGCAAACGCCCCACTCTTGCCTTTTTTACGAAGCTTCGTTCATAACTGTGATCCCGGCGCGCCACTGGCGCGCCATCGAGCGGGGGCGGGCGGCGCGATAGCGCTGACGGATGTGGAAGCGATTTCTGCGCTTTCGCGTCTGCGTCCCCGGCGCATACGAGGACGGACGGCATGAACGACGCAGCGACGGTCACCCGAGCGCAGAACCGTCGATCGGTCGTTCCATTCGCCTTCCGCTTTCCCCAGGTCGCCGTCGTCGTCGCATGCGCGGCGCTCGCCGCCTGTTCGGCGCAGACCCAGTCGACGAAGACCGCAGCCGTCGCGCCGACCGTCGATCCCGTGCTCGGCGTCGCCGCCAGCCCGCAGGTGGTCGCCGCCGGCCAGCCCGCGCCGAAAGGCGGCGGAGTCTACAGCGTCGGCAAGACGTACCAGGTCGCCGGCAAGGTCTACTCGCCGGCGACGCGCAAGCCCGGTCCGGTCGGCGTCGGTCTGGCGTCCTTCTATGGCGCCCGTTTCCATGGCCGCCGCACGGCGAATGGCGAGGTCTTCGATTCGGCTTCGCTCAGCGCCGCGCACCCGTCGCTGCCGCTGCCGTCGTACGTCCGCGTGACGAACGTGACCAACGGGCGATCCGTCGTCGTGCGCGTCAACGACCGCGGGCCGTTCCATAAAGGTCGGCTGATCGACGTCTCGCAGCGCACCGCCGACGTGCTCGGCTTCCGCCGCGCGGGCGTGGGGGCGGTCAAGATCGACTACGTCGGGCTCGCTCCTCTCGCCGGCGCCGACGATCGGCAGCTGCTCGCGACATACAAGGAGTTCGGCCGCCCCGCCGCGCCCGAGGGCGTGCAGCTCGCTAGCCTGAAGCCGGTGTCGGACGCCGAGCTGCTCGGCCGCGCCGCGCCTTCCGCCGGCTTTACGGTCGTCGCGAGCGCCGAGGCGCCGGCTCCGAAGGTCGAGACCAACCTGACCACGGCTTACGCTCCGGCGCAGGCGGCGGCCCCGCTGCCGATGCCGGCGGCGAAGCCCGAACCGCGGATGGCGGCTGCGCCGCGCGTCGCGCCTGAGCCGAAGGCCGGGCTGGCGGACGCGAAGCCGCTCGACGGCAAGGCGCCCGAGAGCAGGGCGGACGTCCGACTCGCGGCGACGACGGCGGAACCGGCTCCGGCCGTGCGGACGTCCGCGCCGAAGGTGGTGGCGAAACGTGTCGTGAAGCCGACGGAGGAGCCGGTGCTTGCAGCTGTCGCGCCACAGCTTGCCGGGGCCGAAACGCCTGACGAGCCCGCGCCCGTGCTCCGGCCGGCGCAGAACCCCGCCGTCGCCGCGCGGATCGCCGCGAGCTTCGAAGGCTTCGGCGACACGCCGGCCTTCGTCCGCAGCCAGGAGCCGAATCTCGGCGCCGCCAGCGCGTATTCCAATCTCCGCTAACCCTGTCGCGCGACGTGAACGTCGCGCGGGGTCCGATCGATTGTGCCCCCGACGCCCCCGACGTATCGTGAGGCTCGACGGGCGCGAACGACGGGCGTGACGATGTTGATCAGGATCATGGCCCGGCTTGCCTCGCCGCTGAAAAGCGTCTGCGCGGGCTTTGCGCTGGTCGTCTGCGCCGCCGGCGCGGCCCAGGCGGCGTCCGCCGCCGCGAAGGATTTCAAGACCGCGGCGCCCATCGCCTACCTCTACGACGTGACCTCCGGCTCAGTGCTCTACGCCAAGCAGGCCGACCTGCCGTCGCCGCCTGCGAGCATGGCCACGCTGATGACCGTCGAGCTGGTGTTTCAGGCGCTCCACGACGGGCGGCTGAAGCCGGACCAGACGTTCAAGATCACCGAGGACGCCTGGCGACGGGGCGGGGCGCCCTCGCGCGGGTCAGCGATGTTCGCCAAGCTCAACTCCGATGTCGCCGTCGCCGATCTGCTGCGCGGAGTCATCGTGCAGTCCGGCGGAGACGCCGCGATCACGCTCGCGGCCGGTCTCGCCGGGTCCGAGCCGGCCTTCGCCACGTTGATGAACGCGCGCGCCCGGGAGCTCGGCCTCGCCCGCTCGACCTTCCGCAACGCGACCGGCCAGCCCGACCCGGAGCAGCGCATGACGGCGCGCGACGTGGCGAAGCTCGCCGAGCATCTCGTCCGATCCTATCCCGACCGCTACCCGACGTTCCGGGAGCCGGAATTCACCTGGAACAAGATCTCCCAGCGCAACCGCAACCCCCTGCTTGCGGACTACGCCGGCGCCGATGGGCTGAAGACCGGCTGGACCGAGGACGGCGGCTTCAGCCTCGTTGGCTCCGCGTTCCGCGACGGCCGCCGCCTGATCGTCGTCCTGATGGGCCTGGAGACTGCCAAGGCGCGGTCGGACGAGGCGCGGAAACTGCTGGACTGGGGCTTCAATGCTTTCGAGGAGCGCCAGATCTTCGCAGCCGACCAGGCCGTGGCCGAGGCGCGCGTCTTCGGCGGAGAGCGCCGCTACGTGCCGCTGGTGGCCTCGAGCCCGGTCGCGCTGCTGACGCCGAAGGGCGACGACGCCCGCATCGTGGCGCGGGTGAACTACGACGGACCGCTGCAGGCGCCGATCGCGCGGGGGACGCGCGTCGGCACGCTCCGGGTGTGGCGGGGCGAGACGCTGACCGTCGAAACCGCCCTGACCGCCGCCGAGGACGTCGCCGTCGGCGATTTCGGACGCCGGGCGGTCGACGGCGCTCTCGAACTTGTCGGCGACCTCTTTGGCCAGGTGGCCGCGAAGATCTGAATGCGCGGACGCTTCATCACGTTCGAAGGCGGCGAGGGGGTCGGAAAGTCGACCCAGCTCAAGCGTCTGGCGGCGGCTCTCGAGCGGCGGGGCGTCGACGTGATCGTCACGCGCGAGCCCGGCGGGTCGCCGCGCGCGGAGGCGCTCAGGGACGTGTTGCTCTCGGGCGGGGCCAAACGGTTCGGTCCGCTGGCGGAGACGGTGCTGGTCGCCGCGGCGCGGGCCGACCACGTGGAGCGCACGATCCGGCCAGCGCTCGACCGCGGCGTCTGGGCGCTGTGCGATCGTTTCATCGATTCGACCCGCGCCTATCAGGGCGTGCTCGGCGGGGTCGAGCCGGAGCTGATCCGGGCCTTCGAGGCGGTCGCTGCGGGCCAGACCAGGCCGGACCTGACCCTGATCCTCGACGCGCCGGCCGCGATCGGCCTTGAGCGCGCGAAGCTTCGGGCGGGCGCGCTCGCCACGCCCGACCGGTTCGAGGCGGAGGACGGCTCGTTCCACGAGCGACTGCGCCGCGCCTTCGTGGAGATCGCGCGCGTCGAGCCGGAGCGCTGCCTCCTGATCGACGCGGGCGGAGACGCCGACGCGGTTGAGCGGCGGGTGTGGGAAGCGGTCGAACGCCGGCTGCTCATGACGGGAGCCGTCCAATGAGCGACGCCGACGGCGTTCCTGAATCCGACCGTCGCGAGGGCTGCCCGCACCCGCGTGAGACCGAAGGGCTCGTCGGCCATCGGGCCGCCGAAGACGAGCTTGCGGCGGCCTACGGCTCGAACCGCATGCACCACGCCTGGCTGGTCTCGGGACCTGAGGGCATCGGCAAGGCGACGCTCGCTTATCGTCTCGCGCGTTTCGTGCTGGCGCATCCCGATCCGGCCGAGTCTGCGGGCGCCGCCTCGCTCGCCGTGCCGATGGACCATCCCGCGGCGCGGCGCGTCGCCCGGCTGTCGCATCCCGATCTACTGGTGCTGCGCCGTGGGTGGAACGCGGACCGCAAGGCGTTCTACGGCGACATCCGGGTCGACGACGTACGGCGCGCCACCGGCTTCTTCGGGTCCACGGCGGGCGAGGGCGGCTGGCGCGTCGCAATCGTGGACACCGCCGACGACATGAACGGCGCCGCGGCGAACGCCTTGCTCAAGGTGTTGGAGGAGCCGCCGCCGCGAGCGATCTTCGTCCTGCTCTCCGCCGCGCCCCGCGGCTTGCCCGCGCCGGTGCGCTCGCGCTGCCGCGCCCTGGCCCTGGCGCCGCTCGCCTCCTCCGAGGTGCGCGCCGTGCTCGGCGGCTTGTCCGAGATCGCCGAAGAGCACGACGACGAGGCGCTCGACACGGCCGCGGCGCTCAGCGAAGGCAGCGTCGCCCACGCCCTGTCGCTGCTCGCGAGCGACGGCGCGTCCCTGCACCGCGTGGTCTCCGGCCTGCTCGACCGTCTCCCCGACGTCGACGTCAAGGCGAGCCACGCGCTCGCCGAGGACCTCGCCAAACGAGGCGCCGAGCAGAGGTTCGGCCTGTTCGTGTCGCTGGTGGGAGACTGGCTTCACGCCCGTGTGCGCGCGGGCGCCGCGGCGGGGGAGGCGCGCCTTGCGCGGTTTGCGGAGGTGTGGGAAAAAACCGCCCGCGCCGCGCGGGACACCGAGACCTTCAATCTCGACCGCCGGCCCTTCGTTCTGGAGACGCTCGCCCAACTCGCCGGCCTCGCGCGCCGCTGACGGCGGCCGGCGCAAGACATCTGACGAGCGATGGCGACGTCCAAGAGCCCCTACTACGTCACGACCGCGATCGCCTATCCCAACGGCGTGCCGCACATCGGCCATGTCTACGAGGCGATCGCGACCGACGCCATCGCGCGGTTCCACCGGCTCGACGGTCGCGACGTCCGCTTTCTCACCGGCACCGACGAGCACGGCCTGAAGATGGCCCAGACCGCCGCGCGCGAGGGCGTGACGCCGTTCGACTGGGCGACCAAAAACGCGGCGCGCTTCAAGGCGATGGACGAGCTCTACGGAGTCTCGTTCGACCGCTTCATCCGCACCACCGACACGGACCATTACGCCGCGAGCCAGGAGCTGTGGCGGCGCATGCAGGCCGCCGGCGACGTCTATCTCGGCAAGTACGAGGGCTGGTACTCGGTCCGCGACGAAGCCTATTTCGACGAGGCCGAGACGACGCTCGCCCCCGACGGGACGCGCAAGGCGCCCACCGGCGCGCCAGTCGAGTGGGTGGTCGAGGAAAGCTACTTCTTCAAGCTCTCGGCCTATCAGGACCGGCTGCTGAAACTCTACGAGGACCAGCCCGGCTTCATCGGGCCGGACGCGCGGCGCAACGAGGTGCTGGCGTTCGTGAAGCGGGGCCTGTCCGACCTCTCCATCAGCCGGACCACCTTCGACTGGGGCGTGCCGGTGCCGAACGACCCGAAGCACGTGATGTACGTGTGGGTGGACGCGCTGACGAACTACCTCACCGGCGCGGGTTTTCCCGCAGACGACGAGGCCGCGGCGAAGTGGTGGCCGGCGGACCTGCATGTCATCGGCAAGGACATCATCCGCTTCCACACCGTGTTCTGGCCCGCGTTCCTGATGTCGGCGGGATTGCCCCTGCCGAAGCGGGTGTTCGCGCACGGCTTCCTCTACAATCGGGGGGAGAAGATGTCGAAGTCCGTCGGCAACGTCGTCGACCCCTTTGCGCTCGCCGAGGGCTACGGCGTCGACGCGGTCCGGTACTTCCTGTTGCGGGAGGCGCCGTTCGGCCAGGACGGCTCTTACAGCCACGAGGCGATCGTCGGCCGCATCAACGCCGATCTCGCCAACGACCTCGGCAATCTGGCGCAACGCTCGCTGTCCATGATCGGCAAGAACTGCGAGGGCAGGGCGCCGGCGCCCGCCGCCTTCGCGGCCGCCGACGAGGCGATCCTCGCGGCCGTCGACGGTCTCGCCGCGACGGTGCGCGCGGCCTTTGACGAGCTCGCGCTGCATCAGGCGCTTGCGGCCATCTGGCAGGTGGTGGCGGAGACCAACCGCTACTTCGCCAATGCGGAGCCGTGGGCGCTGAGGAAGACCGATCCGGAGCGCATGGCGACCGTGCTCTACGTGACGGCGGAAGCGGTCCGGAACGTTGCGATCCTCGTTCAGCCGTTCACGCCGGCCGCGGCCGCCAAGCTGCTCGACCTGCTCGGCGTGGGCGACGACGCGCGAAGCTTCGACGCGCTCGGCGCGGCCGGCCGTCTGGCGCCGGGCGCCCTCTTCCCCGCGCCGCAGCCGGTGTTCCCGCGCTACGTGGAGCCGGAGGCGGCCGCGTGACCGCCCTTGTCGACAGCCACTGCCACCTCGACTTCGACCAGTTCGCGCCGGAGCGCGACGCCGTCGTCCGACGCGCGCATGAAGCCGGCGTCGGACTGATGGTGACGATCTCGACCCGGGTGCGCCGGTTCGACCGCATCCTCGAGCTGGTGGGCGCCTACCCCTCGGTCTACGGCACCGTGGGCACCCATCCGCAGAACGCCCACGAGGAGCTGGACGTCACGGCCGAAGAGCTGGTGCGGCTCGCGGAGCACCCGAAGATCGTCGGATTCGGCGAGGCCGGGCTCGACTTCCATTATGATTCGAGCCCGCCGGAGGCTCAGGAGCAGGGGTTCCGCGCCCACATCGCCGCGGCCCGCATCGCGCAGCTTCCGCTTGTCATCCACGCGCGGTCCGCCGACGACGCGATGATCGCGATCCTCGAAGAGGAGACCGCAAAGGGCGCGTTCCCGGCGGTGCTGCACTGCTTTTCGTCCGGCGCCGAGCTCGCCCGCCGCGGCGTCGCGCTCGGCCTCTACGTGTCGTTCTCCGGCATTCTCACCTTCAAGCGCTCCGAGGAGCTGCGGGCCATCGCGGCCGAGGTTCCGGCCGATAGGCTGCTGGTCGAGACCGACGCGCCCTACCTCGCGCCTGAGCCCTTCCGCGGCAAGCGCAACGAGCCGGGATACACCGCGAAGACGGCGTCGGTGCTCGCCAGGGTGCGGGGCTGGAGCGAGGATGAGGTTCGCCGCGTCACGACGGACAATTTCTTCCGGCTCTTCAACAAGACGCCAAGGTCTGCTCTCGTGACGCTTCAAGGCGCGGACGCGGCGTGAGCCTTCGGGTCACCATTCTCGGATGCGGGTCCTCGGGCGGCGTCCCGCGCGTCGCGAGCGGCTGGGGTCGCTGCGATCCCACCGAGCCTCGCAACCGCCGCCGCCGGTGCTCCATTCTGGTCGAGCGCGAGGGTCCCGCCGGGGCGACCCAGGTGCTGGTCGATACCGGGGCCGACCTGCGGGAGCAGCTGATCGACGCGGGCGTCCAGCAGCTCGACGCCGTGCTCTACACCCACGAGCACGCCGACCACACCCACGGCATCGACGACCTCAGACCGATCGCGATCCACACGAGATCGCGGGTCGACGTGTGGGCGGACGCCCGGACCGGAGATTTCCTCCGGCGGCGCTTCGCCTATGTTTTCGAGACGCCGCCGGGCTCGGACTATCCGCCGATCCTGAACGAGCACCGGCTGCTGGCCGGCAAGGTGGTCGCGATCGATGGCCGGGGAGGCGCGATCAAGGCGCTGCCGATCGAGCTCCAGCACGGCTCCGAAGCGGCGCTCGGCTTCCGTTTCGGGGACCTCGCTTACACCCCCGACGTCAACGACATTCCGCTGGCCTCCGTGCCGCTGCTGGAGGGGCTCGACGTCTGGATCGTCGATGCGCTGCGCGACACGCCCCATCCCAGCCATTTCTCGCTGGAGGAGGCGCTGGCCTGGATCGAGCGGCTGAAGCCGAAGCGCGCGGTCCTCACCAACCTCCACACCGACCTGGACTACGCGACGCTGAAACGCCGCGTTCCCGCCCATGTGGACGTCGCCTTCGACGGCATGCGGATCGAGACGCCGTAGGCGTTTTTCCCATCTGCAGATGAGCCGCCCCTGGAAAGACGGGCGTTTCCGGCACGCGGCGGCTCGCCTTCGCGGCGTCTGGCATGCCAGAATTCGCGCAACCAAGAAGCTGCTCAGGAGCGAACGCCCGTGACCGCCCATCTCTACGATCTGACGCTCGCCGACGGCCGCCGCCTGAGCCCCTACTGCTGGGCGGCGAAGCTGGCGCTCGCCCACAAGGGCGTGCCGTTCGAGACCACGGCGACCAGGTTCGTCGACATCGGCAAGGTCGCGGGCGGCGGCTTCAAGACGGTCCCGATCGTCGAGATCGACGGCGTGACCATCGGCGATTCGTTCGAGCTGGCTCTGCATCTCGAGCGCACACGCGTTGATTCGCCTACGCTTTTTGCCGGCGAGGGCGGCGTCGCGCTGACCCGGGCGGCGGCGGCGCAGGGGGCTTACCTCCTCGGCAAGATGTCGCGGCCGATGGCGCTGGCGATCCACGACGGGCTGGACGCGGAGACGCAGATCTACTTCCGGTCGTCGCGGGAGCGCATGTTCAAAGCGCCGCTGGAGGAGGTCTCGGCCCAGCCCGAAACGACGGTCGCGGCGGCGCGCGAGGCGATGACGCCGCTCCGGATTCTCCTGCGCAGCCAGCCCTTTATCGGCGGCGACGCGCCTCTGTTCGCGGACTTCCTAATCGCCGGGCTGTTCCAGTGGGCGCGGGTCGTCGGCGCGGTCGACTACCTCACCGGGGAGGACCGCATCGGACCCTGGTTCGGGCGTCTCGAAGAGCGCTACGGCGCGACGCTGGGGGCGACGGCGGGTTAACTCGGGATCAATCCCGGGTTAACCCGCGATCGACGATTGCGGTCGCCCGTCACTTGCCGCCGGATTGGACCCCGGCGGCCGCCACGTGGTCGAGCAGGGCCACGGCCGCGCGCTCGACCGTCATCCGCGGGTTCGCCTCGCACCAGGCGTCGACCCATTTGGTCAGCGCCTCCGGATTGATGTCGGCGTCCGGCTTCAGCGCGAGGCCGTTGCGGCCGAAGGCGGCGCCGGTGAGGAAGGCGTGGACCCACGACTGGTAGGCCTGGGCCTTGGCTTCGTCCGTGCGCTGGGCGTCGGTCCAGGCGCCGCAGGTCTTCGCTCCGATGCCCCAAACCACATAGGCCTGGGCCGCCGCGGTCTGCGCCAGCCCGGCGGCGAGGGCCGCCGCCAGCGCGAGGGTCGTCAGTCGGGTCGCTGTCGTCGCCATGGGTCTTCCGCCCTTTGACGCCGCGGTCACTCCGCGGCTTTGCTCGCCGGCTTGGCCGCTTTCTTGGCGACCGGCTTCTTCGCCGCCGTCTTCGGAGCCGCCTTGGCGGACGCCGCTTTGGCGGCGGGCTTCTTCGCGGGTGCCTTGCGGGCCGGCTTCTTGGAGCCGCCCATCGCCGCGCGGGCGTCGACGATCTTGATCGCCTCTTCAAGCGTCAGCGCGTCGGCCTCGACGCCCTTGGGCAGGGTCGCGTTGACCTTGCCGTGCTTGGCGTAGGGACCGTAGCGCCCGGCGTGGACCGTGATGGCGCCCCCGTCGGGGTGGTCGCCGACGGTGCGGCCCGCGACCGCGCCGCCGCGGCCGGCTCCGCGCTTTTCCTTCTTCTCGGCGATCACCGCGACGGCCCGGTTGAGGCCCACGGTGAACACCTCCTCCGGCGAATCGAGGTTGGCGTAGGAGCCGTCATGGCTGACGTACGGCCCGTACCGCCCGATGTTGGCCTCGATCGGCTTGCCGCTTTCCGGATGCAGGCCGACGAGCCGCGGCAGCGACAAAAGCTTCAGCGCGCCGTCGAGATCGAGCTCCGCCGCCGACCAGCCCTTGGGCAGGGAGGAGCGCTTCGGCTTCTCTTTTTCCACACCCTCGCCGAGCTGAACGTAGGGGCCGAAGCGCCCCGCGCGCAGAGTCACGTCGAGACCGGTCTCGGGATCCTTGCCCAGCACCTTCACGCCGTCGGGGCCGGCCGCCGAGCCGTCCTCGCCGCCAAGCTCGCCGCCGAGCGGGCGGGTGAACTTGCACTCGGGGTAGTTCGAGCAGCCCACGAAGGAGCCGAACTTGCCGAGCTTCAGCGACAGCTTGCCGGTCCCGCAGGTCGGGCAGACGCGCGGATCGGAGCCGTCGGCCTTCGTCGGAAAGATGTACGGTCCGAGGATCTCGTTCAGGGCGTCGAGGACCTGCGTGACGCGCAGCTCCTTGGTCGCGTCGATCGCGCCCGTGAACTCCTTCCAGAAGGCGCGCAGCACCTCCTTCCAGTCGAGTTCGTGGTTCGAGATCTTGTCGAGCTGGCCCTCGAGGTCCGCCGTGAAGTCATACTCCACGTAGCGGTCGAAGAAGCTTTCGAGGAAAGCCGTGACCAGTCGACCCTTGTCGTCCGGCACCAGCCGCTTCTTGTCGAGCTTCACGTATTCGCGGTCGCGCAACACGCCGAGCGTGGCGGCGTAGGTGGAGGGGCGGCCGATGCCGAGCTCCTCCATGCGCTTGACGAGCGCGGCTTCGGTGTAGCGGGGCGGCGGCTCGGTGAAATGCTGGGTCGAGGCGACAGGGCCCACGCGGTTCAGCGGGTCGTTCGCGGCCATCGCCGGCAGGCGGCGGGCCTCCTCGTCCTCTTCGTCGTCACGGCCTTCCTGATAGGCGGCCAGGAAGCCGTCGAAGGTCACGACCGTGCCGGTGGCGCGGAGCTCGATCGGCCGTCCCGAGCCGGTCGCCAGGATGTCGACGGTGGTCCGTTCGACCTCAGCCGACTCCATCTGGCTCGCGACGGTGCGCTTCCAGATCAGCTCGTAGAGCTTGGCTTGGTCGTCGTCGAGGCGGCGCGCCATCTCGCGCGGCGTCCGCTGCGGGTCGGTCGGGCGGATGGCCTCGTGGGCCTCCTGCGCGTTCTTGGCCTTGACCGTGTACTTGCGGGGGCTGCCGGGCACGTAGCGGGCGCCGTAGTCCGAGCCGATCAGCGCGCGCACGGCCGTGACGGCGCTCGGGTCCATGTCGACGCCGTCGGTCCGCATGTAGGTGATGAGACCGGTGGTCTCGCCGCCGATGTCGACGCCCTCGTACAGCCGCTGGGCGATCTGCATCGTCCGGTTCGGCGCCAGCCCGAGCTTGCGGCTGGCCTCCTGCTGAAGCGTGGACGTGGTGAAGGGCGGCGCCGGGTTGCGGCGGCCAGGTTTCGCTTCGACGTTCGACACCTTCAGGTCGGACGCCTCGATCGCGCTCTTCAGTGCGGCGGCGGTGGCGCCGTCGGCGATGTCGAGACGCCCGATCTTCTTGCCGTCGGCGGCCGAGATTCGCGCCTCGAAGGTCTCGCCCTTCGGCGTCGAGAGCTGGGCGATCAGCGACCAGTATTCGCGCGGGAGGAAGCGCTCGATCTCGATCTCGCGGTCGCAGACGAGGCGCAGCGCCACCGACTGGACGCGGCCGGCAGAGCGGGCGCCCGGAAGCTTGCGCCACAGCACCGGCGACAGGTTGAAGCCGACCAGATAGTCGAGCGCCCGGCGGGCGAGATAGGCGTCGACCAGCCCCACGTCGATCTCGCGCGGCTTCTTCATCGCGTCGAGGATCGCCTGCTTGGTGATCGCGTTGAACACCACACGCTCGACCGGCTGGTCCTTGATGACTTTCTTGGCGCGCAGGACCTCGAGCACGTGCCACGAGATCGCCTCGCCCTCGCGATCGGGGTCGGTGGCGAGGATCAGCTTGTCCGCCCCTTTGACGGCGCGCGCGATCTCGTTCAGCCGCTGGGCGGACTTTCCGTCCACCTCCCACAGCATGTGGAAATCGGCGTCCGGGTCGACGGAGCCGTCCTTCGCGGGGAGATCGCGCACATGGCCGTACGAGGCGAGAACCTCATAGTCGGGACCAAGATATTTATTGATCGTCTTCGCCTTCGCAGGCGATTCGACGATGACGACATTGTTCATCAGTCGTGGGTCTCTGAGCTGACGCCAGTCTGGGCGACGGCGGCGGCGAACATGGGGAACCGGGTTCGGCCTGTCAAATCACCCGGCCCGGCGGCGTACATCCGCGGAGTACAACCAGAAAGCGGGATATTGTGCGACATGCAATCTTGGGTGTAGGTTTGACATATCCCCACTGTAGAAGCGGTCGAACCATGACGAGGCCCGCGGGCGCCCCATTGCAGCGGCTGGATCCGGCGGCGCGCGCCGAAGCCGCCACCTACGTCGCGACGCTCACGGTCGAACTCGCGCGGATCGCGCGGAGCAACGCCCTGCCGACGCTCGCCTACCTTCTCGACATGGCGCGGCTGGAGGCCGAGACCCAGGCGCAAGAGCCCGCTTTGCCCGACGCAGAGCGGCCCGAGCGCCGCTGACGCGCGCGTCTCGTCTCGCCCAGAGGGACGCTCAGAGCCAGAGCTCGGGCTGGCGCAGGCAGACGGCGCCGCCTGGGCGGCGCTCGAGCCGTCCCGCGATCTCCATCTCCAGCAGCACCAACTGCACTGCGCGGGCGTCGGCGCCGGACTGCCGGACGATCTCATCGACCGCCGCCGGCGTCGGGCCGAGCAGCTCCAGGATGCGCGTGCGCTCGTCCTCGCCGGGTTCCGCGCCTTGGAAGCCCGCCGTTCCCGCCTGCGCCAGCCCGATCGGGGGCGGGCTCGGCTCGTCCCGGCCGAGCAGGTGCTGGAGCGCCTCGATCACGTCGTCCGAGCGGGTGATGAAGGTGGCGCCGTCCCGCAGCAGGCCGTTCGAGCCTTCGCAACGCGGGTCGAGCGGCGACCCCGGGGCGGCCATGACTTCGCGGCCAAGCTCGGCCGCGAGCCGTGCGGTGATGAGCGAGCCCGACCGCACGGCGGCCTCCACCACCAGCACGCCGAGCGACAGGCCGGCGATGATGCGGTTGCGGCGCGGAAAATCCCGCCCGCGCGGCTGCCACCCCAGCGGCATCTCGGTGACCAGCGCGCCTGTCTCGACGATCCGGCGCGCGAGGTCCGCGTGCTCCGGGGGATAGAGACAGTCGAGGCCGCCCGCGAACACGGCGATCGTGCCGGACCGGGTCGAGGCGGCGTGGGCCGCGGCGTCCACGCCGCGCGCGAGACCGGAGACGATCGCCCAGCCCGCGCCGCCGAGTTCGGTCGCGATCCGCGCGGCGAAGGTGCGGCCCGCCGACGAGGCGTTGCGCGCGCCGACGACGCCGATCGAGGGGCGGCGGAACACGGCGGGATCGCCCGCCACGGTAATGAGCGGGGGAGCGCCCTCGATCGCGGCGAGCGGGGCGGGATAGTCCTGTTCGCCGAGAGCGATCAGCCGCGCGCCGCGAGCGAGGGCGCCGGCGATCTCGTCCTCGGCTTCGCCGCGCGGACAGACGCGCACGGCGCGTCCGCCGCGCCGGGCGAGGCCGGGCAGGGCCTCGAGCGCCGCCGCGGCCCCGCCGAAGTGGTTCACGAGATCGCGGAAGGTGCGCGGCCCGACGTTCTCGGAGCGGATGAGCCGGAGCCAGGCGATGCGTTGCTCGTCTGTCAGCCCGGCCATCGCGCGTCAGGCCCCGCTGCTCGGCTGTTCTGACCGCTGGCCGATGCGGCTTTCGCGGCCCTGCATCAGCCGCGCGATGTTGTCCCGGTGCATGACCCAGAGCGCGACGCTGAGCGCCGCGAACACCACCGCCGCGGAGGTGGGGTGGCGGCTGACGACGGCCAGCATGACCGGCGCCGCGACGCTCGCGGCGAGCGCCGAGGCCGAGGAGTAGCGGGTGGCCGCGGCGACGCCGATCCAGACGGCTGCGAAGATCAGCGCGATCGGCCAGGCGACGCCGATGAGCGCGCCGAGATAGGTCGCTACGCCCTTGCCGCCCTTGAAGCGCAGCCACACCGGGTAGACGTGGCCGACGAAGGCTGCGGCCCCGGCCGCGAGCGCCGCGGCCTCGCCCCAGAGCTGGCGGGCGATGATGACCGCCGCCGTCGCCTTCAGCATGTCGCCGATGAGCGTCGCGGCCGCGAGGTCGCGCCGGCCGGTGCGCAGCACGTTGGTGGTGCCGATGTTGCCGGAGCCGATGTTGCGCACGTCGCCGACGCCGGCGAGGCGCGTGACCAGCACGCCGAAGGGAATCGAGCCGAGAAGGTAGCCGAGCGGGATCGCGGCGACGATGTCGAGGGCCGTGGAGTTCGTCATCGCGCGAGGTTCGGTTCCGATGGGCGGCGGCCGGAGCCGTTCGCGTATGTCTGCGCAGGGATCAAGCGTAGGGGTAGACGGTGCGCCCGGCAATGACGGTGCGCCAGACGCGCCCCTGCAACCGGGCTTGGTCGAACGGGGTGTTCTTGGACTTCGATTTGAGCCGCGACGCCTCCAGCACCCAGGGGGCGTCGGGGTCGAACAGGATGAGGTCCGCCGGGGCGCCGACCGTCAGCGCGCCCGCGGGCAGGCCGAGCAGCTTCGCGGGATTGGTTGACATCGCCGCGAGCAGGCGGTGCAGCGTGACGTCGCCGGAATGGACCAGCCGGAGGCCGGCGGCGAGCATGGTCTCGATCCCGATCGCGCCGTCCTCGGCCTCGGCGAAGGGCCGCCGCTTGGTCTCGACGTCCTGCGGGTCGTGGGCTGAGCAGACGACGTCGATGACGCCGTCGGCCAGGGCCTCGACCAGCGCGCGCCGGTCGTCCTCGTGGCGCAGCGGCGGGGTCAGCTTGAAGAAGGTGCGGTACTCGCCGACGTCGTTCTCGTTCAGCGTGAGATGCGCGACCGAGGCGCCGCAGGTGACGCGGGTTCCGGCCGCCTTCGCGCGGGCGACGAGGCCGACGCTCTCGGCGGAGCTGACGAGGCTGGCGTGGTAGCGGGCGCCGGTGAGGGCGGCGAGCCGCAGGTCGCGCTCCAGCATCAGCGCCTCGGCCGCGACGGGGCGCCCCGGCAGGCCGAGACGGCTCGCGAGTTCGCCCTCGTTCATGGCGCCGCCGGCGGCGAGATCGGCGTCCTCGACGTGGTGGCAGATCAGCGCGTCGAAGTCGCGCGCGTAGGTCATGGCGCGGCGCATGACGCGGGCGCTCGCGACCGAGCGCGGGCCGTCGGTGAAGGCGACGGCGCCGGCCTCTAGCAGCAGGCCGACCTCGGTCATCTCCGCGCCGGCGAGGCCTTTGGTGAGCGCGGCCATCGGGTAGACATGGACGCTCGCGGTGTCGCGGGCGCGCCGCATGAGGTAGTCGACGATCTCGGGCGCGTCGACTGGCGGGGTCGTGTCGGGCCGCGCCACGATGGTGGTGACGCCGCCGACCGCGGCCGCGCGGCTCGCGGTCTCGATGGTCTCGCGGTGCTCAGCGCCGGGCTCGCCGACGAAGGCGCCGAGGTCGACCAAGCCCGGCGCCAGCACATGGCCGCGGCAGTCCACCGTCTCCGCCCGCGCCGAGGGCGGGACCTTGGACCCGAGCTCCGCGATGACGCCTTCGGCGACCAGCAGCGAGCCGATCTCGTCGCGGCCGCTCGCCGGGCACACCAGCCGCGCGTTGACGAAGAGGAGAGGGCGGTCGTCCTGGGGCTGCATCGGGGTCACGCGTTCGGCAAATGACGCGCGAGCGTCTCGAGGACGGCCATGCGCACCGCGACGCCCATCTCGACCTGGTCGCGGATCAGCGACCGGGGGCCGTCGGCGACCTCGGAGGCGATCTCGACGCCGCGGTTCATCGGGCCGGGGTGCATCACCACGGCGTCGGGCCTCGCGTAGGCGAGCTTCGCGCCGTCGAGGCCGAAATGCTTGAAGTACTCCTTCACCGACGGCACGAAAGAGCCGTTCATGCGCTCGAGCTGCAGCCGCAGCATCATGACGACGTCGGCGCCGGCGAGGCCCTCGCGCATGGTGCGGAACACCTCGACGCCGAGCCGCTCGATCCCGGTCGGGAGCAGCGTGGAGGGCGCGACCACGCGCACCTGCGCGCCGAGGGCGTTGAGCAGGATGATGTTCGAGCGCGCCACGCGGCTGTGCAGCACGTCGCCGCAGATCGCCACCACGAGGCCGGCGATGCGCCCCTTGGCGCGGAGGATGGTGAGGGCGTCGAGCAGCGCCTGAGTCGGGTGCTCGTGGGCGCCGTCGCCGGCGTTCACGACCGAGCAGTCGACCTTCTGCGCGAGCAGCGCGACGGCGCCCGCCGCATGGTGGCGCACCACGATGATGTCCGGCCGCATGGCGTTGAGGGTCGCCGCGGTGTCGAGCACCGTCTCGCCCTTCTTCATGGAGGAGTTGCCGACCGACATGTTCATCACGTCGGCGCCGAGGCGCTTGCCGGCGATCTCGAACGAGGACTGCGTCCGGGTCGAATTCTCGAAGAACAGGTTGACCTGGGTGCGGCCGCGCAGCGTGCTGCGCTTCTTCTCGACCTGACGGCTGAGCGCCACGGCGTCTTCGGCCGCGGCGAGCAGACCTTCGATCTCGGCGGCGGAAAGGCCTTCGATCCCCAGCAGATGGCGGTGGGGAAAGGCGAAGGGCGCTGGCTCGGCGGGGGTGCTCATCAAGGCAGGTGTCATAGCGCCAGCGCATGGCGGCCGGCAAGAGAAGCCGGCGCCTTGTCCCCGCGCCTGAAGACGCCATTTTGTGCGTCAAGGGCGGGTATGGTCACGACCTCGGGTCGTGAGATCACAATCTCGGCGGCATTGGGACGTCCAATGACGTCGGGCAAGAGCGCAACGTCGCTCGAGGAGGTGTCTCAAATGACGTCTGTTCGTAAGTTCTTCGTCGCCGGCGCCTGCGCGCTCGGCGTGGCTCTCGGCGCAATGCCGGCTGAAGCGGCGTCGTCCTCCGCGAAGCCCGCATCCGCCACATCGATCGCCGGCATCCGTTCCGACCAGATCATGCTCGTCGACCGCCGCGGCGGTCGCGGCTGGGGCGGCGGCGGCCGTCATCATGGCGGTTGGGGCGGCGGCGGACGCCGTTATTACGGCGGCGGCTACGGCGGCCGGCGCTACTACGGCGGGTATCGCCGCCACCACAACTACGGCGGCTACGCCGCGGCGGGCGTCATCGGCCTCGCCACGGGCGCGCTGATCGCCGGCAACCGCGGCTACTACGACGACGATTACTACGGTCGTCCGGCCTACTACGGCCGTTCGGGCTACTACCGCTCATACGGCGGCGAGTGCGAGGTCGTCACGACGCGTCGCGGTTACGACGGCCGTCGCTACCGGGTGGTTCGCTACCGCCCGTGCTGAGCATGCGATCGGCGCGGCGGCTTACGTCGCGCCGATCAACCATAAGGTTGTGGGCAGCGTCGCGAAGGCGACGACGGTCTGCACCGTGATGATGGCGGACATCAACGGCGCGTCGCCTCCGAGGCGGCGCGCCAGAAGATAGGCGTTGCTCGCCGTCGGCACCGCGCTCGAGATCGCGACCACGCCGAGCGCGACGCCCTCCACGCCGAACAGCGTGGCGAAGCCGATCATCAGGATCGGCATCAACACCAGCTTCACCACCACGACCAGGCCGATGTCGAGCCGCAGCCGAAGCGTGGCGGGCGCGAGCCCGGCGCCGACAAGCAGCAGCCCCACGCCGAGCGCGCCGCGGCCGAGCAGGTCGACGGTCTCGACCGCGGGTCCGTACAGCCGAACACCAGAGGCGTTGAGCGCCGCGCCGGCCAGCACCGACAGGATCAGCGGGTTGCGCGCGAGCTCCTGCGCCAGAGCGCGGCGTGAGGGCGGCGTGCTGGCCCCGTAGGACGCAACGACCGCGACCGACAGGAGATTGAGCAACGGGATCATGGCGGCGACGCCGATCGCGCCGAGCGCCAGGCCTTCACGGCCGTAGAGCGTCGCCGCCAAAGCCAGCGCGACGGAGGTCTGCCAGCGGATGGCGCCCTGGAAATGCGAGCTGAAGGCGCGCCCGTCGACGTTCGGAAGGCTCATCCACCACCGGCGCGACGCGAGCATGCCGCCCGCGACCAGCAGGATGGCGAGCACCATGGCGCCCGCCATCGGCCCGATCGGCGCCGAGGCGAGGTCGGCGCGGGCGAGCGTCACGAACAGCAGGGCGGGAAACAACACGTAGTAGTTCAGCCGCTCGATCCCCTCCCACAGCGCCGCCGGCAGCAGCGGCGAGCGGGAGAGGCCAAAGCCGAACAGGATCAGCAGGAACGAGGGCAAAAGGCTTTCGAAGGCGAGGATCACGCGGGGCCGTTCCGGCCGAGGCCCGTGAAGGGGCGCGCGCTCTTCAGAGGACGCATGGCTGCCATTTCCGGCCTACGCCGGCGGCCACTGCCGGTTGGTGAAGGTGATCGACCACCGTCCGTGCTGACGCAGTTGTGATTGGAATGGCGCGGCTCGGCCCTCGGCGTTGGGGCGCCGTCATCGCGCGGCGTCTTCCGCCGTCCGGCGAAGCCCGCCGATGCGATCGATCGCGCCCTGCAGGATGTAGGCGGCGGCGAGCTTGTCCACGATCTCGTCGCGCCGCTTCCGGCTGGTGTCGAACGAGATCAGCATCCGCTCCACGGCCGCCGTCGACAGCCGTTCGTCCCAGAAGCTGATGGGCAACGGCGTGCGACCAGCGAGGCTGCGCGCGAAGGCGCGGGTCGCCTGGCAGCGCGGGCCTTCGCTGCCGTCCATGTTGACGGGCAGGCCAAGCACGAAGCCGACGACCTTGCGCCCGGCCGCGAGCTCCAGCAGCCGGTCGGCGTCAAGCGTGAACTTGCGGCGCAGGATGGTCTCGACCGGCGACGCGATGGTGCGGCGCGGATCGGAAACGGCGACGCCCACCGTCTTGGTGCCGAGGTCGAGCCCGAACAGGGAGCCGTCCGCCGGGAGCGCAGCCACGAAGCTTTCGAACTCGGGGAAGATGGTCGACATGGCCTCCGCCTAGCACGGCGGTCCGGCGCCCGCCATGGCGGCGCCGCATCAGCGCGCTTGTCCTCGTGGCTGCGGTTCCTATTCTCCGCCCCCGAACGATTCCAAACCGCACAAGGACGCGAGCCCCCATGCGCATCACCTGGTACGGCCATTCGGTCTTCCGGCTCGACTTCGGATCCAGCGTCGTCCTGATCGATCCCTTCTTCGAGAACGGCGTGTTCAAAGGGGACAAGGCGGCCGCCGCCAAGGGGACCACGCACATCCTCCTGACGCACGGGCACTTCGACCATGTGGGCGACACGGTCGCGATCGCGGCCGAAACGGGCGCGACCGTGGTGGCGGACGCCGACCTCGCCACCTGGCTCGGCTCGAAGGGCGTCAAGGCGCTCGAGCCGATGAACACCGGCGGCTCCATCGGCCTCGGCGGCTTCCGCGTGACCATGACCCAGGCGCTGCATTCGTCGGGCCAGCTCGATGAGAACGGCGTCGCCATCGCGCTCGGGGAGGCGCACGGTCTGATCGTAACGCCCGAGGGCGAGGACGAGCCGGTGGTCTACGCCATGGGCGACACCGGCATCTTCGGCGACATGAAGCTGATCAACGAGCTCTACGCCCCGACGGTCGGCTTCGTGCCGGTCGGCGACCGTTTCACCATGGGCGCCAAGACCGCGGCCTACGCCTGCCGGCACTTCTTCGATTTCGACCTGGTCGTGCCCTGCCATTTCGGCACCTTTCCCATCCTCGAGCCCAACGCCGACCGTTTCGTCGAGCTGATGGACAGCGTGCGCGGGACGACCGTGAAGGCGCCGGCGATCGGCGAGACCTTCGAGGTCGAGGGGTAGCGCGCGGTTTGGACGTCAGATTTCTGTTTTAGCAGACCCGCGTCATGCCCCGGTTTATCCGGGGCATCCAGACCGATCCCTCGCGCTACGGCGGCCTGGATGCCCCCGATAAACCGGGGAATGACGAAGCTGGAACGGCTTTAGGTTTTGGTGACGGCGGAGCGTGTGAGCGCGGGCTTCGAGACGCGCCTTCGGCGCTCCCCAGCGTGAGGAGGGGAGGTCGGTAGAAGATCGTCCTCATGCTGAGGAGCCGCCCTTCCGCGGGCGTCTCGAAGCACGCACTCCGGTTCGAGCCGCGCCCCGAAACCTTGAGGGGCCCCTGCGTTGCGACGCTCGGATCGCCCGTGCTAAAGCCCGGCGCGTCGATCAAGTTTGATTGACGCCTGACCTCTTCTGAAGGCTCGAGATGTCCGTCGACGAAACCACCGTCCGCCGCGTCGCCAAGCTCGCCCGCATCGCGGTCGAGGACCACGAGGTCGCGAAGCTCAAGGGCGAGCTCGACGCGATCCTCGCCTTCGTGGAGGAGCTGTCCCAGCTCGACGTCGACGGCGTGGAGCCGATGACGGGCGTCATGCCCCTGTCGATCCGGCTGCGCGAGGACGCAGTGACCGACGGCGAGAACGCCGAACGCGTGCTGCAGAACGCTCCCGCGCGGGAGGGTGACTTCTTCGTCGTCCCGAAGGTCGTCGAGTGACGCCCGCCTCCGCCCGCCCGCAACGTCAGTCCTGAGCCGCGATGTCCGATCTTCTCGATTTCACCTTCGCCGACGCCCGCAATAAGCTGGCCAAGAAGGATTTTTCGGCCGTTGAGCTGACACAGGCCTACCTCGCCGCCATCGAGGCGGGCCGCGGCCTGAACGCCTATGTGCTCGAGACGCCGGAGATCGCGCTGGAGCGCGCGGCCGTCTCCGACCAGCGCATCGCCAGCGGCGAGGCCGGCGCGCTCGAAGGCCTGCCGCTCGGCGTGAAGGACCTGTTCTGCACCGAGGGCGTGCGCACCACCGCCTGCTCGAAGATCCTCGACGGCTTCACGCCGCCCTACGAATCCTTCGTGACCGAAAAGATGCGCGCCGCGGGCGCCGTGATGCTCGGCAAGCTCAACAACGACGAGTTCGCCATGGGCTCGTCCAACGAGAGCTCCTGTTTCGGCACGCCGGTGAACCCTTGGCGCAAGACGGGCTCGGACGCGGCGCTCGTCGCTGGCGGCTCCTCCGGCGGCTCGGCCGCGGCCGTGGCGGCGAGGCTCTGCCTTGGGGCGACCGCGACCGACACCGGCGGCTCGATCCGCCAGCCGGCCGCCTTCACCGGCACGGTCGGCATCAAGCCTACCTACGGCCGCTGCTCGCGCTGGGGCATCGTCGCCTTCGCCTCCTCGCTCGACCAAGCCGGCCCGATCGCCCGCGACGTGCGCGACGCCGCGATCCTGCTCGGCGCCATGTCCGGTTATGACCCCCGCGACTCGACCTCGGTCGAGCGCGAGGTTCCGGACTTCGAGGCCGCGGTCGGGCGTTCGGTGAAGGGGCTGAAGATCGGTCTCCCCAAGGAATACCGGGTCGACGGCATGCCGGGCGAGATCGAGGCGCTGTGGGAGCAGGGCGCGGCGTGGCTGCGGGCGGCCGGAGCCGAGGTCGTCGAGGTCTCGCTGCCGCACACGAAGTACGCGCTGCCGGCCTACTACATCGTGGCTCCGGCGGAGGCCTCGTCGAATCTCGCCCGCTACGACGGCGTGCGCTACGGCCTGCGCGCGCCCGGCCGCGACGTGACGGAGATGTACGAGAAGACCCGGGCCGCGGGCTTCGGCGACGAGGTCCGCCGCCGCATCATGATCGGCACGTACGTGCTCTCGGCCGGCTACTACGACGCCTATTACGTCCGCGCCCAGAAGGTGCGCACCCTGATCAAGCGCGACTTCGAGACCGTGTTCGCGGACGGCGTCGACGCCATCCTGACGCCGGCGACCCCCTCCGCCGCCTTCGGGATCGGCGAGAACGCCAACGCCTCCCCGGTGGAGATGTACCTGAACGACGTCTTCACCGTGACCGTGAACATGGCCGGCCTGCCGGGCGTCGCCGTGCCGGCGGGCAAGTCCGCGGACGGCCTGCCGCTCGCGCTGCAGCTCATTGGCCGGCCGTTCGACGAGGAGACGCTGTTCTCGGCCGCGGCGGTGATCGAGGACGCGGCCGGCGGCGGCTTCACCCCCGAGCGCTGGTGGTGAGCGCGCGGCCGACCTACGCCTCGATGGACGAGGTGCGGGCCGCGATCGACGCGCTCGACGCCGAGATCATGCCGCTGATGGCCGCGCGCGCCCACTGCATCGCCGAGGCCGCCCGCATCAAGAACGACCCCGATGTCGCGCTGGTGCCGTGGCGCGTCGAGGAGGTGGCCGCCAACGCCCGCGCGCTGGGCGAGCGGCACGGGCTCGATCCCGCGCTCGCCGACCGGCTGTGGCGCGCGATGATGGCGGAGTTCATCGCCCACGAGCGCGCGCTGATGGAGAGGGCGTCTAAGCGATGATCCCGCGGTAGAGCCTGGCGAGCGGCAGCGCGACGGCGAGGCCTGCGAGCCGCAGTTCGGCGTCGAGACCCGCGACTACGACAGGTTCGGCCGGGAACGCGCCGTCCGCCCCGCGTTCCCACAGCGTGAGCTTCGGCGAGTTGGCGTCGGCGACCACATAGGCCTGGAGGGTCGGCAGAGCGAGATACTCGTCCCGCTTCACCACATGGTCCGCATAGACCGACGACGGCGACAGCACCTCGACGATCAAGAGCGGAGTCTTCGAGTCCAGCGCGCGGCCGTCGGCTTCCGGGCGCTGCACCAGCACGTCGGGAAAGCGGATGCTGCCGTCGGTGCGCACCCCGAAGGCCTCGGCGTGGACCTCGTAAGGCTGATCCTCGAGAGCGCGTGACAGAAGATAGACGAACCGCGCGCCCAGCAGCGAGTGGTTGCGCGTGACCTTCACCATCATGCCGATCGTGCCCCGGTCGTACTCGTACTTGCCCTCCTGCGTGTCGATCCAGTCGAGAAACACCTCGACCGGCACGGCCATGCCGGGCTGGAGTTCGACGGAGCGGTAGTCGACCAGATCGTCGTATCTGACGTTCATCGCATGCCCCCATTGTCAGGCGGCGAGGGGATTGGAGCTGCGACAACCATGTTGTCATCCGCCTCCGAGATTGTCACTCAAGGCGACAACGGTCTAGGAAGACCCTCGAACGACACCTTGCATCCTGAAGGCCGCCGATCCCCATGAACGCTCCCTCCCGCGTCCCCGCGAGCTCCAAACTCATCCCCGGCGCGACCGGCGACTGGGAGGTCGTGATCGGCATGGAGATCCATGCGCAGGTGACGTCCGAGGCGAAGCTGTTCTCGGGCTCCTCCACCGGCTTCGGCGCGGCCCCGAACAGCCACGTCAGCCTGGTCGACGCCGCGATGCCCGGCATGCTGCCGGTGCTGAACCGCGAGTGCGTGCGGCAGGCGATCCGCTCCGGCCTCGCGATCAACGCCCAGATCAATCTGGTCTCGACTTTCGACCGCAAGAACTACTTCTACCCGGACCTGCCGCAGGGCTACCAGATCTCGCAGTACAAGAGCCCGATCGTGGGCGAGGGCGAGGTCACGGTGGATCTCGGCGAGGGCGAGAGCATCGTCGTCGGCGTCGAGCGCATCCACCTCGAGCAGGACGCCGGCAAGTCGATCCACGACCAGGACCCGAAGCTGTCCTTCGTCGACCTGAACCGCTCCGGCGTCGCGCTGATGGAGATCGTGTCGAAGCCGGACCTGCGCTCGTCGGACGAGGCCAAGGCCTACGTCACCAAACTGCGCACCATCCTGCGCTACATCGGCGCCTGCGACGGCGACATGGACAAGGGCAACCTGCGCGCGGACGTCAACGTCTCCGTCCGGAAGCCCGGCGAGCCGCTCGGCACGCGCTGCGAGATCAAGAACGTCAACTCGATCCGCTTCATCGGCCAGGCGATCGAGATCGAGGCGCGCCGCCAGATCGAGATCCTCGAGGACGGCGGCAGCATCGACCAGGAGACGCGGCTGTTCGACCCCGTCAAGGGCGAGACGCGGTCGATGCGCTCCAAGGAAGAGGCGCACGACTACCGCTACTTCCCCGATCCGGACCTGCTGCCGCTGAAGGTCGAGCAGGCGGAGGTGGACGAGCTCCGCGCCGCGCTGCCCGAGCTGCCGGACGCCAAGAAGGCGCGTTTCATCGGCGACTACGGCGTGACGCCCTACGACGCCATGGTGCTGACGCTGGAGCGGGAGTCCGCCGACTTCTTCGAAGCCGTGGCGAAGCACGGCGACGCCAAGCTCGCGGCGAACTGGACGATCAACGAGCTGTTCGGCCGCCTCAACAAGGAGGGCCTCGCGATCGAGGCGAGCCCGCTTTCGGCAGCCCAGCTCGGCGGCCTGATCGGCCTGATCTCCGAGAACGTGATCTCGGGAAAAATTGCAAAAGACCTGTTCGAGATCCTCTGGACCGAAGGCGGCGACCCGCGCGAGCTGGTCGAGAGCCGCGGCCTGCGGCAGGTCACCGATACCGGCGCGATCGAGAAGGTCTGCGACGAGGTGATCGCGGCGAACCCCGACAAGGTGGAGCAGGCGAAGGCCAAGCCGACCCTGATCGGCTGGTTCGTGGGCCAGGTGATGAAGGCCTCCGGCGGCAAGGCCAATCCGCAGGCCGTCAACGATCTGCTCAAGCGAAAGCTGGAGATCTGACCGCGCGCCCCGGGCCGTCACGCGCCATGCCTCGCGGCCTCGACCACCTGGTCCACCTCGTCCGCGACCTCGACGCCGCGGCCGAGGCCTGGAGCGCGATGGGCTTCCAGGTCGGGGCTGAGAACCGGCATCCGTTCGGCACGAAGAACCGCATCGTCCAGCTGCCGGGCTTCTTCGTCGAACTGCTGGCGATCGCCGATCCCGCGCTGATCTCCGAACACGGCCCACGGTTTTTCTCGTTCGCGGCGTTCCAGCGCGACCGGCTGGCGCGGGCCGGCGAGGGGCCTTCCGGGCTGGTTCTGGAGAGCCTCGACGCCAAAGCGGACGCGGCGACATACGCCGCGAAGGGGATCGGCGACTTCGCGCCGTTCTTCTTCGAACGCCGGGGCGTGCGGGCGGACGGCTCGCCCATCGAGGTCGCGTTCGAGCTCGCCTTCGCGTCGGACCCCGCCGCGCCCGACGTCGCCTTCTTCGCCTGCGAGCAGAAGCGGCCGGAGAATTTCTGGAGCCCGGCGGCGCAGGCGCACCCGAACGGCGCACGCGCGGTCGCGGGCGTCGTCCTGACAGCCGAGAACCCGTCCGACCACCACGTCTTCCTGCGCGCCTTCACCGGGATCGACGTCTTTCGCGCAACGTCGTCCGGCCTGACGTTCCCCACGCCGCGGGGCGAGATCGGCGTGCTGACCGGCGAGGCTTACCATCGGCGCACGGGGCTCGCCGTCGAGGTCGGGCCGGAGCTTCGTCTCTCGGCGCTGCGGATCAAAGTCCCGACCGGGGCGGAGCGGGTCGTTCCGCCCGAGCGCCTGTTCGGCCTGACGCTGGTTCTGGAAGCCTGAGCCCGGTGCTGATAAGCCGACGGCGCAATTCTTGAAAAGACGCGGCAGCGCCAAGGCGGACGTCCCATGACCACACCCACCGAAAATCGCCCGTCCGCCGTCGTCGAGGTCGGGTCCGTCCAGTTTGGCAATGACCTGCCGCTCGCGCTGATCGCCGGCCCCTGCCAGATGGAAAGTCGCGACCACGCGCTCGAGGTGGCGGCGGCGCTGAAGGAGATCACGGAGGCGCTCGGGATAGGGCTGATCTTCAAGACCTCGTTCGACAAGGCGAACCGCACCAGCGCGACGGCGCAGCGCGGCATGGGGCTTGAGGCCTCTCTCCCCGTCTTCGCCGAGATCAAGGAGAGCCTCGGCCTGCCGACGCTGACCGACGTGCACGACGCGCACCAGTGCGCGGCGGTCGGCGAGGTGGTGGACGTACTGCAGATCCCGGCGTTCCTGTGCCGTCAGACCGACCTGCTGCTCGCCGCCGCCGCGACGGGACGGGTGGTCAACGTCAAGAAGGGCCAGTTCCTCGCGCCCTGGGACATGAAGAACGTCGTCGACAAGCTGGTCGGAGCCGGCAACCCTCAGGTGCTGCTCACCGAACGCGGCGCCTCCTTCGGCTACAACACGCTGGTGTCCGACATGCGCGCGCTGCCGGAGATGGCGAAGACCGGAGCCCCGGTGATCTTCGACGCCACGCACTCGGTGCAGCAGCCCGGCGGCCAGGGCGCGTCGTCCGGCGGGCAGCGCGAATACGTGCCGGTGCTCGCCCGCGCCGCGGTCGCGGTCGGCGTCGCGGGCGTCTTCATCGAGACCCACCCCGACCCGGACCACGCCCCCTCCGACGGCCCCAACATGGTGCCGCTGAAACAGATGCCGGCCCTGCTCGCCCGGCTGATGGCGTTCGACCGGCTCGCGAAGGGCTGACGACTGCGCGGTCCGCCCCGACGTGAGCTCATCGCGGAAGTTTGAAGTCGGCTGACTATTTGCTAGAAACGCCGCCGATCTGACACCGGGCTCGCCAGCGGGCCGAGGCACGGAGGGCGGCATGCCAGTGATCGCGGCGATCCTGAGCGGAGCCTTTTTCTGGTTCTGCTACTGGTTCTTTCGGCTGGACGGGCACAAGCGCATCGAAGAGATGCTGACCCAGCGGCGCAACACGAAGCGCCGTCTCGCCTCTCTCGAGGCCGAGGCCCGTGCGCCGATCAAGTCGATCACGGATCCGCGCGAGGCAGGGACCGTCCTGCTGTTCCTGATCGCTCGGCAGAAGGGCGACTATTCGGCCGCCCAGTTGACGGCGATCGAGCACGAGATGCGCACGGTGATGTCGCTCTCGGGCGATCTGGCCGAAGCCCAGTCCTTCGCGCGTTTCGCCTGCACCAAGACGCCGAGCGCGACCGCGGCGATTCAGGATCTCGCGCCTTTGTTCAACGATCGCCTCACGGCGCAGGAACGCGACGATTTGATCGAAATGCTGGAGCGCGTCGCCCATGTGGATGGGCCTCCGAACGAAGAGCAACTCCATCTGATCGTGGCGCTTCGCCAGCGGCTGGCGCCGCCGGACGCCGTCGGCGAGGGATTTGGCTGGACCAAGGCGCGCGGCTGAGGCCGTTCGGGCGTGACGCGCGTCGCCGAGCGGAGGTCGTGGATGCTGCGCTCCCGTCAAGCAGGAGTACGCGGTTAAGGCATCACACAGCTCTCGTGTCCCGGCCTTGAGCCGGACACGAGACGCCCGACGCTTGTCGACCAAGCGCAACGACGTCGTCGCAACCGTCCGATGAGCCGTTTGGGTCTGGGTCCCGGCTCAAGGCCGGGACAAGGGAGGCAAGACTCGGCGTCATCCCGGACGGCCGGAGGCCGAGCCGGGATCGTTCTCGGATAAAGGCGCCTCTCCTCGACACGATCCCGGCTCTGCGCGGCGTTCGCCGCTTGGCCGGGATGACGCATTTTGTCAGTCCTGCGCCACCAGCTGCCCGTGCGCGCGGTCGTAGCGGATCAAGGCCGCGGGCGAGACGTGGACGCCGCCGACCCAGTGGTCGATGCGGTTGATGACGCGGTGGTCGACGCGGCCCGTCATCACCGCCCGGCCGGCCTTGGTGAGGCGAAGCCGGGCGCGGGCGTAGTCGGCGTAGCCGAGGTGGCGGCCCGGTCCGAGGCCGCAGTATTCGGGCGAGGGGCCGGGCAGACCGTCGATCAATGGCTCGTCGGCGAAGGCCAGGCTGTCCAGCCGGCGGAAGAAGCTCGCGTCCCCTAAGAACTGCGCTTCGTCCTGCTCGGTCACGTGGCGGAACAGCTCTCCCGTCGTCGCCTCGGCCTCGGCGAGGCCTCCGAGGGCGCGCTCCTCCGTCAGCGTCAGGCCCCGGACGGGATCGGGAAGCTCCTGCAGCAGGCGCTTCAGCGCAGGCGCGAGGTGGGGCAGGGCGGTGGTGTCCTCCGTGGCCAGACGCGCCAGCGCGTGCGGCGTCCGGGCCGTGAACGCGTCCCAGGCGCGGTCGGCCAGCGCGAGCTGGCGCTCGGTCACCGGCGCGGCGCGGCCCGCGAGCGCGCGCATCGCCTCTGGGCCCTGCAGGCCGAGATAGTCGTCGGACTGGACGAGATAGAGCCCCTCGGTGCGGCTTTCGGCGTGGAAGAAATCGAGGATCTGCAGCAGCTGCAGCTGGTCGTAGAGGTCGTGCTCCAGCCAGATCTCGACGCGTGCGAAGCCGGCGTGGCCGCGCACCGCCGCGTCGCGCGCGGCGAACTCGGCTGCGACCTCCCCGACGCCGAGGCCGAGATCGGAGGCGATGAAGGCGGAGCGGATCGCGGACAGCCGCTCCAGCCTGCCCGCAGCCGGCACCGGGCCGTCGTGCAGCACGTCGCGCCACGGCAGGATGGCGCCGGCGACGCGCGCCTCCTCGATCCGCGCCACGGCGCTGTCGCCGTTGGTGATGATCAGCACGTCTTCGGATCGGCTGGGCGCGTCGGGGTTGGGCATTGGCGCGGCCTCCGAGGGAGCGAAGCGGGACGGTCGATTCGGGCCGCGAAGGTGGGCGTCGCTTGGGGCGTTTCCGGGGCGCGCCGGCGCCCGTCTTGGCGCCCGGTCAGGTTCTCGGGCGGACGCCTCCTCTGCGACGACGCCGTGACGGAGCGCGCTCACGCCCTCGCCATGATTGGAGGGGTTTGAAGGCGACGCGCAGTCGTTCCGGCCATCCGCTTCGCCGCACCCGGAATGGCGGCTGAGCGCAACTCTCGAAACGCTTCAGCTGCCTCGCTCCGCGCGGTCCCGAAGCGACTGAGCGGGTCAGACGGCGACGACGTGCGTGCTTCGAGACGGCGCTTCGCGCCTCCTCAGCATGAGGCGAACTGAGTTCGAGCAGATCGTCCGCTCCGCTCGAACCTCTTCATGCTGAGGAGCCATCCGCAGGATGGCGTCTCGAAGCACGCACCCCGGCCATGCGGTCTTCGACCTCGCCAACTCGCTCACCCCCGGCCGCGGTACGGCGCGACGCCCTGCTCGGGGATCCAGACGCCGGCGGGCAGCTCGCCGGCCTGGAAGAACACGTCGATGGGGATGCCGCCGCGCGGGTACCAGTAGCCGCCGATGCGCAGCCAGCGGGGCTTGAGCGTCGCGATCAGGCGCTTGGCGATCGCGACCGTGCAGTCCTCGTGGAAGGCGCCATGGTTGCGGAAGGCGCCGAGGTAGAGCTTCAGCGACTTCGACTCCACCAGCCATTCGTCCGGCGCGTAGTCGATGACGATGTGCGCGAAGTCGGGCTGGCCGGTCACCGGGCACAGCGAGGTGAACTCCGGCGCGGTGAAGCGGGCGAGGTAGGTAACGTCCGGGTGGGGGTTCGGCACGCGGTCGAGCTCCGCCTCCTCGGGGGAGGACGGCAGGCCGACCATGCGGCCGAGCAGCGGTTCGGTCATCGCGGGGCTCTCCAGATATCAGACGCATGTACGGCGCCCCGCGGCTTCGCGCGACCTTTTCCCTGCGGCCCTCTTGGGCTACGACGTGCGCCGACCCCACCCCGCGCGCCACCGGAGCCGCTGATCCCATGACAGCCATCGTCGACATCCTCGCCCGCGAGATCCTGGACAGCCGCGGCAACCCGACCGTCGAAGTCGACGTCGTCCTCGAGGACGGCTCCTTCGGCCGCGCGGCGGTGCCCTCGGGCGCCTCGACCGGCGCGCACGAGGCGGTCGAGTTGCGCGACGGCGACGCCAGCCGCTACCTCGGCAAGGGCGTCGCCAAGGCGGTCGACGCGGTCAACGGCGAGATCTTCGACGCGATCGGCGGTTTCGACGCCGAGGAGCAGGTCAGCATCGACGAGACGCTGATCGGCCTCGACGGCACCCCGAACAAGGCCCGCCTCGGCGCCAACGCCATCCTCGGCGTGTCGCTCGCGGTGGCGAAGGCCGCGGCGGAGGCCTCCGAGGCGCCGCTCTACCGCTACGTCGGCGGCGTCTCCGCCCGCGTGCTGCCGGTGCCGATGATGAACATCGTCAACGGCGGCGCCCACGCCGACAACCCGATCGACTTCCAGGAGTTCATGATCCTGCCGGTCGGCGCGGAGACCTTCGCCGAGGCGCTGCGCGTCGGCGCCGAAATCTTCCACACGCTGAAGAAGGCGCTGAAGGACGCGGGCCACAACACTAACGTCGGCGACGAGGGCGGCTTCGCCCCGAACCTGCCCTCGGCGGAAGCGGCGCTCGACTTCTGCATGAAGGCGATCGAGAAGGCCGGCTACAAGCCGGGCGACGACGTCATGCTCGGCCTCGACTGCGCCTCGACCGAGTTCTTCAAGAACGGCAATTACGTCTACGAGGGCGAGGGCAAGACCCGCTCGCCGGAGGAGCAGGCCCACTACCTCGCCGACCTCGTCGCTAAGTACCCGATCGCCTCGATCGAGGACGGCATGGCCGAGGACGACTGGGCCGGCTGGAAGGCCGTCACCGACCTGATCGGGAACAAGTGCCAGCTCGTCGGCGACGACCTGTTCGTCACCAACGTCACGCGCCTCTCGGACGGCATCCGCCAAGGCGTCGGCAACTCGATCCTGGTGAAGGTCAACCAGATCGGCACGCTGACCGAGACGCTCGCCGCCGTCGATATGGCGCACCGCGCCGGCTACACCGCCGTGATGTCCCACCGCTCGGGCGAGACCGAGGACTCGACCATCGCGGACCTCGCCGTCGCCACCAACTGCGGGCAGATCAAGACCGGCTCGCTCGCCCGTTCCGACCGGCTCGCCAAGTACAACCAGCTCCTGCGCATCGAGCAGCAGCTCGGCGACGTCGCGGTCTACGCGGGCCGCAACGCGCTGAAGGCGTTCCGCTGAAGACCTGAGACGGCGGTCATCGGCTCAACAGCGTAAAGACCAAGGGCGGCGCGCTTCGGCGCGCCGCCCTTTCGTTTGCGCTTGGCATCAGCCCAGCCCGATGACGATGTCGTCCGGTTCATAGGAGTGGTTGTCCCAAATCCGCACGCGAGTGCGGATTGATGGAACACGCATTCTCAGGACGACATCGAGATGGGCGGTTGAAACCACAACCTCGCGGTTAGGCGTTGCGATCTCTCGATCGACGACGGGCTGGCCAGAGCGAGCCACCTCCGAAAACGCCCCAAGCGTCACAGTCGTATCGCCATCCTGATAATTCAAACATGTGATCGACACGCAGCGATCGCTCCATCCGGCATGACGACCATTTAGCTCTGGAGCCTCATCTCCCAGATCGGCGTCTGTGATGAAGAGGACAGAATAGGGCGGGGCGAGAACGATTTGATCAGTCATTTTTCCGATACCTCAGTATGCCGCTTACCGCTCCTGCTTGGTCGTTCATGCACTGGACGCATTGAGGAAATATCAATCGTCCCGAGTTCGGCACCCTAAGCGCAGAAGCGTCTTGATGGTCGTAGACCCAACGTCCGCTCCGAGTTCCTGGATGTGATCGACCACATTGATGGCAACTATACTTATCTCCAATCTCCTGAAGCTTCGCGCGCTCGGCGCGTGTAGCCGTCGTAGAAGGCCCGCGCCCTGGAATACCCTCCACGGCGTAGGGACCAACCCCTGCTCGTAAAGTTAGTATTTCAACATAGCGCGCATTCGCCTCGCGCTGGATCGCCTGATTGTTCGCTATCTCCCCTTCGACTGTCTCATAGGCGCCTGGGCGGGGACGCCAAGTTGGATCCTTGGCCCGCACCCGTGCGGCGTCGGCCAACGCTCTGGAGACGTCGAGCCGCGTCTGCTGGGCCGGAGTTGCATCGGACCGGCGCCCTCCGCCGCTCGATCGCCCCCGTCCTCCGCCGCGTGGCGCGTTCTGGGCGACTTGGAACGATCCGCCGCCGTCGGTCCATTGACCGCCGTCGGCCTGGCCCGCGGGCGCGCGCGGTTGGTTGGGGTCGAAGCCGGCTTTGAACGCGAGCCGCAGAAACGCGCAAGTATCGTGTGGAGACGAGCGCCGGCCTGGCGCCAGCGGGTCGGCGCCGAACGGTCGTCCCAACGCAGCCGGGCGGTGGATTTCATGCCTGCCTCCCTAAAATAGGATGAAAGGCATATTATAGGAACTAAATCAGATTTTCAATTGCGTTTTTTATTCGTTCCCGCGTGTGAGCGTGACGTGCCGACGCGACGCGAGCCTCGGCGGAATTTCTTGAATGGGCGTTATCCGCTCACGAGACTGCCAGTCTCTATGCGGCGTCGGCTCTTGGAGCATGGTCGCTTCTGCGGGAGTTGCCGTCATGCCCGGCGGAGCCGGGCATCCACGACTTTCTGGGAACGTCGAGTTCGACGCCCAAGTCGTGGATACCCGCGAAGACGCGGGCATGACGGCGCAGTCAATCTGCAACCATCGCGATCACGAAGCCGTGGAGCCGACCTTATCCGAGCGGGACGGCGCGGAGCGCCCCCGCCTCAGCCCCAGCCCTCCAGCACCACCTTGCCCTTGGCCGCGCCGCTTTCGATGAGCGCGTGGGCGCGCGTCAGGTTCGCGGCGGTGATCGGGCCGAAGGCCTCGCTTGCGGTGGTGCGGATCTCTCCGGCGTCGACCAGGCGGGAAGCCTCGTTCAGCAGCGCGCCCTGCGCCGCGATGTCGGCCGTGCCGAACATCGAGCGGGTGAACATGAACTCCCAGTGCACCGAGACGCTCTTGCGCTTGAACGGGTTGACGTCGAGCGCGGCGGGGTCGTCGATCAGCGCGAAACGGCCCTGCGGCGCGATGAGCTGGACGATCTCGGCGAGATGGTCCGCGGTGTTGGTGGTGGAGAACACGAAGGCCGGCTGGCCGACGCCGAGCGCGGCGACCTGGTCCGCCAAGGGCTGGCGGTGGTCGATCACGTAGTGCGCCCCGAGCTCCCGAACCCAGGCCTGCGTCTCCGGACGCGAAGCGGTGGCGATCACGGTGAGGTCGGTCATCCGCCGGGCGAGCTGGATCGCGATCGAGCCGACGCCACCCGCGCCGCCGATGATGAGGAGCGCCCGCGCTGCGCCGGGCACGGGCTTCGCCACGTCCAGCCGGTCGAACAGCGCTTCCCACGCGGTGATGGTGGTGAGCGGCAGCGCCGCGGCCTCGCCGAAGGAGAGCGAGGCGGGCTTTGCGCCGACGATCCGCTCGTCCACCAGATGCAGCTCGGCGTTGGTGCCCGGCCGCTCCAGCGCGCCGGCGTAGAACACCTCGTCTCCGGCCTTGAACTGCGTGGCGTCCGGCCCGACCGCGCGGACGACGCCGGCCGCGTCGTAGCCCGGCACGCGCGGCTCGCCTGCGGGCGGGGTCGCCGACCTCCGCACCTTGGTGTCGACCGGGTTCACCGAGACGGCGCGCACCTCGACGAGGATGTCGCGGCCTGACGGGACGGGGTCGGGCAGGGTGATGTCGACCAGCGCGTCGGCGGCGTCGATGGGGCGGGGGGCGTCGAATCCGATGGCGCGCATGGCGGGGGATCTCCGGTTGGCGTCAATTTGCGTGCCGCCGAGATGAGCCTTATGTGCGAAGGGCGCAAGAACGCACATGATGCGCCCATAGTGTCGAGAAGGATACCGAGATGGCCCGGGTTCGCCACGACCGGCTCGACTGTTCGCCCGGCTGCGCGGTCGAGGCGACGCTGCAGTTCATCGACGGCAAGTGGAAGGGCGTGATCCTCTATCACCTGCTCACGGGCACGCTGCGCTTCAACGAGATCCGCCGCCGGCTGCCGAGCGTGACCCCGCGCATGCTGACGACGCAGCTGCGCGAGCTGGAGGCGGACGGCTTCGTCGCCCGCAAGGTCTTCGCCGAGGTGCCGCCCAAGGTCGAGTACAGTCTGACGGAGCGCGGCCGGACGCTGGAGCCGGTCATTTCCGCGCTCAAGGCCTGGGGCGACGCGAATGCGGGCGAGGCCGCGGGCAAGACCATCGGTGCGGGCGAGGCGGCTTAGCGCCTTCGCTTAGTCCGCCTTCTTGGGACCATCGGCGAAGGCGCGGGCATGACGGCTCGCCATTCGACCGAAGCGCGCGCTGCGGCGCAACCCCCCAGGCCCCCCCGTCTCGCGAACGTGACGTTTGACCTCGCCTGCGCCATCTTGCCCGCCATGCAATGGACCGATGACGGCCTGATCTTGGGGCTTCGCCGCCACGGCGAGACCAGCGTGGTGCTGGAGCTGTTCACGCGCGCCCATGGCCGGCATCTCGGGCTGGTGCGGGGAGGGCGCTCGCGCCGGCTGCAGGCGACGCTTCAGCCCGGCAACAGCGTCTCCGTCACTTGGCGGGCCCGCCTCGACGATCACCTCGGCGCCTTCGCGGTGGAGCCGCTCGCGGGGCGCGCGGGGCGGCTGATGGCGCGGGCGGACGCCCTCCACGGCGTCGGTCATCTCGGCCAGCTCTTGCGGCTGCTGCCCGAGCGGGATTCGCACGAGGCGCTCTACGAGATCGCGGAGATCGTCGCCGAAAACCTCGATAACCCGGCGGTGGCGCCGGCGCTGATCGTGAAGCTGGAGGTCGCCATGCTGGCCGAACTCGGCTTCGGGCTCGACCTGTCCGCCTGCGCGGCGACGGGAGGCGCCGAGGACCTGATCTACGTGTCGCCGAAGTCCGGCCGGGCGGTGAGCCGCGCGGCCGGCGGCCCTTACGCCGACAAGCTCTTCAAGCTTCCGCCGTTCCTGCTCGGCTCCGGCCCCAACGCCTCGCCCACGCCGCAGGACGTGGCGGCGGGCTTTGAGATCACGGGGCACTTTCTCAACGCGCGGGTGTGGGAGCCGAGAGGGATCAAGCCGCCGGACTCGCGGGCGGCCTATCTCGCGCTGCTCGGTCGCGCGGCCGCCTGAGTCTCACGGCGAGCGGAAGCAGCAGCGCGACGACGGCCGCGCCGAGAAGAACGGCGGCTTCCGGCGCGCCCATGGTCCACAGCGTCATGCCATGAAACGCGCACCACCCCAGCGGCGCGATCATCAGCGCCGCCCGCCGCCCAGCCGGCAACAGCGGGAGTAGGCCGAGGGTGGCGATCACGGTCGGGTCGGGGAACAGCAACAGGACCTCCGCCGCCGCCCACGGCCGGCCCATGGCCGGCGCCAGCAAGGGATAGGCGAGGGCGGTCGCCAGCAGCGCAGACGCTCCGAGGCGCTGCGGCTTCGAGGGGGCCACAGCAGAGAGGGGGATCGCCGCGAGGAGGATCATCAGCGCGCCCTGGGCCACGAAAACCGGCGCCGCGTAGCCCGCCGACCAGGCGATCGACGCGAGGCGCCCCCAGAGGAAGAACCACGCCGCCGCGATCCAGCCGGCGCCAAGGAGCGCGAGGCCGAGGCGGAGTTCGCCCGTGCGCCCCCGACGCGCGGCGGCCAGCAGCGCGAGGCCCGCGGCCAGCGCCGCGACCTGCCAAGGCCACAGGCCGGCGCCGTAGTGTTCGAGCAGCCGGTAGTAGGTCCGCGGCGCGAACAGCAGGAAGTCGGACGGCCGGTACGTCCACCATTCCGACATCAGGTGTCCCTTCTCATTTCAGGTTCGTCTTGGGGCGAAGGCGCTCGTCCGAGGAGGCAGTGCGTGCTTCGAGACGCCGACCTGCGGTCAGCTCCTCAGCATGAGGAGGTTCTGAGGGACAGATCCCGCGCCTGAGGTCTCGGGGCCGAAGGTTCCCTAGATCTGCGGGCGGCCCCTCAAACCTCCTCATGCTGAGGAGCCCGCCGTTTCGGCGGGCGTCTCGAAGCACGCACCACCTCAAAGGCCTCAAAGCTTCGCGATCGCGGCCGCGATTTTCTCCCGCGTCGGTTCGTCCGGCAGCGGGCCCGCGGCGGCGGCGAGGTTCTCGCGGACGTGGTCGACGCGGGACGTGGCGGGAATCGCCGAGGTGACCGCGGGATGCGAGACGATGAACTTGAGGATGAGCTGCGCCCAGCTCGTCGCGCCGAGCGGCTCCGCAAGGCCAGGGAGCGGTTGACCCTCGAGCCGCGCCGTGAGGTCGCCCTGCTGGAACGGGCGGTTGACGATCACGGCGATCCCCCGCTCCCGGGCGAGCGGCAGCAGGCGCTGCTCCGCCTCGCGGTCGACCGGGTTGTAGGTGAGCTGCACGAAGTCAAGCGGCTTCGCGGCCATGATCTTCTCGAGCTCGCCGTGGCGGCGGCCCTCCGAGGTGGTGACCCCGACGTAGCGCAGCGTCCCCGCGTCCTTCATCGCGAACAGCGTGTCGAGATGGGCCTCCCAGTTCAGGAGGTTGTGGACCTGCAGCAGGTCGAACCGCGGCACGCCCCAGAGCTTGCGAGTCGTCTCGATCTGGGTCGGCCCGCCGGAGGAGGTCCAGACCTTCTCGGCTGAGAACAGCGGCTTTGGATTTCCGAGCGCCTTCAGCCCGGCTCCGACCACCGCCTGCGCGGAGCCGTACATGGGCGAGGAGTCGATCATCCGCCCGCCGGCCTCGAAGAACGCGGCCATCACGGCGACGCAGTCCTTCCGGAGATCGGCGTCGTCCCCGACGTTGAAGGTGATCCAGGTGCCGAGGCCGACCGCGGGGATCTTCTCCTCCGTGGAGGGGATCGTTTTCGCCAGCGGCGCCGGCGCCTGGGCCCGCGCGGCGCGGGGAAGGACGGCTGCGGCCCCGCCGGCGAGAAGGCCCGCGGCGACCGTTCGGCGGTCGAGTGTCGTCGGCATGTCGCCCTCCGTCTGTCGTGCTGGGATAGGTGGGGCCGCGCCGCTGGCCGGCGACGGGCCGCCTGACACGAAAGCGCGACATCGGCGCGCGCGAGCGGGGCTTATCCCCAAGCGCTTCTTGCTCCGAATCGGCCCTGCGAGTAGGTGAGAACGATGAGCGAACTTAAAGTCCCGCCCAGCGACGGCGTGCTTCCCATCGAGCTGCGCTCCGCCCTCGAGGAGCGCTACCTCGCCTACGCGCTCTCGACCATCACCCAGCGCGCGCTGCCCGACGTCCGCGACGGGCTGAAGCCCGTGCACCGGCGCGTGCTTTGGGCGATGCGCGAGCTGAAGCTCGACCCCGGCGCGGCGTTCAAGAAATGCGCCCGCGTGGTCGGCGACACGATCGGCAAGTATCACCCCCACGGCGACCAGTCGGTCTACGACGCGCTGGTGCGCCTCGCGCAGGACTTCGCCCAGCGCTGGCCGCTGGTGGAGGGGCAGGGCAACTTCGGCAACATCGACGGCGATAACGCCGCGGCCATGCGCTACACCGAGGCGCGGCTGACCGAGGTCGCGCGCCTGCTGCTGGACGGGCTCGACGAGGACGCGGTCGACTACCGCGCGACCTACGATGGCACCGAGAAGGAGCCGATCGTCCTCCCCGGCGCCTTCCCAAATCTGCTCGCGAACGGCAGCCAGGGCATCGCGGTCGGCATGGCGACCTCGATTCCGCCGCACAACGTGGCCGAGCTGGTCGAGGCCTCGCGGGCGCTGCTCGCCAACCCCGACGCCACCACCGACGATCTGCTGGTCCACGTGAAGGGGCCGGACTTCCCGACCGGCGGCGTGATCATCGACGGGCCCGGCGGCATCGCCGAGGCCTACCGAACCGGCCGCGGCGGCTTCCGCACCCGCGCGCGCTGGGCGGTCGAGGACCTCGGCCGCGGGACCTGGGTCGCGGTCGTCACCGAGATTCCCTGGCTCGTCCCCAAGAGTCGCTTGGTCGAGCGCATCGCCGAGCTGATCAACGACCGCAAGCTGCCGCTGGTCGTCGACGTACGCGACGAGTCGACCGAGGACGTCCGGCTGGTCTTGGAGCCGCGGGTCCGCACCGTCGATCCGATCGTGATGATGGAATCGGTGTTCCGCCTGACGGAGCTCGAGAGCCGCATCCCGATCAACATGAACGTGCTGGTGCGCGGCCAGACGCCGATGGTGCTCGGCCTCAAGGACGTGCTCAAGCACTGGCTCGACCATCGCCGCGAGGTGATCCAGCGCCGGGCGCAGCACCGGCTCGACGCCATCGTCCGGCGCCTCGAGATCCTCGAAGGCCTGCTGATCGCCTTCCTCAACATCGACGAGGTGATCCGCATCGTCCGTCAGGCGGACGACCCGAAGGCCGATCTGATCGCGGCGTTCACGCTGACCGACACGCAGGCCGAGGCCATCCTCAACATGCGGCTCAGGTCGCTGGCGAAGCTCGAGGAGATCGAGATCCGCCGCGAGCACGACAAGCTGACGAAGGAGGGCGACGACCTGCGCGCGCTGCTGGGCTCCGAGGCCAGGCAGTGGAAGCGGGTGGGCAAGGAGCTCGACGGACTCGCGAAGAGCTTCGGGCCGGACACGCCGCTCGGCAAGCGGCGCACCACATTCGAGGCGCCGCCCTCGGCGACCGCCGCCGACGTCGCCGACGCCTTCGTGGAGCGCGAGCCGGTCACCGTCGTGGTCTCGCAGAAGGGCTGGATCCGCGCCCTGAAGGGCCACGTCGCGGACGTGTCCGGCCTCACCTTCAAGGCCGACGACGCGCTCAAGCTGTCGTTCCACACCGAGACCACCGCGAAGCTTCTGGTGGTGACCTCGAACGGCAAGGCCTTCACGCTCGACGCCGCGAAGCTGCCCGGCGGGCGCGGGGCGGGCGAGCCGGTCCGCCTGATGGTCGACATTGACGAGGGCTCCGACGTCATCGACGTCTTCGCCGCGCGGCCCGGCGCGAAGCGGCTGGTCGCGACCAGCGACGCCCGTGGCTTCCTGGTCTCGGACGACCAGCTCATCTCCTCCACCCGCAAGGGCCGCCAGGTCGCCAATCTCGAGGGCGCCACGCGCGTCGTGCGCTTCGCGCCGGCCGACGGCGACACGGTCGCGGTGGTCGGCCAGAACCGGAAGCTGCTGCTGTTCCCGCTCGCGCAGGTCGCCGAGATGGCCCGCGGCCGCGGCGTCCGGCTGCAGCGCTACAAGGACGGTGATCTGTCTGACGTGAAGGTGTTCACGCTCGCGGACGGCTTCTCCTTCGTCACCAACGGCGGCAAGACCTGGTCGCTGAAGGGCGAGGAGCTGCGCGACTGGCTGGGCCACCGCGCGGAAAGCGGGCGTCTCCCGCCCCGCGGCTTCCCGGCGTCGAACACGTTTGGCGGGTAGGGCGCTGCGGCGTCGGCCGCCGATGCCGGTCCTCGCCCGTAAAGCGCCGCCGTCGTCCTCCGGCTTGACCGGAGGACCCATCGTCGACGTCGAGCTTCACGTTTAAGGTGGATGGTCCGGTCAAGCCGGACCGTGACGGGGGAGACGCGGCAAGACTCTACGTGGGTCCGCGCGTCGTTCCGGCTGCAGCGAAGCGGAATGCCGGAACCCATATCCGCGGCGGTCCTCAGTTCGCGCGCGCTCATACTGCCGCCGGCGGGATGATGGGCTCCGGGACTTCGCCCGGAGCGACGGCGTGGTTCCGAACATAAAGCTGCGAGCTTACGCATCCCACCTTGGTCGGACAGGAGCGAAGGCTTGCGTCAGCCGGAGCCTCAGTTCGGCTGGCTGAGCGGGCGGCGCTCGATGGGGGCGCCGCGGTTCAGCGGATCGTCGAGGATGATGACGTCGTCCGAGTTCCGGCGCGGCGTCGCCTCGGGCGCGGGCTCCTGCGCTGGGGCGGGCTCGGCCGGCGGCCGCAGCTGCTCCGGGCGGCTCGGCCGCGCCTGGGCGGTCGGGGCCGGCGGCTTGGGCTGGCCCGCGCCCTGGGGCCGCGACAGCTCCAGCGCCTTCTGTTCGTCGACGACGATGTCGCCCTTCTTCACGGTCTTGTCCTCGACGCCGGCGAGCGCCTCGGCCCAGCTCATGCCCTCGGGACGGCAGGAGCAACCGGCGACGAATTCCTTGCGGTAGCGGAAGGCGTTCTGGAGCTTGGCGTAGGCCTCGCCGTCGACGCTCGACGCCTGCTCCATCGCCCCGCCGGGATTCGGATAGGAATAGAGCTTGGCTTCGGTCCCCGGGCAGGTGGCGCGGCAGATCGCGTCGTCGCGCTCGAAGGCGTTGCGGGTCGTCTGGAACGAGATCGGGAAGAAGAAGCCGTCGCAGGTGCGCACGCACACGGTCCGGTAGGTCGAGACCCGCGGCGTGGACTGCGGGTCCATCTCGGGCTCGACCACGGTCTCTTCGCGCGGCCCGTCCGAGCCGCCGCCGCCGAACAGCATGGAGAAGAAGCCCTGGCGCTGCTGCGGCTCGCGCTCGATCTTGCGCTCGACGAGCCGGTACTGCGGGCCGCACTGATTCCGGGCGAGGGCGAACAGCAGGTCGCGCCGGCGCGGGTCCACGCCGCCACCTTGCTGGGCCTGGGCGAGCTGGGCCTCGAGCTTGTCGAGGTTCGTCTCCATCTGCCCCATGCGCCGCTCGATGTCGGCGCACTCGGCCGGCGGCGACGAGAACAGGAAGCCGCGGCCGCAGCCGAGGCCGCGGGCGTAGGCCTTGGTGCGGTCGAGCTCGTAGCGCTGACGGTTGAAGTCGCGCTCGATGGCGCGAGGGTCCGGCCGGCGCGCGCCGCCGCGGTCGACCGCGGCGAGCTGCGCCTCCAGGCGCAGGCACTGGTCGGAGCCCTGCTGGGCCCGCGCGTCTCCGATCGCCGCCGCCAGCGTCAAAGCGACAGCCGCGAGCGTGACGAAACTCGACCTCATGCGCATCCTTTCCGGCGACTCGACGGGATTGGCGCCGAGAGCGTCGACCCCGGACGTACATACCCCGTCGCAACGGCTCCGCACAGAGGCGGCGGAATGAGACCGAAGTGAGGACGGCGCATGGCCGGCGCCCCGCGGCGCGGCGCGCGCTCGACCGGCCGCCGTCTTGCCTTCGCCGGGGGTTTGCGCCTATAAGCCGCGCCATCCCACACGCGGGCTTCAGCGGCGATAACCAAGCCGCACCGGCGCCGGGCTCGACGATCGAGCTCCGGCGATCGCCCGCGGAGGCAACCGGAAAGACGGATTTAAGACGATGGCTGCTCCTGACTTCACCATGCGCCAGCTGCTCGAGGCGGGCGTGCACTTCGGCCACCAGGCTCACCGCTGGAACCCGAAGATGGCGCCCTATATCTTCGGCGCGCGCAACAACATCCACATCATCGACCTCGCGCAGACCGTGCCGCTGCTGCACCGCGCGCTGCAGGCCGTGTCCGACGTCGTCGCCGGCGGCGGCCGCGTGCTCATCGTCGGCACCAAGCGCCAGGCGGCCGAGGTGGTCGCGGATTCGGCCCGTCGGTCGGCGCAGTACTTCGTGAACGCCCGGTGGCTCGGCGGCATGCTGACGAACTGGAAGACCATCTCCGGCTCGATCCAGCGTCTCCGCAAGCTCGAAGAGATGCTCTCCGGCGAAGCCCAGGGCTTCACCAAGAAGGAGCGTCTGACGCTGTCGCGCGAGCGCGACAAGCTCGAGAAGACGCTCGGCGGCATCAAGGACATGGGCGGCCTGCCGAACCTGATCTTCGTGATCGACACCAACAAGGAGCAGATCGCGGTGCAGGAGGCTCGTCGCCTCGGCATTCCGGTCGCGGCCATCCTCGACACCAACTCGGACCCCGAGGGCATCACCTATCCGATCCCGGGCAACGACGACGCCGGCCGCGCGCTGGCGCTCTACGGCGACCTGATCGCCCGCGCCGCCCTTGACGGCATCGGCCGCGGCCAGGGCGACCTCGGCGTCGACCTCGGCGCCCAGGAAGAGCCGCTCGTCGAGGAGCTGCCAGCCGAGGAGGCCCCCGCGGCCGCGGTCGAAGAGATCGAAGTCGCGGTCGAGGCGTTCGAGCTGCTCGCCGCCCCGCGTGGCGCGCCCGACGATCTTGCGAAGCTCTCCGGCGTCGGCCCGCAGCTCGAGCAGAAGCTGAACGAGTACGGCGTCTATCACTACTGGCAGATCGCCGCGATGAACCCGACCGACGTGGCCAAGGCCGACGCCGACCTGAAGCTCAACGGTCGCTTCGACCGCGAGGGCTGGGTCGCGCAGGCCCGCGAGCTGCTCGCCGGCCTCGCCGCGTAACGCCCAAGCTTCAGAACGCCCGCGGGTCCTCGTGATCCCGCGGGCCTCGCCTGACCCTAATCTTCGCCGCCCTTCGCAGGGCGGCGCACGTTTCAGAGGATGACATGGCCAACATCACCGCAGCCATGGTGAAGGAGCTTCGCGAGAAGACCGGCGCCGGCATGATGGACTGCAAGAACGCGCTCTCCGAGGTCGAAGGCGACATCGAGGCGGCGTTCGACTGGCTGCGCAAGAAGGGCCTCGCCAAGGCCGCGAAGAAGGCCGGCCGCGTCGCGGCCGAGGGTCTCGTCGCTCTCGCCGTCGACGGCTCCAAGGGCGTCGCGGTCGAGGTGAACGCCGAGACCGACTTCGTTGCGCGCAACGTCGAGTTCCAGGAGATGGTCTCGACCGTCGCGACCGTCGCGCTGACCGCCGGCGCGGACGTCTCCACGATCGAAGCTGCGGGTTACCCCGGCGGCGGCACGGTCGCGGAGAAGATTCAGTCGACCATCGCTCGGATCGGCGAGAACATGACGCTCCGCCGCGCGGCCGAGCTGTCGGTCTCGCAGGGCGTGATCGGCGGCTATGTGCATGGCCAGGTGGCCCCGAACCTCGGCAAGATCGCCGTGCTCGTGGCGCTCGAATCCGAAGGCAAGGCCGATGTGCTGACGGCGCTCGGCCGGCAGATCGCGATGCATGTCGCGGCGACCAACCCGCAGGGCCTCGACGCGGCCTCGATCGATCCCGCCATCGTGGAGCGCGAGCGCGCCGTTCTGGCCGACAAGGCCCGCGAGGGCGGCAAGCCCGAGAACGTTATCGAGAAGATCGTCGAGAACGGCGTGAAGACCTTCTACAAGGAGAACACGCTCCTCGAGCAGCCCTTCGTGCACGACGGCTCCAAGACCGTCGCGCAGGCCGTCAAGGCGGCCGAGGCCGACGCCGGCGCGCCGATCAAGCTGACGGGCTTCGTCCGTCTGGCGCTGGGCGAGGGCGTCGAGAAGGAAGAGAACGACTTCGCGGCCGAGGTCGCCGCGGCGGCCGGCACGCGCTGACGCCCGCGCGATGACGGGGCGGCCGGAGCCGATCTACAAACGGGTGCTCGTCAAGGTCTCGGGAGAGGCTTTGATGGGTCCCGACGCCTTCGGCCTGCACCAGCCGACCGTCGACCGCATCGCCGCCGACATCGCCGCCACCCACTCCCTCGGAGTGGAGGTCGCGGTGGTCGTCGGCGGGGGCAACATCTTCCGCGGCGTGCAGGTGTCGTCCCAGGGCGTCGACCGGGCGACCGGCGACTACATGGGCATGCTCGCGACCGTGATGAACGGCCTCGCGCTGTCGGCCGCGATCACCCGTCAGGGCACCCAGGCCCGCGTGCTCTCGGCGCTCGACATGCCGGCGGTGTGCGAGACCTACACGCGGCCACGCGCGCTTGCCCATCTCGACCGGGGCCGGGTGGTGGTGTTCGCCGCCGGGACCGGCAACCCCTTCTTCACGACCGACACCGCGGCGGCGCTGCGCGCGATCGAGACCGGCTGCGAGGCGCTGCTGAAGGCCACGCAGGTCGACGGCATCTACAGCGCCGATCCGAAGAAGGACCCGACGGCGACCCGGTTCGACCGCCTGACCCACGACGACGTCCTGCACCGGGACCTCAAGGTCATGGACGCCGCGGCCTTCGCGCTTGCGCGCGAGAACGCGCTTCCGGTAATCGTCTTCTCCATCCACGAGCCCGGGTCGATCTCGGCGGTCGTGTGCGGCGAAGGACGCGCCACCACCGTGGCGAGCTGAGAGGCGGACGAACCGCCCGAACCTCAAGGACCTTCATCCCATGTCCGGATCCTTCGACCTCGACGACATCAAGCGCCGCATGCAGGGCGCCGTGGCCTCGCTCAAGAGCGACCTCGCGGGCCTGCGCACCGGCCGCGCCTCCTCAAGCCTCCTCGATCCGGTGGTGGTCGTCGCCTACGGCGCCGAGATGCCGCTCAACCAGGTCGCGACGGTCAGCGTGCCCGAGGCGCGCATGCTGAACGTGCAGGTGTGGGACCGCTCCATGACCGGCGCGGTCGAGAAGGCGATCCGGGAGGCCAACCTCGGCCTCAACCCGATCGGCGAGGGCCAGCTGCTGCGCATCCCGCTGCCGGAGCTCAACGCCGAGCGCCGCAAGGAGCTCGTGAAGGTCGCGCACAAATACGCCGAGGCCTCCCGCGTCGCCGTGCGCCACGTGCGCCGCGACGGCCTGGACACGCTGAAGAAGGCGGAGAAGGACGGCGACATCAGCGAGGACGATCAGGTCCGCTTCGCCGATCAGGTGCAGAAGGCGACCGACGCAGCCATCGTCGAGGTGGACCAGGCGGTGGCGGCGAAGGAAAAAGACATCATGCAGGTCTGACGTCGCGCGCCGCGAGAGCGCGTCGTCGTTTTTCCTCGAACGATCCGGGCGCCGAGCGCGATCATGTCGACCGATTTGCCCAGATGGACCGAAGCGGCGGCAGCCGATGAGGGCGCCGGCGCCCCACGCCACGTCGCGATCATCATGGACGGCAACGGGCGCTGGGCCGCCGCCCGCGGCCTGCCGCGCGCCGAAGGCCATCGCCGCGGCGTCGAGGCGCTCCGCAAGGCGGTGCGTTCCGCCGGCGAGCTCGGCGTCCGCTACCTCACGCTCTACAGCTTCTCCTCCGAAAACTGGTCGCGCCCCGAGGACGAGGTCTCCGACCTCATGAACCTGCTGCGCCTGTTCGTGCGCCGCGACCTCTCCGAGCTGCACCGCTCCAACGTCCGCGTGCGGGTCATCGGCGAGCGGACGGGCCTCGCCCCGGACATCGCCGGCCTGCTCGACGAGGCGGAAGGGCTCACCCGGACGAACGACGGGCTGACGCTTGTGGTGGCCTTCAACTATGGCGGCCGGCAGGAGATCGTCGCCGCCGTGCGCCGGATCGCCGAGGCCGCGCGCGCGGGCGCGCTCGATCCGACGTCGATCGACCTGCAGACGATCGCCGCGAATCTCCACACCGCCGACATCCCGGACCCCGACCTCGTCATCCGCACCAGCGGCGAGCAGCGGATCTCGAACTTCCTGCTCTGGCAGTCGGCCTATTCCGAGTACGTGTTCCTGCCGCAGCATTGGCCCGATTTCGACCGGGCGGCGTTCGACGCGGCGATCGCGAGCTTCCGGTCGCGCGAGCGCCGCTACGGCGGCCGCGCCGCGCGGGTGGGCGCGTGAACGTCGCCGTCGCTCCGGGCCCGAGGCGCTTGTCGGAACTCGTTCTCAGGATCGCCTCAGGCGCCGTCATGGCGGCGGCGGCGCTGGCGGTGGCCTGGCTCGGCGGCCCGCTCTTCGGCCTGTTCTGGACCCTGATCGGCGTCGCGGTCGGCGTCGAATGGGCCTGGCTCGCGACGCCGGGTCCGAAAGCGCGCCGCAACGCCGCGGCCATCGTCGCGGTCACGCTCGGCGCCGCCGGCGCGCTGTTCAGCGTCGGCAGCCTGCTGCTGTTCGATTACGGACTGACCCTGCCGCTGATCGTCCTCGGGGGTCTCGCCGCGGCGTTCGCGGCGCGCCCGTCTTATCTGGCGGGCGTCGCCGCGCTCTATGGAGCCGCGACCTTCCTCGGCGTCATCCTGCTCCGGCAGGATCCATCCGACGGCCTGCTCGCCACGCTCTGGCTGTTCGCGGCGGTCTGGGGGGCGGACATCGGCGCCTTCGCGACCGGCCGCACGCTGGGCGGGCCGAAGCTCGCGCCGGCGCTGTCGCCGAAAAAGACCTGGTCCGGCGCGATCGGCGGCGCCGTCATCGGAACCAGCGCGAGCCTCCTGGTGGCGCGCCTCGGCGGCGTCGAGACGCTCGGCCCTCTGGTCGTGCTCGGCTTTCTCGCGACGGTCGCGACGGTGATCGGCGACCTGTTCGAATCCGCGATGAAGCGCCGCTTCGGCGCCAAGGATTCCGGCCGGATCATTCCCGGCCATGGCGGGCTGATGGACCGCATGGACGGCTTCCTCGTCGCGGCGACGTTCGCAGCCCTCGTGGGTCTGGCCCGCGGCGGCTTCGACGGCGCGGCGCAGGGGCTGCTGCGATGGTGAGCCGCGTATGACCGCCGCGCCCCGGCGTAGGGTCACGGTGCTCGGCGCCACCGGCTCCGTCGGGCTCGCGACGGTCGACCTGCTTGAACGCCATGCGGCGCTGTTCGCGGTCGAGGCGGTCGTCGCGAACAGCGACGCGGCCGGGCTCGCGGCTGTGGCCCGAAGGCTCAACGCGCGGCGCGCGGTCGTCGCCGACGCCTCCGCGGGGCCGGCGCTGGCGGCGGCGCTTGAAGGTTCCGGCGTCGCGACGTCTGCAGGCGCCGAGGCCGCTGTCGAGGCCGCGGGGCTCCCCGTCGACTGGACCATGGCCGCGATCTCCGGCGCGGCGGGGCTGGCCCCCACCATCGCGGCGGTGCGGCAGGGCGGCGCGGTCGCGCTCGCCACCAAGGAATGCCTCGTCTGCGCCGGAGCGGCCTTCATGCGCGAGGTCGCGGCCGCCGGCGCGACGCTGCTGCCGGTCGACAGCGAGCACAACGCTCTGCTGCAGGCCCTCGGCGGCCAAGATGTCGACGACGTCGAGCGCATGACGCTGACGGCCTCGGGCGGTCCGTTCCGCACCTGGGAGGCGGAGCGCATCGCCCGCGCGCGCCCCGAGGACGCGCTGCGCCACCCCACCTGGTCCATGGGCGCCAAGATCACGATCGATTCCGCGACCCTAATGAACAAGGGCCTGGAGCTGATCGAAGCCCACCACCTGTTCGCGATCGACGCCGAACGGCTCGACGTGGTCGTCCACCCGCAGTCGGTGATCCACGGCCTCGTCACCTTCCGCGACGGCGCGGTGACCGCGGGCCTCGCGGCGCCCGACATGCGGGTTCCGATCGCGCACGCTCTCGGCCACCCCCAGAGGCTCACGACGCCGGCCGCCCGGCTCGACCTCGCCCGCATCGGAAGCCTTACCTTCGAGGCTCCGGACGTGGGTCGATTCCCCGCGCTCCGTCTGGCGCGCGAGGCGCTGGCGGCCGGGGGCGCCGCCGCGACCGTGCTCAACGCCGCGAACGAAGTGGCTGTCGCGGCTTTTCTCGCCCGCGAGATCGGCTTCGGCGACATCCCCCGGCTCGTGGAGGACGCGCTCGAGGCCGCGGATCGGCACGGGCTGACCGCGGCGCCGGAGACCATCGCCGAAGCCATCGACCTCGACATCGAGAGTCGCGGCCTCGCGTCGGGGCGCTTGCCAGAAGCCCGCCTTCGGGCGCACTAAAGGGGCAGGGGCGCGCGCGGTCACGGCGCGGGTCGGGGTCTAGGGGATCCGATGACGTTTCTGAACGAGATGCTCGGCGCGGGCTCGGCCACGCTCGGCTACATCATTCCCTTCCTGTTCGTGCTGACGCTCGTCATCTTTTTTCACGAGCTCGGCCATTTCCTGGTCGCGCGCTGGACCGGGGTGAAGGTGCTCGCCTTCTCGCTCGGGTTCGGCCCGGAGATCGTGGGCTTCAACGACCGGCGCGGCACGCGCTGGCGCCTCGCGGCGATTCCCCTCGGCGGCTACGTGCGCTTCGCCGGCGACGAGAACGCGGCGAGCGCCCCGGACGTCGACGCGCTCGAGCGCATGACGCCGGACGAGCGCCGCGGCAGCTTCTTCTTCGCGCCGCTGCCCGCCCGCGCCGCCATTGTGGCCGCGGGGCCGATCGCGAACTTCTTGCTCGCGATCGTCATCTTCGCCTGCGTCTTCATGACGGTCGGGCGCCCTGCGACCGACGCCTTGGTCGATCAGGTGGAGCCGGGGAGCGCCGCCTCGGAGGCTGGCCTCGTCGCGGGCGACCTCGTGACCGCGATCGACGGCCAGAAGATTCGCTCGTTCAGCGACATGCAGCGCATCGTGAGCGTCAACGCCGAGCGGCCGCTCAAGCTGACGGTCGAGCGCGGGGCGAGCGAACTCTCCCTCACCGCGACGCCGCGCCAGCGCGAGCTGACCGACAACTTCGGCAACAAGCAGCGCGTGGGCGTGCTGGGCGTCACCCGCTCCACCACGCCCGGCAACGTCCGCTACGAGACCTTCGGCCCGATCGAGGCGGTGACCGAGGGCGCGAAGGAGACGTGGTTCGTCGTCGAGCACACCGGCCGTTATCTGGGCCGCATGGTGATCGGCCGGGAATCGACCGACCAGATCGGCGGCCCGATCCGGATCGCCAAGACGTCAGGCGACGTCGCGACGCTCGGCTTCGTCGCGCTGATCAACCTTGCCGCGATCCTTTCGGTGTCGATCGGGCTGTTGAACCTGCTGCCGATTCCGATGCTCGACGGCGGCCACCTGCTGTTCTACGCCGTCGAGGCGCTGCGCGGGCGGCCGCTCGGCGCGCGCGCGCAGGAGATGGGAATGCGCGTCGGCCTCGCCTTCGTGCTGATGCTGATGATCTTCGCGACGTGGAACGACATCGTTCATCTTTCATCTTTAGGCTGAAATCCAATTGGGCGTGTCTGTGCCGCAACGGCGCCTGTGAAACGTCGAACCTGTGTCGAGTAGCGAGTTTGCACGTGCGTAAAAGTTCGATAGAAGCGATCGGCGTCGCACCCGGGAATCCTTTGGGCTTTCAGGGTTGCGAACGTCCGTTCAACGGCACGAGGGCCCGTCACCCCATGAAGCGTATGGTTCGAGTAGTCGGGCGCCTTGCAGTCGCATCCTCGGTCGCCGTCGGCGCCGTGGCCGCCGGCACGGGCTTCTGGATGGCCAGCGTCACCGAAGCGCAGGCGCAGCGCGCCAGCAGCATCACGGTGCGCGGCAACCAGCGCGTCGACGCGGAGACGGTGCGCTCCTACTTCACCGGCGGCCCGCTCGATCAGGCGAAGATCGACGAAGGCATCCGTGGCCTTTACGCAAGCGGCCTGTTCTCGGATGTGCGCGTCACACGGTCGGGCGGCGGCATCGTCGTCAGCGTGAACGAGAACCAGGTCATCAACCGCGTCGCGTTCGAGGGCAACTCGAAGGTGAAGGACGCCGTGCTGACCGCCGAGATTCAGTCCAAGGCGCGCGGTCCGTTCAACCCGGCGCTGGTCCAGGCCGACACCCAGCGCATTTCCGAAATCTACCGTCGGTCCGGCCGCTACGAGGCGACCGTCGAGGCGAAGACGATCGCCCAGCCGAACGGCCGCGTCGATCTCGTGTTCGAGATCAACGAAGGCGGCAAGACCTCGATCTCCTCGATCGAGTTCGAAGGCAACCAGGCCTATTCCGACGGCACGCTGCGCGACCAGATGACGACCACCGAGTCGAACTGGCTGAGCTGGATCAAGACCTCCGACGTCTACGATCCTGATCGCATCAACGCCGACCTCGAGCTCATCCGCCGGTTCTACCTGAACCACGGCTATGCCGACTTCCGCGTGGTTTCCGCGCGCGCCGATCTCGACAAGACGAAGAACGCCTTCATCATCAACATCGTGGTCGACGAAGGCCAGCCCTACCGGTTCGGCGCCGTGAACGTGGAGTCGAGCGTCGCCGAAGTCGACGCCTCGACCCTGCGCGGCAAGGTGGTGTCGTCCGAGGGCTCGACCTACAGCTCGCAGGACGTGGACAAGTCGGTTGAAGCGGTGTCGCTCGATCTGGCCAGCCGCGGCTACGCCTTCGCGCAGGTCCGCCCGCGCGCCGACCGCAACCTCGAGGCCCGCACCATCAATCTCACCTACGTGGTGGAGGAAGGCGCGCGCGTCTACGTCGAGCGCATCAACGTGCGCGGCAACACCCGCACCCGCGACTACGTCGTGCGCCGCGAGTTCGACATCGGCGAGGGCGACGCCTACAACCAGATCTTCATCGACCGCGCGGAGCGGCGCCTGAAAGCGCTCGGCTTCTTCAAGACCGTCCGCATGTCGACCGAGCCTGGCTCCGCGCCCGACCGCGTGATCGTGAACGTTGATGTCGAGGATCAGCCGACCGGCGAGTTCTCGGTGGCCGGCGGCTACTCGACCTCCGACGGCGTCATCGGCGAGGTTGCGCTCGGCGAGCGCAACTTCCTCGGCCGCGGCCAGTACGCCCGCATCGCGGCGCAGCTCGGCCAGAACGTGCAAGGCTTCGACTTCTCGTTCACCGAGCCGTACTTCCTCGGCCAGCGCATCTCGGCCGGCATCGACCTCTACGCCAAGGAGCGGGACGAGACCGACTACTCGTCCTACAAGATCGACACCTACGGCGGCGGCGTGCGCTTCGGCTTCGCGATCACCGACGACTTCTCGGTGGGCACGCGCTACCAGCTCTACCAGCAGGATCTGAGCGTGCCCTCTCGCTACGAGTCGGGCGACGATCGCGCGTCCGTGGCTCTTCTTGAGGCCGAGGGCAAGACGTGGACTTCGCTCGCGGGTCTCTCGCTGATCTACAACACGCTCGACGTGCCGCGCGACCCGACGCAGGGCCTGTACCTTGAGCTCAAGGGTGACGTGGCGGGCCTTGGCGGCGACGTGAAGTTCGTTCGCGGAACCTTCGACGGGCGGTACTATCATCCGATCTGGAACGAAAACTTCATCGGCATGCTTCGCGGGCAGGCCGGCCACATTGCGGCTTTCGGCAGTGACGATCTCCGCGTGCTCGACCACTTCTCCGGCGGCCCTGATCTCGTGCGTGGCTTCGAGCCGCAGGGCTTCGGTCCGCGCGATCTCGGTAGCCCGAATGAGGATCCGTTGGGCGGCACGACCTACTTCGGCGGTTCGGCCGAAGTTCAGTTCCCGATCTTCGGCCTTCCGAAGGAGATCGGCCTGAAGGGCGCAGTATTCGCCGACGCCGGTACGGTGTTCGACTATAAGGGAATCAAGTCGTACGAGGGGATCCCGGTCGACGACACCGGCGGCTCTAAGATCCGCTCCTCCGTCGGCGCCTCGCTGCTGTGGACGTCGCCGCTTGGGCCGATCCGCTTCGACTTCGCCCACGTGCTGAGCAAGGAAAAGTACGACGAGACCCAGTTCTTCCGGTTCTCGGGCGGCACGCGCTTCTAAGCCTTCCGAAGGCGCTCGAAATCCCGTAAACGGGCGGCGGACTCATTCGCCGCCCGTTTTCGCGTCTTGACGCAGGCCTCATGATCGAACCGCGCTTTTTCTCTTCGCCCGAACCGCTCGGCCTCGATCGCCTATTGGCGATCACGGGGGCGACCGTCGCGTCGGGCGCGGGCGAGGGGCTCGGCATCACCGGCGTCGGGCCGATCGACGCCGCCGGCCCGCACGACCTGACCTTCCTCGACAACCCCGCCTATGCCGCCTCCCTGGCCGCCAGTCGCGCCGGCGCCTGCCTGCTCGCGCCGAAGTTTCGCGATCGCGCGCCGGCGAACGCCCTCGTGCTGGTGTCGCCCGAGCCCTACCGCGCCTTCGCCCGCGTCGCGGCGGCGCTCTACCCTCAGGCGGCGCGCCCGCTGCCGATCTTCGGGCAGGGCGTCGCGCCGGGCGCTGTGGTGCATCCCGACGCGCGGCTGGAGGCCGACGTGACGATTGACCCCGGCGCGGTCGTCGGTCCCCGCGCCGAGATCGGCCGCGGCGCGGTCATCTGCGCCAACGCCGTGATCGGGCCCGAGGTGCGGATCGGACGGGACAGCACCGTTGGGCCGGGCGCCACGATCGTGCATGCGCTCGTCGGCGACCGCGTGATCCTCCACCAGGGCGCGCGCGTTGGGCAGGACGGGTTCGGCTTCGCCATGGGTCCCGGCGGCCACGTGAAGGTGCCGCAGATCGGACGCGTGGTGATCCAGGACGACGTCGAGATCGGGGCCAACACCACGATCGACCGCGGCGCCAACCGCGACACGGTGATCGGCGAAGGCAGCAAGATCGACAACCTCGTCCAGATCGCCCACAACGTGGTGATCGGGCGGCATTGCGTGATCGTTTCGCAGGTCGGGATCTCGGGCAGCGTCACGCTGGAGGATTTCGTCGTGCTCGGCGGCCATGTCGGCGTGGTGGGCCACGTCCGCATCGGCATGGGCGCCCAGATCGCGGGTTCGAGCAACGTGCGGGAAGACGTGCCGCCCGGCGCCCGGTGGGGGGGCACGCCTGCGAAGCCGGTCCGGGACTGGTTCCGCGAAATCACCACTTTGAAGCGCATAGCGTCGGAGGGGCGGACGCGCCCCGTGAGCGACGCATCCGAAGGTTCCGAGCAATGACCGACGCAGACACCCCCGCCGCCGGCGCGCCCACGACGCTGGGCGCCGCCGACATCCAGACCATCCTGTCGTACCTGCCGCACCGCTACCCGTTCCTGCTGGTGGACAGGATCGTCGACATCGACGGCGACCGGTCGGGCGTGGGCGTCAAGAACGTGACGTTCAACGAGCCGCACTTCCAGGGGCACTTTCCGGGCGCGCCGGTGATGCCGGGCGTGCTGCTGATCGAGGGCATGGCGCAGACGGCGGGCGCCATGTGCGTCTCATCCCGCACCGCGCCGTCCTCGCCGCGCATCGTCTATTTCATGACGATCGACAAGGCGAAGTTCCGCAAGCCGGTCGTTCCGGGCGACGTGGTGAAGTACCACATGACCCAGATCAAGAAGCGCGCGAACATGTGGTGGTTCCGCGGCGAGGCCAAGGTCGACGGCGTGCTGGTCTGCGAGGCCGAAGTCTCGGCCATGCTCGTCGACAAGTGACCGTTCCTCCCCGCAAGGAGACCTGATGCCCGACATTCATCCGACCGCCTTCGTCGCCGAAGGCGCGCGCCTGGCGGACGACGTCGTCGTCGGCGCGTTCTGCGCGATCGGCCCTCACGTGGAGATCGGCGCGGGCTCCGTGCTGCGGTCCCACGTCGCGGTCGACGGACGCACGGTGATCGGGGAGGGGGCGCAGATCTTCCCCTTCGCCTCGGTCGGCCACCAGCCGCAGGACCTGAAGTACCGCGGCGAGCCCAGCCGCCTGGTCATCGGCCGCAACGCCCTGATCCGCGAGAACGTCACGATCAACCCAGGCACCGAAGGCGGCGCCATGGTGACGGAGATCGGCGACGACTGCGCGCTGCTCGCCGGGGCCCACGTGGCGCACGATTGCCGCATCGGGAACAACGTCATCCTCGTGAACAACGTCATGGTGGCGGGCCACGTCATGATCGGCGATTTCGCCATCCTCGGCGGCGGATCAGCGGCGCACCAATACGTGCGGATCGGCGCGCACGCCTTCCTCGGCGGCCTCGCCGGGCTCGAGAACGACCTGATCCCGTTCGGCATGGCGATCGGCAACCGGGCCCATCTCGCAGGACTCAACCTCGTCGGCCTCAAGCGCCGCGGGTTCGAGCGCGACGGCATCCACGCGCTGCGGCGCGCCTACAAGGACCTGTTCGCGGAGGCCGGCGTGCTGAAGGCGCGGGCGGCGGAGGTCGCGGCCGCCCATCCGGACGACGAACTGGTGCAGGAGGTCACGGCCTTCATCGCCGCCGGCGGAGACCGGGCGATCTGCACGCCGCGCTCCGGCGAGGCGCGCGCGGCGTGAGCGCCGTGGGCCTGATCTGCGGCTCGGGAACCCTGCCGATCGAGGCCGCGGACCTCATCCAGCGCTCCGGCCGTCCGGTCTTCCTCGCGGCGATCAAGGGCTCGGCGGCGGCGGAGGTCGAGCGCTTCCCGCACGTGTGGATCCGCATGGGCGAGATCGGCAAGCTGTTCCGCTCGCTCGAAGGCGCCGGCGTGCGCGAGGTGGCGCTGGTGGGCGCCGTCCAGCGCCCGGCGCTGAAGGACCTCAGAATCGACATGGGCGGGCTCGGCAGCCTGCCTGAAATCACCCGCCTCCTCGCCGGGGGCGACGATCATCTGCTGCGCGGCGTCATCAAGTTCGTGGAGGACCGCGGATTCGTCGTGCGCGGCGTCCACGAGGTCGCGCCGGAGCTGACCGCGCCGCGCGGGCTTGTCGGCCGGCGCCAGCCGAGCGCCGCGGACGTCGCGGACATTGCGCTCGCGGTCGGCGCGCTGCGGGCGCTGGGCCCCTTTGATGTCGGCCAGGGCGTCGTCGCCATCGACCGGCGCGTCGTCGCCGTGGAGGCGGCGGAGGGCACCGACAGCATGCTCGGCCGCGTGGCGCGGCTGAGCAAGGGCGGCAAGCTCCGCCGAGACGGGCGGGGCGGCGTACTGGTGAAGACGCCGAAGCGCAGCCAGGATCTGCGGGTGGACCTGCCGGCGATCGGCGCGCGGACGCTGGAGCTTGCGGCCGAGGCGCAGCTCGCCGGCGTCGCCGTCGCGGCCGGACAGGTGCTGCTCGCGGACCGCGGCGAACTCGCGGCCAAGGCGGACGCGCTCGGCCTGTTCCTGGCCGGCGTGCCCGTCGCCGAGGCGGCGTGACGCCGCGCCGGATCACGATCGTCGCGGGCGAGGCCTCGGGCGACGCGCTCGGCGCTAAGCTCGCCGCGGCGCTCAGGGGCCGCATCCCCGATCTGGAGCTCTCCGGCGTCGCAGGTCCCCGCATGCAGGCGGAAGGCGTCGCGACGCTGTTTCCCATGGACGACGTCGCGGTGATGGGCATCGGCCCCGTGATCGCGCGGCTGCCGACGCTGCTCCGGCGGATCTCCGAAACGGCGCAGGCGATCATCGATCGGCCGCCGGACATCCTCGTCATCGTCGACAGCCCGGACTTCACGCACCGCGTGGCGTGCAAGGCGCGGGCGGCGCTGCCCGATCTGACCGTCGTCGACTACGTCTCGCCAAGCGTCTGGGCCTGGCGGCCGGGCCGCGCGGCCAAGATGCGGGCCTATGTCGACCACGTGCTCGCGCTGCTGCCCTTCGAGCCGGCCGCTCATGCGCGGCTGGGCGGCCCCGCCTGCACCTATGTCGGCCACCCGCTGATCGAGCGGCTTGACGAGTTTCGTCCCGAAGCAGGCGAACGCCCGGCGCTAGCGGACGGGCCGCTGCGTGTGCTGGCGCTTCCCGGCAGCCGGGCCGGCGTCGTTCATCGGCATATGCCCCTCTTCGGCGCGACGCTCGCCCGGCTGGGCGACCGCCCGATCGAGGTGACGCTCCCCACCACGCCGCGGCTGGCGGAGGAGATCGCGCGTCTCGCCGCCTCCTGGCCGGTCGTCCCGCGGATCGTCACGGGCGAAACCGAGAAGCTCGCGGCCTTCCGCGCGGCGCAGGCGGCGCTTGCGGCCTCCGGCACGGTGACGCTGGAGCTTGCGCTCGCGGGCGTCCCGACGGCCGCGGCCTACAGACTAGAGTGGTTCGCGCCGCTGCTGGAGCCCTTCATCAAGATCGAGGCGCCCTTTATCCTGCTGCCGAACCTGATCCTCGGCGAACGCGCGATCCCCGAGCTGGTCCATCGCGACGCCACGCCGGACAAGCTCGCCGCGGCGCTTGCGCCGCTGCTCGATGACACGCCCGCGCGACACGCGCAAATGCAGGCGCTTAGCCGGCTTGACGACCTTATGCGGCTGCCGGAAGGATCCCCCTCCGAGCGCGCGGCGGAGGTGACGCTGCGCGCCTGGGCGGACAAGCGACCGACCCCGACCTGAAGGAGAGCGCCATGGCCGACGACGTCACCGCCCGATCGATCGCCGAGATCCAGGCGGCGCTTGCCGCGGGGGAGAGCGCGCAGGCGCTCGTGACGCCGCTGTGGGAGCGCGCGCGCACGCTCGAGCCCAAGCTCCGGGCCTTCGCGCATCTGCCCGAGCAGGCCCCGGCGGCGCTCACCGAGGGTCCGCTTGCGGGCGTGACGGTCGGGGTCAAGGACCTGATCGACACCGCCGACATGCCGACGGACTACGGCTCGGCGATCTACATGGGCCACCGCCCGGCGGCGGACGCCGCCATCGTCGCGCAGCTCAAGTCGCTCGGCGCGACGGCGTTGGGCAAGACGGTGACCACGGAGTTCGCCTGGCGGCACCCGGGAGCGACGCGGAACCCGTGGGCGCTCGATCACACGCCGGGCGGATCGTCGAGCGGATCGGCGGCCGCAGTCGCCGCAGGCCTCGTCACGCTTGCGCTCGGCACGCAGACTTTCGGCTCCGTCATCCGACCGGCGGCGTTCTGCGGGGTGGTCGGCTTCAAGCCGAGCTTCGGTCAGCTTCCGCGCGACGGCGTCCACCCGTTGAGCCCCTCGCTCGACCACGTCGGCCTGTTTGCCCGCACGCTCGAGGACGTGGCCGGGGCCTTCGCGCTGCTGAAGCCCGACGCCGGCGCAGCCGACGTTGTGGGCGCGCCCGGCGCTCTCCGGATCGCGGCGCTCCGGCCGCCGGCGGACGTCGCGAGCGCGGAGCAGGTCGCGCTGTTCGACGAGGCCTGCGCGCGGCTCCGCGCGGCGGGCGCCCATGTGGAGGCGATCGACCTCACGGACGCGCTGCCGCGCCTGCTGCACGTCGCCGACACCCTGATGGGCTTCGAGGCCGCCCGCGTGTTCGGCGAGCTCCGCGCGCGCTTCCCCGACAAGATGAGCGCCTCCATGGCCGCCTATGTCGACGCGGGCAAGGAGATCTCCGAGATCGCCCACCAGGAGGCGGTCGGGGCGCAGCAGGGCTTCCGCATGGGCGTCGGCGAGCGTCTCGAAGGCTATGACGCGCTTCTCACCGTGCCCGCGACGGGCGAAGCGCCGCTCGGACTCGACTACACCGGCGACCCGCAATTCTGCGTGCCCTGGACGACGCTCGGCTTTCCCGCGCTCAGCTTGCCCGTGGGCATGTCGTCGGCGGGCCTCCCGCTTGGCCTGCAGCTCGTGGGGCGCTTCGGTGAGGACAGGGCGCTGCTCGCGGCGGCGCAGGCCTTTCTCGAGGCGTGTCCGCTGCATGTCGGACGGCCGGCACTCGGCTGAGGACGCGAGCCGCCGGAGAGCGGCGTCTGGGCCGTGGACGCCCACAGGCGCGGGCCATACGGTCCCGGCGCAGAAGAGTGGCGAGGGACCCAAAATGAAGAGCTTTCTGAACGCCCGCGACGCGGTCGTCACGGATGCGATCGACGGCTTCCTGGCGTCGTCCGGGGCGCGGGGCCTCGGACGTCTCGACGGTTTCCCCGACATCAAGGTCGTCCTCCGCACGGATTGGGACCGCAGCCGGGTGGCGCTGGTCTCGGGCGGCGGCTCAGGGCATGAACCGGCCCATCTGGGCTTCGTCGGCGAGGGGCTGCTGACGGCGGCCGTCTGCGGGGAGGTGTTCGCCTCGCCGACGGTCGATGCGGTGCTCGCGGCGATCCTCGCGGTCACGGGCGCGCCGGGCTGCGTGCTCATCGTCAAGAACTACACCGGAGACCGGCTGAACTTCGGCCTAGCGGCGGAGAAGGCGAGGGCGCGCGGTCTCAAGGTCGAGATGGTGATCGTCGGCGACGACATCGCGATCGAGGGAGCGTCGCAGCCACGCGGGATCGCGGGCACGCTGCTGGTCCACAAGCTGGCCGGCGCGGCGGCGGCGGACGGGCTCCCGCTGGCCGAGGTCGCGGCGCGGGCGAGGGACGCCGCCACGCACGTGCGGTCTCTCGGCCTCGCGCTCACCACCGGCGCAATGCCGGGCGCCGAGCGCGAGGAGCGGATCGCCGCGGACGCGGTGGAGCTCGGCCTCGGCATCCACGGCGAGCCGGGAAGCCGGACCATCCCGTTCGACGCCGCCGACGCCCTCGTCGAGCAAATCGCCGCGCCGCTCGCGGCGACGCTCGGGACGGACGAGCGCATCGCATTGATGGTCAACTCGCTCGGCGGCACCCCGCCGCTCGACATGGCGATCGTCATGGGCGCGGTGATGAAGACGTCCCTCGGAGCGCGCGCCGATTACGTCATCGGACCCGCGCCGTTGATGACCTCGCTCGACATGCGCGGCTTCTCGCTGACGGCGCTGATCCTGGACGAGACGCGGCGCGCGGGTCTGCTCGCGCCCTCCGCGAGCGCGGCCTGGATCCCTGCGCGCGACGTCATGGCGCCGCGGCTCATGCCGACCCCGAACCTCGACGACGACGCGGCGGCCCCCGCCTCGGACGACCCCGCCGTGCGACGCCTGCTGCTCGCGGCGACGCAGGCGCTGCAGGCGATGGGTCCCGCGATCGACGCGCTCGACGCCAAGGTCGGCGACGGCGACGCCGGCTCCACCTTCGCCAAGTGCGCCGCCGCCGTGGAGGCGCGGGTCGACGCGCTGCCGCTGGCGGATGGCGCCGCGCTCCTCGGCGCGCTTGGCCATGTGCTATCCCGCATCGGCGGAGGGAGCAGCGGCGTTCTGCTCGCGACCTTCTTCACCGCCGGCGGCGCCGCGTTCGGCGAAGGCGGTTGGCCGAAGGCGCTCGCCGCGGGGCTCGACCGTATGAAGAGCTATGGCGGCGCAAAGGTCGGCGACCGCACCATGATCGACGCGCTGGAGCCCGCGCTGGACGCGCTGTCGCGCGGAGCGTCGCTTTCGAAGGCCGCCGCCGCGGCGCGACAGGGAGCGGAGACGACGAAGGCCATGGCCAAGGCCAAGGCCGGCCGATCGTCCTATGTGCCCTCAAGCGCGCTGCACGGCGTGCCGGACCCCGGCGCCGAGGCGGTCGCGCGCGTGCTGGAGCGTCTGGCGGACCTCTAGACTACTGGAACGCCGAGGACGGCGGCGACGAAACGGCTCGGCTTGGACCGGGCGATGGAGGCGACTTGAGCGCGGACGACAGACTTCGAGACCTCGGACTGACCCTGCCGGAGACCTACACGCCGGTCGCGACCTATGTGCCGGCGAAGCGCGTGGGCGACCTGCTGTTCCTGTCGGGGCAGGGACCGCGCCTCGCCGACGGTTCGCATCACGTCGGCAAGGTGGGCGCGGAAGTGACGGTCGCGGAGGCCTACGAGCACGCCAAGCTTGTCGGCTTAGGGCTGCTCGCCGCAATCAAGGCCGCCGTTGGCGACCTCGACAAGGTCGAGATCGTGAAGCTGCTGGGCATGGTCAACGCGACGCCCGATTTCGCGGAGCAGCCGCAGGTGATCAACGGCTGTTCCGACCTGTTCGTCGCGGTGCTCGGGGAACGCGGTCGGCACGCCCGCTCGGCGGTGGGGATGGGGTCGCTGCCGAACGGCATGACGGTCGAGATCGAAGCGATCGTCCGGATCCTGCCGTGACGACGCCGCTCGCCGCCGAGATCGCCCGGCTGTTCGGCACGCCCTCGGTCGTCGTCGACCTCGACGTGGTGGAGGCGAACATAGCGCGCGTGCAGGCGCTGTGCGACGCCGCCGGCGTCGCGAACCGTCCCCACGTCAAGACGCATAAGTCGCCGGAGCTCGCGAAGCTGCAGGTGGCGGCCGGCGCGAAGGGGATCACCTGCCAGAAGCTGGGCGAGGCCGAGGTGATGGCCGACGCCGGCCTGGACGACATCCTGATCAGCTACAACCTGCTCGGCGAGCGCAACGTCGGCCGCCTCGGCGCGCTGCTCGCCCGCGTGCAGGTGACGGTCGCCGCCGACAGCCCCGTCACAATCGACGGACTGGCGCCCGCGGCGGCGATCGCGGGCCGCCCGCTCGACGTGGTGGTGGAGTGCGACACGGGGCTGAGGCGCGCCGGCGTCGAGACTCCCGCGGAGGCCGTCGCGCTCGCGACGCGGATCGCGCGGACGCCCGGCCTGCGCTTCGCCGGCCTGCTGCTCTATCCCCCGCCGGCCGCCTGGCCGGAGACGCAAGCCTTCTTCGACGAGACGAGGGCGGGCCTCGCCGCGGCGGGGCTGAGCCCGCGGATCGTCTCCACCGGCGGGTCGCCGAACCTCGCCCATCTCGGCGCGCTGAAGGGCGCGACCGAGCATCGCCCCGGCACATACATCTTCAACGACCGCATGCAGATGGCGGCCGGCGTCGCCTGCCTCCGGGACTGCGCCGCGACCGTCTACGCCACCGTGGTGAGCCGGGCGGGGGCGGAACGCGGCATCCTCGACGCCGGCTCCAAGACGCTGACGAGCGACCCCGGCGGCCTCGACGGTCACGGGCTTGTCCTGGAGCATCCGCAGGCCCGCATCGGCGCGCTGTCGGAGGAGCACGGCTTCCTCGACCTTGCCGCATGCTCCGTGATGCCCGCGGTCGGCGATGTCGTGCGCGTGGTTCCGAACCACGTCTGCGTGGTCGTGAACATGGTCGACCGCCTGGTCGCTGTGCGGGGCGACGCGATCGTCGGGGAGATCGAGGTCGCGGCGCGCGGCAAGATCGTCTGAGGCCTTACGCAGCCGGAAGGCGCCGGCGCTGAAACGCAAGACGCCCGGTCCTGGGACCGGGCGTCGGAGGCAGGTCGTTCGAAGGCGGGCGCCTGTCAGCGGCGCTGCGAGATGCCGGTGTACTCGCGCTTGGGCGAGCCGGTGTAGAGCTGGCGCGGCCGGCCGATCTTCTGGCCGGGATCCTCCACCATCTCCTTCCACTGCGCGACCCAGCCGACGGTGCGCGCCACGGCGAACAGCACCGTGAACATGTCGGTCGGGAAGCCCATCGCCTTCAGCGTGATGCCCGAGTAGAAATCGATGTTCGGATACAGCTTCTTCTCGACGAAGTAGTCGTCCTTGAGCGCGATCTGCTCGAGCTGGATCGCGACCTCCAGCAGCGGATCGTCCTTGATGCCGAGCTCGCCGAGCACCTCGTGGCAGGTCTTCTGCATGATCTTGGCGCGCGGATCGTAGTTCTTGTAGACCCGGTGGCCGAAGCCCATGAGGCGGAAGGGGTCGTTCTTGTCCTTCGCCTTGTTGACGTACTTGTCGACGTTGTCGGGAGTGCCGATCTCGGACAGCATCTTCAGCGCGGCCTCGTTCGCGCCGCCGTGCGCGGGGCCCCAGAGGCAGGCAATGCCCGCCGCGATGCAGGCGAACGGGTTCGCGCCGGAGGAGCCGGCGAGGCGGACCGTCGAGGTCGACGCGTTCTGCTCGTGATCGGCGTGCAGGGTGAAGATGCGGTCCATCGCGCGCGCCAGGACCGGGTTGACCTTGTACTCCTCGCACGGCACCGCGAAGCACATGTTGAGGAAGTTTGCGGAAAAATCGAGCGAGTTCTGCGGGTATACGAACGGCTGGCCGATCGAATACTTGTAGGCCATCGCAGCGAGCGTCGGGATCTTGGCGATCATGCGGATCGCAGCGATGTCGCGCTGGGCCGGATCGGTGATGTCGGTCGAGTCGTGGTAGAAGGCCGAAAGCGCACCGACGACGCCGCAGAGCACCGCCATCGGATGGGCGTCGCGGCGGAAGCCGGAATAGAAGCGCGACATCTGCTCGTGCACCATGGTGTGGCGTGTCACGAGCCGGTCGAACTCCGCCTTCTGGGCCGAGGTCGGCAGTTCGCCGTGGAGCAGCAGGTAGCTGGTCTCGAGGAAGTCGCCGTGCTCGGCGAGATCGTCGATCGGGTAGCCGCGGTAGAGCAGGACGCCTTCGTCGCCGTCAATGAAGGTGATCTTGGATTCGCAGCTTGCGGTGGAGGTGAATCCGGGGTCGTAGGTGAACAGACCCGTGTTCTTGTAGAGCGTCTGGATATCCATCACCGCGGGGCCGATCGACCCCTCTCGGATGGGAAGCTTCAGGTCGGTCCCGCCAACGTTCAGGGAGCCGGTGGTGTCGGTCATGCGCTGATGCCCCTTCGCTGAAAAGCCTTAAGGCGCCCTCTGGCGGGACCGCGCCCGGCCCTCCGCTGCGGGACGATCGGGGCGGCTGCGAGGAAGCTCTCGCTGGCGTATATCAACTTTTGTTGCAGCGCAAATTAGCGTCTGACACCTTTCTGACCAGCCCCGGACACGCTCACGCCTTAGGCGCCGGAAGCCTGATCCGCGATGCGCGCAAGGCTCTCCTCCTTGCCGAGCGCGACCAGCACGTCGAAGATTCCGGGCGAAGTCTTGCGGCCGGTGAGCGCCGCGCGCAGCGGCTGGGCGAGCGCCCCAAGCTTCACGCCGGCCTCCTCGGCGAGCGTGCGGACGATCTCCTCCGCCCCCGCCGCGGACCACGGCTCCAGCGCCGTCAGACGGCCGTGCAAGGAGGCGAGCAGGGCGCGCGCCTCCGGCGTCAGCAGCGCCTCGGCCGCAGGCTCGACGGCGAGCGGACGAGCGTCGGTTAGGAAGCGCGCGCCGTCGAGCAGCTCCACCAGGGTCTTCGCGCGCTCCTTCAGGCCGGGAAGGGCGCCTTCGAAGGCGCTCCAGCGCCCGGTCGCGTTGAGCCGCGCCGCCGCCTCGGGGCCGCCCGGCAGATAGGGCAGGGACGCCTTGAACGCCGCCAGCAGGTCGTCGTCCGGGGTGGCGCGCATGTAGTGGCCGTTGAGGTTCGACAGCTTCGCCATGTCGAACCGCGCGGCGGAACGGCCGACGTCGGCGATGTCGAACCACTTGATCGCCTGCGCGGTCGAGAAGATCTCGTCATCGCCGTGGCTCCAGCCCAGCCGGGCCAGATAGTTGCGCAGCGCCTCCGGCAGGAAGCCCATCTCGCGGTAGGCCTCGGCGCCCAGCGCCCCGTGCCGCTTCGACAGCTTCGCGCCGTCGGGCCCATGGATCAGCGGAATGTGCGCCATCTTCGGCACTGGCCAGCCTAGCGCCGCGTAGATCTGCGTCTGGCGCGCGGCGTTCGTGAGATGGTCCACGCCGCGGATGACGTGGGTGACGCCCATGTCGTGGTCGTCGACCACCACCGCGAGCATGTAGGTCGGCGTGCCGTCGGAGCGCAGCAGGACGAGGTCGTCGAGGTCCTTGTTCGGGATCACGACGCGGCCCTGGACCAGATCGTCCACCACGGTCTCGCCCTCGGTCGGCGCCTTCAGCCGGATGGCGGGCTGGCGATCGGTCGGCGCCTCGGAGGCCGGGCGGTCGCGCCAGCGGCCATCGTAGCGCGGCGGCCGCCCCTCGGCCTGAGCCGTGGAGCGCATCTCCTCGAGCTCCTGCGCCGTGGCGTAGCAGCGGTAGGCGCGCCCGTCCGCCAGCATCTGCTCCACCGCCTCGCGGTGGCGCGCGGCGCGGGCGAACTGGAACACCGGCTCGCCGTCCCAGTCGAGGCCGAGCCAGGTCAGGCCGTCGAGGATCGCGGCGATCGCGGCCTCGGTCGATCGCGCCCGGTCGGTGTCTTCGATCCGGAGCAGCATCGTGCCGCCCAGGCTCTTCGCGAACAGCCAGTTGAACAGCGCGGTGCGCGCGCCGCCGATGTGCAGGAAGCCCGTGGGCGAGGGCGCGAAACGGGTGACGACGGTCTCGGACAAGGGCGGTCTCGAACGGTGCTGACGACGTGCCGATCCGGCGCGCACAAGGGCGCTAGGCGCAGCGGCCGGCCCGTGTAGCATGACGACCGCAGCTATGGAAACGATCGCGGGCGGCATGGCGGGGGGGGCGGACCAGAGCAGACGGAGAGGCGCGCGGACGGCCGCGCTGCCGGGCTTCGGCGCGGTCTCCGGCGGCCGGTTCGCGGACGCCCTGGCGAGCGCGCGCGATTGGACGCTCGACCGCTTGGTCGAGGAGGCCGACGCGGGGCGTTTCGCGCTGTGGGCGCCGATCGCCTTCGGCGCCGGGGTGGTCGTCTACTTCACCGCGGCGCACGAGCCCGAGCTCTGGGCCGCAATCCTGCTCGCAGGCCTCGGCGCGGCGCTGGCGGTCGCCGCGCGGCGCCGCTTCGTCGCGCTCGGCCTTGCGCTCGCCTTCGCGTTCGGGGCGGCGGGCTTCCTCGCCGCCAAGCTCGCAACCGTCCGCGCCGAGGCGCCGGCTCTGACGCGCGCGTTTCGGGCGGACGCCGCCGGCCGGGTGATCGCGATCGAGCCGCGCGACCGCGGCCAGCGCCGGATCACGCTGGAGCTGGATCGGCTCGGGGCGCTCGGCTTAAACGAGCGGCCCCGCCGGGCGCGGGTGACGCTTGGCGCGGACCCGGTCCTGTCCGCTGGCGACCGCCTGACGCTGTCGGCGTTCTGGCGTCCGCCGCAAGGGCCGGTGCGGCCCGGCGGCTACGACTTCGCCCGGGCCGCCTTCTTCGAGGGCGTGGGCGCGACGGGGCAGCAGGCGAGGGACGTCCGCAATCTCGGACCCGCGGCGGACGCGGGCGCCGCCGAGCGGCTGTCCGCCCGGCTCGAACGGCTGCGGGAGCGCCTGACGTCGCGGATCTCGGCCACAGTCGGCGGCGACGAGGGCGCCGTCGCGGCGGCGCTCGTCACCGGCGTGCGCGGGCCGATCAGCGCGACCGTCGAGGACGAGATGCGCGCGGCCGGCCTCAGCCACATCCTATCGATCTCCGGGCTGCACATGGCGCTGGTCGCGGGCACCCTGTTCTGGCTGGTGCGCGCCGCCCTCGCGCTGTCGCAACGCGCGGCGCTCGCCTGGCCGGTGAAGAGCATAGCTGCGATCGTCGCGCTCGCGGGCGCCGCGTTCTACCTCGCGCTTTCCGGCGCGGAGGTGGCGACCCAGCGCTCCTTCCTGATGGTCGCGATCGTGTTCGTGGCCGTCGTTGTCGGCCGCCCGGCCGTCACCCCGCGCAACCTGGCGCTCGCCGCGCTGGGCGTCATGACGCTGACCCCCGAGGCCGTCCTGGGGCCAAGTTTCCAGATGTCGTTCGCGGCCGTCGCGGCGCTCGTCGCCTGGTTCGAGGCCCGGCCGCGCGATGAGCGTCCGCCGCCCGACGGCCGGGCGGCGCGCGCGCTCCGGTGGCTGAGGACCGCGGCGGCGCTCGCGCTCGTCACCACGCTGGTGGCGGGGCTCGCGACCGCGCCCTTCGCCGCCTACCACTTCCACCGGGTGACGCCCTACGCGCTGGCCGGCAACGCGCTCGCGACGCCGCTGATCAGCCTGATCGTCATGCCCTGCGTGGTCGGCGGCCTGCTGTTCGCGCCGCTCGGCCTCGACGGCCCCTGGTGGAGCCTGATGGGCTGGGGCCTCAGCGGCGTGCTGGCGATCGCCCGCGCGGTCGCCTCCTGGCCGGGCTCCGAGCGCGCGATCCCAGCCTTCGGCGCCCCGGCGCTCGCCCTGCTGTCGCTGGGGCTGGCCTGGCTCTGCGTGTGGCGAACCGCCCTCCGCTACGCAGCCGCGCCCGTAATTGCGGCGGGCCTCGCTTTGGCTGCGGCTCCTGGGCGACCGGACCTGGTGATCGACCGCGACGGCCGCGCCGCCGCGATCCGGGGCGCCGACGGGCGGCTGGCGCTGCTGGGCGCCCGCCCGACCACCTTCGCCGCGAAGGTCTGGCTCGCGGCCGACGGCGACATCGTCGACCGCGACGGCCGGCCACCGAGGTCGGCGACGCCGCGCTGCGACGCCTATGGCTGCGTCGGCCGGCTCGACGACGAACGCGACGTCGCGCTGGTCTGGGACGCGCGCGCTTTCGAGGAGGATTGCCGGCGGGCGGCGCTCGTCATCACCCGGCTTGAGGCGCCGCCTGCCTGCGCTAAGACGGCGGCCGTCATCGACCGCGCCGCGTTGCGCGCCACCGGCGCGCTGTCGCTCACGCGCGAGGGCGACGCATTCGTCGCGACCGCCGCGCGCGATCCCGCCGGACATAGGCCCTGGGAGGGAGCGGCGGCGACGGTCCGCCCGCCGCCGGACGTTCTGGCGCTGCGTTTCGAACCCCGTCGTCCGCCGCAATCGAGTGACATTACAAAGCCGGTCGACCCGACCGACCCGGCCGACGACGACTTGCCTTTGGACGACGATCAGTAGCGCCGGATCAGCCCGACGAGCCGCCCCTGGATCGCCACCCGGTCGGGGCCGAAAATACGCGTCTCGTAGGCCGGGTTCGCCGCTTCGAGGGCGATCGACGCGCCGCGCTTGCGCAGGCGCTTCAGCGTCGCCTCCTCGTCGTCGACGAGCGCGACAACGATGTCGCCGGTGTCCGCGACGGTCTGCTTGCGGATGAGGACAAGGTCCCCGTCGAGGATGCCGGCCTCGATCATCGAGTCGCCGCGCACCTCGAGCGCGAAGTGCTCGCCCGTGGACAGCATGTCGGGGGAGACCGCGATGGTGTGGCTCTTCGCCTGGATCGCCTCGATCGGCACGCCGGCGGCGATCCGGCCCATGACCGGGATCGCGACCATGCGGTTGTCGTCGTCGTCCGACTGCGGCGGGCGCACCCGCCCCAGATTGCCCTCGATGACGTTGGGAGCGAACCGGCCCGTGGGCCGCGAGACAGGGGGGGCCGCCGCCTCCGGCAGCTTCACCACCTCCAGCGCCCGCGCGCGGTTCGGCAGGCGCCGGATGAACCCGCGCTCCTCGAGCGCCATGATGAGGCGGTGAATGCCGGATTTCGACTTGAGATCCAGCGCGTCCTTCATCTCGTCGAAGGAGGGCGGCACGCCGGTCTCCTTCAGCCGCTCATGGATGAAGCGGAGCAGTTCGTACTGTTTGCGCGTCAGCATGGGCGGGCCCGCCAAGAATCAAAACAAATCATGAACAGATATCTACCTGTTCTAGATGTGTTCCGCAACTCTTAACGTTCCGTTCCCGCGCGGCTTAACAAGCCTTGGGCGCCGAGGCGCCGGGCGACGCGGGGGAGATCTCCCTGCAGGACCACCACCGGCCCCAGCGCAGCATGCGCAAACGTTCGTCGTATGTTCCATAAAGCTTTCCGGGCGGCCCCACTGGGACCGCCCGGGTTCTCGAAAGGTATTGTCCAGCTACGGACAGCCGAAGGCTCGTAGAGAGCGCGGATCTCTACGTCGTCGGCGTTCAGCTGCAGCCGCTCGTGCTTCCGCAGGTGTCGCACTTCAGGCAGGTGCCGTTGCGGACCATCGTGTAGTTGCCGCACTCTGAGCAGTTATCGCCTTCATAGCCTTTGACGCGAGCCTCCATGCGGCGGGTCTCGGCGGTCTTGGCGGCCGGGGCGGGCGCGGGGGCCTCCCAGGCGAGGTGGCCAAGGGCCTCCTCGGCCGCCGGCTGCGGCTCGCGCTTGAGGGCGGTCGCCCCTTGGACGGCGAGGCCCGCGGAGACGGGACGGGGCGTCCCGATCGTGGTCACGTTCGACGCGCCCTTCGGCTCAGGCGTCGGGCTGACGGACGGCACCGCCGACAGCTGACGACCGCGCAGCAGACCCTTCGACACCGGCGCGCTCGGGGCCTTGCCCTGCTCGACGCCGCCGCCGATCGCGTCCGGCGTGATGTCGGAGGGGTCGACGTGCGCGAGGTCGTAGCGCGAGAGGTAGGAGATCGCGAGCTCGCGGAACACGTAGTCGAGGATCGACGTCGCGTTCTTGATGGTGTCGTTGCCCTGCACGAAGCCGGCCGGCTCGAAGCGGGTGAAGGTGAAGGCCTCCACATACTCCTCCAGCGGAACGCCGTACTGGAGGCCGAGCGACACGGCGATGGCGAAGTTGTTCATCACCGAACGGAAGGCGGCGCCTTCCTTGTGCATGTCGATGAAGATCTCGCCGATGCGGCCGTCGTCGTACTCGCCGGTGCGCAGATACACCTTGTGCCCGCCGACGATCGCCTTCTGGGTGTAGCCCTTGCGGCGGGACGGCAGCTTCTCGCGGTCGCGGATCAGCTGGACGCGTTCGACGATCTTCTCGATCACCTGAGCGGTGCGGGCCGCGTTGGGCTGCGCGACCAGCGCGTCGACGGCGTCCTCTTCGTCGTTGTCGTCGGCGATCAGCTGGGACGAGAGCGGCTGCGAGAGCTTGGAGCCGTCGCGATACAGGGCGTTCGCCTTCAGCGCGAGCTTCCACGACAGCATGTAGGCCGCGGAGCAGTCCTCCACCGTCGCGTCGTTCGGCATGTTGATGGTCTTGGAGATCGCGCCCGAGATGAAGGGCTGCGCCGCCGCCATCATGCGGATGTGGCTGTCGACCGAAAGGAAGCGCTTGCCCGTCCGCCCGCAGGCGTTGGCGCAGTCGAACACGGGGTAGTGCTCAGGGCGCAGGTGGGGCGCGCCTTCGACGGTCATCGCGCCGCAGACGTGGGTGTTCGCGGCTTCAACCTCGGCCTTCGAGAAGCCGAGATAGGCCAGCAGGTCGAAGGAGGCGTCGTCGAGCTTTTCGGCGGGGACCTTGAGCTGGCCGGTGAGGAAGGCCTCGCCGAGGGTCCACTTGTTGAACACGAACTTGATGTCGAAGGCCGACTTCATCGCCGCTTCGAGCGTCTCGATCAGCGCGTCGGGGAAGCCCTTGGCGCGCAGCGAGCTGGGGTTGACGGCCGGGGCCTGGCGCATGGAGCCGTGGCCGACGGCGTAGGCCTCGATCTCGGCGATCTGGTGCTCGGCGTAGCCCAGCGTACGCAGGGCCTCGGGAACGGCGCGGTTGATGATCTTGAAGTAGCCGCCGCCGGCGAGCTTCTTGAACTTCACCAGCGCGAAGTCGGGCTCGATGCCGGTGGTGTCGCAATCCATCACCAGGCCGATCGTGCCGGTGGGGGCGATGACCGAGACCTGGGCGTTGCGGAAGCCGTTCTGTTCGCCGAGCGACAGCGCGCGGTCCCAGGCGGTTCGAGCCGCGGCCACGATCGACTGGTCCGGGCAAGAGCCGGCGTCGAGCGGCACAGGCAGGGTGGCGAGGCTCTCGTAGCCGGCGGACTCGCTGCGGGCGGCGCGGGCGTGGTTCCGGATGACGCGGAGCATGTGCTCGCGGTTCTCCGGGTAGCCCTCGAAGGCGCCGAGCTGGCCGGCCATCTCCGCCGAGGTGGCGTAGGCCGTGCCGGTCATCAGCGCGGAGAGCGCGCCGCAGAGGCCGCGGGCGGCGTCGGAATCGTAGCCGATCCCGGACGACATCAGCAGGCCGCCGATGTTGGCGTAGCCGAGGCCGAGCGTGCGGTAGCGCCAGCTGAGCGCCGCGATCTGACGCGACGGGAACTGCGCCATCAGCACCGAGATCTCAAGCACCACGGTCCAGAGCCGGCAGGCGTGGGCGTAGGCCTCGACGTCGAAGCTCTTATCGGCGCGGCGGAACTGCAGCAGGTTGAGCGAGGCGAGATTGCAGGCCGTGTCGTCGAGGAACATGTACTCCGAGCACGGATTCGAGGCCCGGATCGGCCCCGACGCCGGGCAGGTGTGCCAGTCGTTGACGGTGGTGTGGAACTGGATGCCGGGGTCGGCGCAGGCCCAGGCGGCGTAGGATACCTGGTCCCACAGCCCGCGGGCCTTCAGCGTCTTGGTGACCTTGCCGGTGGTGCGGCCGACGAGATTCCAATCGCCGTCGGTCTCGACCGAACGCAGGAAGTCGTCGGTGACGCGCACCGAGTTGTTGGAGTTCTGGCCGGCGACCGTGAGGTAGGCCTCGCCGTCCCAGTCGGTGGTGTAGGTGTCGAAGTCGACCTCGGTCACGCCCTGGGCCGCCTGCTGCAGCACGCGCTTGATCAGGTTGTCCGGCACCATCGCCTTGCGGGCGAGCTTCACCTCGCGCTTGAGCGCGGGGTTCTTCTCCGGGTTTGAGCAGTCGCCCTCGGGCCCCTCGCAATTCACGCAGGCCTTGAGGATCGCCGAGAGGTGCTTCTTGACGACCTTGGAGCCGGTGACGAGCGCGGCGACCTTCTGCTCCTCCTTCACCTTCCAGGAGACGTAGTTCTCGATGTCGGGGTGGTCGGCGTCGACCACGACCATCTTGGCCGCGCGGCGCGTGGTGCCGCCCGACTTGATGGCGCCGGCCGCGCGGTCGCCGATCTTGAGGAAGGACATCAGGCCCGACGAACGCCCGCCGCCCGAGAGCCGCTCGCCCTCGCCGCGGAGCTGGGAGAAGTTCGAGCCGGTGCCGGAGCCGTACTTGAACAGGCGCGCCTCGCGCACCCACAGGTCCATGATGCCGCCGTCGTTCACCAGATCGTCGGAGACGCCCTGGATGAAGCAGGCGTGCGGCTGCGGGCGCTCATAGGCGCTCTCGGAGGCGCGGACCTCGCCGGTGCGATGGTCGGCGTAGAAGTGGCCCTGGCTGGGTCCGTCGATGCCATAGGCCCAGTGCAGGCCGGTGTTGAACCACTGCGGGGAGTTCGGCGCGGCCTTCTGGGTCGCCAGCATGAAGGCGAGCTCGTCGAAGAAGGCGCGCGCGTCCTCTTCCGAGTCGAAATAGCCGTGGGTCCAGCCCCAGTAGGTCCAGGCGCCGGCGAGCCGGTCGAACACCTGGCGCGCGTCCTGCTCGCCGCTGGAGCGCTGGTCGGACGGCAACTGGTCGAGCGCGGCCTGGTCGGGAACCGATCGCCAGAGCCAGGAGGGAACGGTGTTCTCCTCGACCGGCTTCAGCTTCGCCGGGATGCCGGCCTTGCGGAAGTACTTCTGCGCGAGGATGTCAACGGCGACCTGGCTCCAGGCCTCGGGCACGTCGATGTCGGCGGCGCGGAACACGGTGGAGCCGTCCGGATTGCGGATCTCGCTCGTCGCCTTGCGGAACGGAATCGCCGCGTAAGGGGACTGGCCGGCGGTGGTGTAGCGACGTTCGATCCGCATGATCGTCCCCAGTCTAAAACATGAAGCGTTGAACGAAGGACACAGGTGTCCGATCAGGGAGCAAGCGCTACCCCATCGATCGGCAACTTTGTTTTTGACGCCTGTGGATGTCGGGCTCAGAGGCTAGATCGGCCTTGCCACTGTCGAATCCACATTCGCCCGATTCGGTTCCGGCGTCTGCGCCCTTCCGACAACTACATATGGTGATGAAAAGTGTCGGAAGCACTAATGATGGAATTTGCGTTGGAAAAAGAGAGGTCGTGCCGGAAGCGACATCCTCGAAGTTAGGTGTGGAAAATGCGGGCGGCTTCGAGGCCGCCCGCCAACCGTCAAAGCTCGACGATCACGCCACGCGTCATCGCTCTATCACCGCGTCGATAGCCCGCCTCCGGCCCATCAAACACCATACCAGCCCGACCTAGTGTGGCGGCGCGATCAAGTTCGAAGAGCTTCCACCCACGCCTATCGCCAGACGAACTCGCGCCATCGATTTGGAAAGCTCGCATAAGCAATTGGCCTCTACCGCCGTAGCCAACCGCGTGCGGTTCGATCAGTCGCATGCCAGGAGGATAGTCGAGATACACCATCGATCGTTCACGGATCGCATTGATTACCGTTTCGAGCATATGAACGCTCCCAATGAGCGCCGAGCTTGACCCTCTGGCATGAAGGCAACAATCTGCCTTCCGTCGACTGCCTGCCCCACGCTCGGCAAGGAGTTGTGGGTTTGGTCGTTGAAGGGCTGTCGGATCTGATCCATCCGGCAGCCCGCATTGGCGACCATTGAGCTGTGGAAAATCATGAATGGCTCTTGCGGGCCCGTCGAGTCCAAACCGGGGTTTTCCACGCCTGCTGACGCTACCCCTCGTACGGCACAGCCGGATTGACACAATATATGGTGTCCGTCAGATCTGAATCAAAGGCGCATCACGTCTCCTTCCGGCGGCCTTTCTGCTCAAAACCGCGCCTTCTAAAGCCGGTCCTGCGCGAGACCGAGCGCTGTGGACAATAGATGGGAAAGTCGCGTCGGCGCGCCGATTGCTGGACTTTCAAACGCCTCAAGACCATACCTTCCGCGCGCAGCCCGATGGCCCGAAGGAGACGTGTGCAATGTCCCTGATGAGCGTCCTCACCGACATCTTCACCTGGTGGAACGGCTCCACCATCGGCACGCGCGTGGCGCTGCGGGGAGGGGAGTTCGTCGGCGAGGACGAGGTCGGAAACCGGTACTACCGGCTGAAGAACGACCCGACCAAAAACGCCGCCTTCGGAACCGAGCGCCGCTGGGTGGTCTACGCGGGCTACGCTGACGCCTCCGCCATTCCGACCGGCTGGCACGGCTGGATGCATCACACCGTCGACACGCCGCCGACAAGCGAGAGCTACGCCGCCAAGGAGTGGCAGAAGCCGCACCGGTCCAACAAGACCGGCTCGGTCGAGGCCTACCGCCCCGCGGGTTCGACCCTGTCGGCCGATCGCCGCCGCCCGGCCGCGACCGGGGACTACGACGCCTGGTCCCCGGGCGCCTGATCGTCCGACTGCGCCGCCCCGACGGGGCCGCATTTGGCGGGCTTTGTCGCGACAGGCATCCGCCACGCCTCGCCCGCGGGAATCGCTTCGTGTCCTTCAGACGTCTTCTGACCGCCGCCGCCCTGTCCGTCGGCGCGCTCCATGGGGCTCCCGCGCAGGCCCAGAGCCCCGGCACCGCGCCGATCGGCCCTCAGCCGAAGGCGGCGAAACCCGAAATCGTCGCGCCGACCCCGCGCATCGACAACCCCGTGGCGGTGTTCAACGGGCTGGACAAGATCACCGGCCGCATCACCGAATTCGACGCGCCGATCGACAAGACGGTGGCCTTCGGCGAGCTCAAGGTCACGCCGCACGTGTGCTACACGCGGCCGCCGACCGAGGCGCCGAACACGACGTCGTATGTCGACGTGGTCGAGACGACGCTGGCCAACGAGCAGAAGAAGATTTTCTCGGGCTGGATGTTCGCCTCCAGCCCCGGGCTGTCCGGGGTCGAACACCCGATTTACGACGTGTGGCTGGTCGACTGCAAAGGCGGCGCCCGCCCGCAGGCGCCGCAGGGGCCGACGCTCGGCGAGTGAGCGGCGGCCCACGCCGCCGCCGTCAAACCCCGATCGCCGCGCTGACGCTCGTCGCGCCTTAGATGTCGCCGGGGACGTTGTCGCCGTAGGGCGGCCGCGGGATCTCGATGTGCGCGGTCCGCAGCGCCGCCGACCACCGCTCGCGAAGATCGAGGAAATACGGCTCCGTCGGCTCGATCCTGTAGTCCAGCTCGGGCGTCAGAGCATCCTTCCGCAGCACCAGAACGTCGATGGGCGGCCCGACGCCGAGGTTCGAACGCATGGTCGAATCCATCGAGATCAGGCCGATCTTGAGCGCGTCGTAGAGCTCGGTCTCGTACTTCACCGCCCGGTCAAGGATGGGCTTGCCGTACTTGTGCTCGCCGATCTGGAAATAGGGCGTGTCCGGCGTCACCTCGATGAAGTTGCCCGCGGCGTAGATCATGAAGAGGCGCAGGCGTCCGCCGGCGACCTGGCCGCCAAACAGCAACTGCACGTCGAAGCGCGCGGACATCTGCTCCAGGCTGGGGCCATCGGTGCGCCAGACCTCGCGCACGGCGCGACCCACGAGCTGGGCGGCCTTGAACATGGTCGGCTGATTCTCGAGCGTCTCGAGATCTCCAGTCTCCGGGTTCTCGAGCCCTTCCGCCAGAAGGCTCAGGACGGACTGGCTGATCGAGAGGTTCCCGGAGGTCGCGATCGCCAGCACGCGCCGGCCCTTCTCCGAGACGATCTTGAGTTTCCTGAAGACCGCGATGTTGTCGATGCCCGCGTTCGTGCGCGTGTCGGCGATCATGACGAGGCCGTCACGGACGAGAATGCCGACGCAATAGGTCATGATACGCTTGAGCCCCGACTGACGTGACGCGGGACGCTATCAAGAGACTCCCGCCAGCGCCAATGACTTGCGGCCCGATCCTGCATGGAAGCGGGGCAGGCGTGTCATTTGGGCGCCTGCGGCGGCGCTCAAATGGCGAGCGCGGGTCGGCGCGGACCCACGATCCGGAGCAGAAGCGCCGTCCCCAGGCTCCATGCGCCGTTCACGGCGAGCGCCACGAGAACGCCAGAGAGCGGGAACCCGCCGCCCACCGGCGCGCCCTTCAGCGGCTGCACCACGAACCATGCGACCAGGCTCGGGGCGATCGAGCCGAACAGCAGGGCGACGATCCAGTAGCTTGGAGATTTGGGAAACCGACGCAGGAGGAACGCCAGGGCGACGCCCCAGAGGCCGCCGAAGAAGCTTGCGGAGATCACCCGGGCGACGCCGAAAGGCGCGGTCGGCGCCAAGGACCAGGGCTGCGCCGCCGTCAGGCCGCCCGCGGCGAGAAGCGCGAGCAGGCCTTGATGGAACACCAGCACAGAAACGAACCCGGCCCCGAAGGCGGCCGCCAAACGATATCCAGTCATGCCAGATCCTTGATCGCGCGGCGCTGCGCCGCCTCATCGGGATCTAGCGCTGCGACTGCGTCTGCCCACCAATGGCGGGCGCATCAGGCGCGGGATCGGAGCGGACGTTTCGGCGGTAGTTGCGCGTGGCTTGGCAGTCGCTGACCACGGCCGAGATCTCGAGCGTCTCGCCGCCGCCGCCGTAATGAGTCCCCCGGACGGGGGCCGCGCCGAGATAATCGAGCGCGCTCGCAAGCCGGACGTGCCGGTCGGTGGTCGACACGCCGGTCGACGGGTCGAAACCCACCCAGCCGAGGCCGGGCACATGGGCCTCCACCCAGGCGTGGCCGCCGTCGCTCGCGGGCTCCGCCTCGTCGTCGCGCCGGTAGTAGCCGCTGACGTAGCGCGCGGGAATGCCGAGGTGGCGCGCGGCGACGAGAAAGACATGGGCCAGGTCGTGGCTCGCGCCGCGCTTCAGGCGGAAAGCTTCCGCAGCCGTCGTCATGCTGTCGCGCGGGCCGCGCTCGTAGCTCATGTCCTCGTGCAGCGCCGCCAGCAGCGTGTGGAGCTGCGCCAGCACGTCGCCGGGGCTCTCCGAGATGACGGCCTCGGCGTAGGCGCCGATGTCGAGATCGGGCGCCGTGAGGTCGGTGTTCCGGAGGTAGAGCGCGGGCGGGAAGCGCTCGACTGTCGAGCGCACCACCCCGGCGTTGTCCATCGTGTCCACTTCGCCCTCGACCAGAACGGTCAGGGTCTCGATCGGACCCTCGGCGGCGAACACATGCGTGAGGTTGCCGAAGGCGTCTTCCGACGACCGGAGCCGGCAGTTGCGGTCGACGTCGAGCCGCCACCGCACGACGTGCTGGCCTTCGTAGTTCCGCGGGGTCAGTCGAAGCGTCTGCACGACCGCGGTCGCGGGCGTCTCGAAGCCGTAGGTGATCTGATGGCGAATGCTCAGGCGCATGAACCGTCCGGTCCCATGTCGTCGAAATGAGGCGCGCGCGTCATACCAGATACTGCTCCGCGATCGCGGCGCCGAGGCGGTTGTTGTCCGCGATGAACTCGGTGATGAACTCGTGCAGCCCGCCCTGGAAGACCTGCTTGATCTCCGCGTTCTCGAGCTTGATCCGGGTCGAGCGGGCGATCCGCTGGGCGGGGCCCTGCCGTCCGTAGCCGCTCGCAAGATCGTCGAGGTGGCGCACAAGGTCGCCGTAGCAGGCGGCGAGCGATCGCGGCATCTGGTCGTTGAGGATCAGCAGGTCCGCGATCAGCCACGGCTTCAGGCTCTCGCGGTACACCCAATGATAGCTCGTGACCGCGGACACCGCCCGTAGGATGGCCGACCACTGGTAGTAGTCCAGCCCGCCGCCGACCTGCGTCTCCTTCGGCAGCAGCAGGTGGTACTTCACGTCCAGGATGCGCGCCGTGTTGTCCGCCCGCTCCAGCAGCATGCCGAGCCGCGAGAAGTCGTAGATGTCGTTGCGCAGCATCGTGCGGTGGCCGGAGCCGTCGAACCGGAGCCCGATTTCCTTGACCCAGCCGAGGAAGCGCGTGAGCTCTTCGCCCTCGAGCTTGCGGTCCTGCCGCCGACGGAGCTCGAGCCAGGCGCCGTTGATGGCCTCCCACATCTCCACGGTCAGCGCCGTGCGGACCGCGCGGGCGTTGTGCCGGGCGACCTCGAAGCAGCTGACGATCGAGGACGGGTTTTCCTTCTCGAACACGAGGTAGTCGATCACGGTCTCGGCCGTGGCGTCCTCGTATTTGGCGAAGAACCCGTCGTCGCAGCCCGCGGTGAAGACCGCGCTCTCCCACTCGTTGCTCGAGCCGGCGTAGGCCACGGGGAGCGACGCGAGGCGCTGGGTCGCCTCCAGGATGCGGGCGAGCGCTTCCGCGCGCTCGACGTAGCGCGACAGCCAGAACAGGTTGTCGGCGGTGCGGCTCAGCATACGGGCGGCGTCCTCGTTCGTCCTGCGGTCATGGGTTCGACGGCGGCGCTCATTCGTCCAGCACCCAAGTGTCCTTGGTGCCGCCGCCCTGGCTCGAGTTCACCACCAGCGACCCTTCGCGCATCGCCACGCGGGTGAGGCCGCCGGGCACGATCCGGACCCCGTCGGAGCCCGTCAGCACGAAGGGCCTGAGATCCACGTGCCGCGGCGCGACGCCGGAGTTCACGTAGGTGGGGCATGTCGAGAGCGCCAGCGTCGGCTGCGCGATGAACCCGGCCGGCGACGCGATGAGCTTGGCGCGGAACAGTTCGATCTGCTCCTTCGAGGCGTGCGGCCCGACAAGCATGCCGTAGCCGCCGGAGCCGTGGACCTCCTTCACCACCAGCTCGGGCAGGTGGTCGAGCACGTATTTCAGCGCTTCCGGCTCGCGGCAGCGGTAGGTCGGAACGTTCTTCAGGATCGGCTCGGAGCCGAGGTAGAATTTGATGATCTCCGGCATGTAGCTGTAGATCGCCTTGTCGTCGGCGACGCCCGTGCCGACCGCGTTGGTCAGCGTCACGTTGCCGGCGTGGTAGGCGGCCATCAGGCCCGGCACGCCGAGCACGCTGTCGGGCCGGAACACCAGCGGGTCCAGGAACTCGTCGTCGAGCCGGCGATAGATCACGTCGACGCGTTTCGGTCCCTCGGTCGTGCGCATGTAGACGACGTCGTCCCGCACGAAGAGATCCCGGCCCTCTACCAGCTCGATGCCGAGCTTGTCGGCCAGGAAGGAGTGCTCGTAGTAGGCCGAGTTGTAGACGCCCGGCGTCAGCAGCACGACGTTGGGATCGGCCGAGGACGACCGTGGCGCGAGCGACCGCAGCGTGGCCAGCAGTTCGTCGGAGTAGCGTTCCACCGGCGCCACGCGATGACGCGAGAACAGCTCCGGGAACAGGCGGATCATCACCTCCCGGTTCTCCAGCATGTAGGAGACGCCGGAGGGCGTGCGCGCGTTGTCCTCGAGGACGTAGAAGGTCTCGGAGTCCACCCGCACGATGTCGATGCCGGCGATGTGCACCCAGATGTCGTGCGGCGGCGTCTTTCCCGCCATCTCGGGGCGGAACGCCTCGTTCTGAAAGACGAGGTCCTCCGGAATGATGCCGGCCTTGAGGATTTCCCGGCGCCCGTAGATGTCCGAGATGAAGCGGTTCAGCGCGTCGACGCGCTGCTCCAGCCCGACGCTCAGGCGTCCCCACTCCTCGGCGGTGATGATCCGCGGAATGATGTCGAAAGGGATCAGGCGCTCCTGCGCCTGCTGGTCGCCGTAGACCGCGAAGGTGATGCCGATGCGCCGGAACAGAAGCTCCGCCTCTTCGACGCGGTAGTTCAGCAGATCGGCGGGGGCCGTCTTAAGCCATTCCGAAAGCTTGGCGTACGCCTGGCGGACGGAGCCGTCAGCCAGGGTCATTTCATCGAAAGGGGCGGTGCTCAAGCCTTGGCCTCGCTGCGGTGTCCTGGAAGGATGCTAATCCGGATCGGCCGCGTGGAAAGGGGTGTTCTGCGCGTTTTTGGTGCAGGACGCGTGCGCAAAGTCTCATCAGATCAGCTTGAGACCCCTGAAACTGGCGTGTCCTTCGCGTCCGACGATGACGTGGTCGTGCACGAGAATGCCGAGAGGCTTCCCGACGTCCACGATTGTTTTCGTCATCTCGATGTCTGCGCGGCTGGGGGTCGGATCGCCGGAGGGATGGTTGTGGACGAGAATGAGCGCGGTCGCGCGCAGTTCCAACGCGCGACGGACCACCTCGCGCGGGTAGACCGGCGTGTGGTCGATGGTCCCGGTCTGCTGCACTTCGTCGGCGATGAGAGCGTTTCGCTTGTCGAGAAACAGAATCCGAAAGCGCTCGCGATCCTCGAAGGCCATGGCTGTCCGACAGTAATCGATGACGGCGGACCAAGACGACAGCACGGGACGCTTGCCGATCGCGCCTTTCGCGAAGCGCCGCGCCGCGCCTTCCAGGATCTTGAAGTCGGTCGCCGTGGCGTCCTTGACGCCCTTGATCTCGACGAGGCGCTCGTAGGGCGCCGCAAGCGCTTCCGCGAAGGAGCCGAAGGTCGCGACCAGTTGCTTCGCCAGCGGCTTCACGTCCTTCATGGGGATCGTGCGGAAGAGCACCAACTCCATCAGCTCGTAGTCAGGGAGCGAATCCGGTCCCGTTTCGAGGAACCGCACCCGCAGGCGTTCTCGGTGGCCGGCGTAGTGCGGCGCCTCAACCTTAGGCGCCGATTTCTGACGCGAGCGGACGGGCGCCGCCTCGGAGAGGCCCGGCAGCTCCACTTCCCCGCCGTCGCCGCCTCGAGACCTCGTCGCCATACGCGTCACGCCTTCGCCCAGGCGCAAAGCGTCGCGCGGAGAGCGGCGCGCCGCAAGTGAGTCGTGGCGCAAATTGGCCGTGAAACGTGGGCCCGACCTCAGGCGGAGGCGGCGAACGTCGGCTGGTGAAGCCCGCGCGGCGACAGCGTGAAGATCTCGCAACCTTTGTCGGTCACGCCGATCATGTGCTCGAACTGCGCCGAGAGCGACCGGTCGCGCGTCACCGCGGTCCAGCCGTCGGCGAGCACCTTCACATGAGGGCGGCCGAGGTTGATCATCGGCTCCACAGTGAAGAACATGCCCGGCTTGAGCGGAACGCCTTCGCCGGCGCGGCCATAGTGCAGGATGTTCGGCTCGTCGTGGAACAGACGGCCGATGCCGTGGCCGCAGAAGTCGCGCACCACCGAGGTCCGCTCGCTCTCGGCGTACTCCTGGATCGCCGCGCCGATGTCGCCGGTCGTCGCGCCCGGCTTGATCGCGGCGAGACCGCGCATCAGCGATTCGTAGGTGATCTCGATCAGCCGCTCGGCGCGGCGAGGGATCTGGCCCACCGGATACATCCGGCTCGAGTCCCCATGCCAACCGTCCAGGATGAAGGTGACGTCGATGTTGACGATGTCCCCCTCGCGCAGCGGCTTGTCGTTGGGGATGCCGTGGCAGACCACGTGGTTGATCGAGCTGCAGATCGTCTTGGTGTAGCCGCGGTAGTAAAGGCACGCCGGCAGCGCGCCGTGGTCCATCGCGAACTCGAGCGCCAGCTTGTCGAGCGCTTCGGTCGTCACGCCCGGCGCCACGTGATCGTTCATGAGGTCGAGCGCTTCCGCCACCAGCCGGCCGGCGCGCCGCATGCCTTCGAACGCCTCTGCGTCATGAATCTTGATCGCCCCGTTCTTACGGAGCGGGGCGGTCTGGGCGTCGACGAAGGTCATCTCGGGCGTGGCGATCGGCGGTTCTTGGGAAGCCGCAACATAAGCCCTGCGGGCGGCCGCGCCAAGCGGAGCGGCCGCAGACCCGCTAGGCGCTCTTAAGCTCGAGATAGCGCAGACGCTTCGCTTCCCGCCGGCCCTCCGACACCGACTCCACAATCATGCCGCAGACGAAGCTCAGCATCGAGTGCTGCATGATCGAGGCGGCGAGGACCGCGGTCGGCAGGCGCGGCGCCAGCCGCGTCTAAAGACACGGTGTCGTAGACGTAGATGTCCGCCGCGGGCGGCGCCATCCGGAAGCTGCGCACGACGTCGCCGATGGCGGCCTCATCGTCGTAGCAGGGCTGCAGCACGCCGGTCTCCGGCGGCTGGGCCGCGACGTCGCGGGCGACGCCTTACGAGGTGTCGCGCAGGATTGCGGCAAGCCGCATGTCGCGGTGGCGCGCCTTACGAGGGCGCGGCGACAGCGCCACGCTGCATTTAAGGGCGGCCTAAATCGCCTACGGGCGCTGGAGAATGACGCCGCGGTCGGTCACGACGACCCACTGGCGGTCGCGCCGCTCGATGGAGCGCACGCGGCCGACGCCGGGAATCGGATCGCCCCGGGCGACCTCGTAGGAGCCCTGGCGGCCCTCGACGAGGGCGAGGCCCTCGTAAACCTCCCGCACGGTCCAGTTGCGCACGACCGATCCGCCGGCGTCCGGGGCGACGCTTCCGGTGGTCTCGGGCTCGTCGACCGGCTTCGGCTTGGCGACGGCGACCGTTTCGCGGTTCTCGATCTTGTCGAGGCGCTCCTTAAGCTCAGAGAGACGCTGCGCGTCGTCGGCCGGTTTCGGGGGCTGCTCCACCTTGGCGGTCAGCTCGACGATCTTGGCCGAGGCGGTCTCGCGGGTCACGGCGAGGTCCTTCTGGAGGGCGACGACCTCGGCTTTCAGCGCCTTGACGTCCTCCTGGCCGGCGGCGGCCTGGCCGGCGGCGGTCTTGGACAGAGCGGCCTGATTGGCCTTCGCCTGTCCCAATGCGCGGTTGAGGCGGGCGATCTCGGACTTCAACGCACCGACGTCGCGGCCGAGGGCGGCGTCGCGGGCGCGTTCGCCGGTCGGGTCGATGTTGAGGGCGAGGCCCATGCTGCGAGCTTCGATCGCCGATATCCCGGACACTTCGTCGACGCCGTCGGTCAACGCGGGCGCGGTCGCGAAGGTGGCGGCGCCGGCTCCTGCGATCAAGGCGAGCGAGAGCGCGGCGGCGTAGGGCCACAGCCGGCCGAAGCGCCGGGACGCGGGCTCCTCGGGGTACAGATCGATCGTTGGGTGAGGGCGTCGGGACGACCAGACCGTGACCGCGGGCCGGGGGCGGCCGAGGCCGGGGGAGGGCAGGTCGCGGTTCGACTCGGGCGACATCGGGTTACTCGCGGGTTAACTCTGCCCGCAATTAACCCTCCGTCACGGTTACCGGAGGGTTACCGAACCGCGTCGAGGGCTTCGGCCCCACTGACCGTCCGATCCTTGGGCCAGGAAAAGAAGTCCGCGTCCCGCTCCACCGCAGCGTCGAGCAAGCGGTGATAGTCGCGTCGCGGCGTCTCGACCGCGCCGAACCGCCTGAGGTGGTCGGTGACGAACTGGGTGTCGAGCAAGGAGAAGCCGCCCCGCTTGAGGCGAGCGACGAGGTGCACGAGCGCAACCTTCGACGCGTCGCGCTCCACGTGGAACATGCTCTCGCCGAAGAAGGCGCCGCCGAGCCGCACCCCGTAGAGCCCGCCGACGAGCTTTTCGTCCCGCCAGGCTTCGACGCTGTGGCAGTGCCCGAGCCGGAAGAGGTCGAGGTAGAGCCGGCGGATGCGGCCGTTGATCCACGTCTTCATGCGGCCGGGCGCCGGCGAGGCGCAGCCGTCGAGCACGGCCTCGAAGGCGCTGTCGACGCGCATCTCGAACACGTCCGCCCTCACCGTCCGGGCGAGGCGCTCTGTCACGTGGAAGCCGTCGAGCGGCACCACGCCGCGCAACTCGGGCTCGATCCAGTAGAGCCCCGGATCGTCGGCGCTCTCCGCCATCGGGAAGATGCCGCAGGCGTAGGCCTTGAGCAGCACCTCGGGCGTGATCTCGACGAGAACGTCGTTGATGCGGGTCATACGCCGGAGCTTAAGCGGCCCCTTGGCTGTCCGCCAACATCTTCTCCAGCCAGTGGATGTCGTACTCGCCGTCCTGGATCGAGGGGTCGCGCACCAGCCGGCGGAACAGCGGCAGGGTGGTGTCGACGCCGTCCACCACGAACTCGTCGAGCGCGCGCCGGAGCCGCATCAGGCATTCGGTGCGGTTGCGGCCGTGGACGATCAGCTTGCCGATCATGCTGTCGTAGTGCGGCGGGATCAGATAGCCCTGATAGGCTGCGGAATCCACGCGGACGCCAAGCCCGCCCGGCACGTGATAGTAGGCGATGCGGCCGGGGGAGGGGCGGAAGGTTTCGGCGTTCTCCGCGTTCACGCGGCATTCGATGGCGTGGCCGCGGAAGACCACGTCCTCCTGGGCGATCGCAAGCTTGGCGCCGCTCGCGATGCGGATCTGCTCGTTGATCAGGTCGATGCCCGTGACCATCTCGGTCACCGGATGCTCGACCTGGATCCGGGTGTTCATCTCGATGAAGTAGAACTCGCCGTTCTCATACAGGAACTCGACCGTGCCGACGCCACGGTACTTGAGCTCGCGCATGGCGGCGGCGACCGTCTCGCCGATCGTCTCGCGCTGCTCGGCGTTGAGGGCCGGAGAGGGCGCCTCTTCCCAGACCTTCTGGTGGCGGCGCTGCAGCGAGCAGTCGCGCTCGCCGAGATGGATGGCGGCGCCCTGGCCGTCGCCCAGCACCTGCACCTCGATGTGGCGCGGCTTGCCGAGGTACTTCTCGAGATAGACCGCGTCGTCGCCGAACGCCGCCTTCGCCTCGGAGCGCGCGGTCTGCAGCGCCTCGACGAGGTCGTCCTCGGTCATCGCGACCTTCATGCCGCGCCCGCCGCCGCCCGACGCCGCCTTCACCAGCACGGGATAGCCGATCTCGCGGGCGACGCGCTTGGCCTCGTCGTCATCGGTGATTCCGCCGTCCGAGCCCGGAACGACGGGGATGCCCAGCCGCTTCGCGGTCTGCTTTGCGGCGATCTTGTCGCCCATGATGCGGATGTGTTCGGGCTTCGGGCCGATGAAGATCAGCCCGTGCTCCTCGAGAATCTCGGCGAAGCGCGCGTTCTCGGACAGGAAGCCGTAGCCCGGGTGCACGGCGTCCGCGCCGGTGATCTCGCAGGCGGCGAGCAAGGCCGGAATGTTGAGGTAGCTGTCGCGGGCGGCCGGCGGGCCGATGCAGACGCTTTCGTCCGCGAGGCGGACGTGCATGGCGTCCGCGTCGGCCGTCGAGTGCACGGCGACGGTCGCGATGCCGAGCTCCTTGCAGGCGCGCAGGATGCGCAGCGCGATCTCGCCGCGGTTGGCGATCAAAACCTTGTCGAAGCTCGCCATGTGCCCGTCAGTCCACGATCAGGAGGGGTTCGCCGAATTCCACCGGCTGCCCGTCCGCGATCAGGATTTCCCGGACGATGCCGGCGCGCGTCGCCGGGATCGCGTTCATGGTCTTCATCGCCTCGACGATCAGCAGCGTCTGGCCCTGGCGGACCGTCTGCCCGACCTCGACGAAGGCGCGGGCGCCAGGCTCGGGCGACATGTAGGCCGTGCCGACCATCGGCGACAGGACCGCGCCCGGGTGCTTGGCCGGATCGATCGGAGCCGCGACGACCGGAGCCGCGGGCGCGGCGGCAGGCGCCGGCGCGCCGACGTAAGCCGTCGTCGGGGCCGAGAGATGCCGGGCGACCCGCACGCGGAGCTGGTCGTGCTCGATCTCGATCTCGGTCAGGTCGTTTTCGGACAGCAGCTTCGCGAGTTCGCGGATCAGCTCCTGATCGATGGACGCTTTGGAAGGCAGCTTGCTCATGGAAGGACGATCTCCGCCGGCGTTCGGGATCACGCCGTGATCGGTTCGGATGGGTCAGGCCGCTTGACGCGGCGGGCGAGAGCCTGAAGCGCGAGGTCGTAGCCGTCGAGCCCGAGCCCGACGATCACGCCCGCCGCGACTGGCGAGATGTAGGAGTGGTGCCGGAAGCTCTCCCGCGCGTGGACGTTGGAGATGTGCACCTCGATCGTCGGCACGCCCACGCCGCGGATCGCGTCATGGATCGCGACCGACGTGTGGGTGAGGGCGCCGGCGTTCAGCACGATGCCCTGCGCCCTGGTCCGCGCCTCCTGGATCCAGTCGACGAGGTCGCCCTCGTGGTTCGACTGCCGGCACTCCACGACGAGGCCGAGCCGGTCCCCCGTCGCCCGCGCCAGCGCCTCGACGTCCGCCAGCGTCGACGATCCGTAGACCGCCGGCTCGCGCAGGCCGAGCAGGTTCAGGTTCGGGCCATTGAGGACGAAAACGACGGGATCCAAGCGGGGAGCCGAGCTTGAGACGTGAACGGGCGGCCGGCGAAGGCCGACGGCCGCGACGAGCGGCCCTTATAGGCAAGGCCGGCGCGGAACCCAAGCGATTCCGCCAAAGGGCGGAGAAGGGGCCAGGCCGCCTTACCCCCCAGCGCCGCCATCGAGGCGGCGGCAGGGGAGGCCGCTTTCGGTGAAGGACGTCAGGATCGCGTCGGCATGGGCGCCGTCCCGGATCTCGACCGTGAGGTCGAGCGTGGCGCCCTTGGCGGGCACGTCGAGGAAGCCGCGCTGATGATGCACCTCGAGGATGTTCGCGCCGAGCTCGCCGAGCCGGGTCGCGATCGTGCCCAGCATGCCCGGCCTGTCCGCGATCGTCATGCGGAAGGCGAGGATCTTCTGCTCGCGCTCAAGCTCGCGCACCATTATGGATGCGAGGATGCGCGGGTCGATGTTGCCGCCGCACAGGATGAGACCGACGGTCTTGCCGGCGAAGCGGCCGGGCGCGGCGAACAGGGCCGCGAGGCCTGCGGCGCCGGCGCCTTCCGCCACCGCCTTTTGCTGCATGAGGTAGGCGTTGACCGCGCGCTCGAGTTCGGCCTCGCTGACGAGGATGATGTCGTCCACCAGCCGCGCCGCGATCTCTCGGGTGAGGGCGCCTGCGGTTTTCACCGCTATGCCTTCAGCGAGCGTCGGGCCGCCGGTCGGCAGGTCTTCGCCCTTGAGGGCGTTCCACATCGAGGGATAGAGCGCCGCCTCGACGCCGATGATCTGGATCGAAGGCTTCAGGGCCTTGGCCGCGACGGCGACGCCGGAGATCAGGCCGCCGCCGCCGATCGGCACCAAGATCACGTCGAGTTCGGGCGCGTCCGCGAGCATCTCGAGCGCGATCGTGCCCTGCCCGGCGATGACGTCGGGATCGTCGTAGGGGTGAACGAAGGTGAGGCCGCGCTCGAGCGCGATGGCGCTGGCGCGGATCTGGCTCTCGGCCACCGTCTCGCCGTCGAGCACCACTTCGGCGCCGAAGCCGCGGGTGGCCGCCACCTTCACGTGCGGGGTCGTCTCAGGCATCACGATCGTCGCCGGAATGCCGAGCCTCCGCGCGTGGTAGGCGACCGCCTGGGCGTGGTTGCCCGCCGACATGGCGATCACGCCGCGAGCGCGGGCGTCGGCGTCCAGGCGGCTGAGCCGCACCACCGCGCCCCGCTCCTTGAAGGCGTTGGTGACGTGGAGGTTTTCGTACTTCACGCGGACGTCGGCGCCGGTCATCGCCGAGAGCTTCGGGGCCGCGAGCATGGGGCTTGGCGTGACCGCGCCCTCGAGGATCTTCTGGGCCGCCTGAACGTCGGCGAGCGTCACGGTCATGTCGAACAGGTCCTTCAGGTCGTCGCGCAAGCATAGGCGAGCGGAGGCGGCGAAGCATCAATGCGGACCGCATGGCTGAAACGACGCCGCGGCGCCATCACGAACCTCGGCGCGGGGCCTGCGACAGCTTGACCCTCGCGGCGGCCGGACCCATCGTAGCGCCAGAGTCTTACGGAGACCTGCCGCGTGACGGCGACCCGCCTCGACCCACGACGATCGGCCACGGCGCTCGCTTTCGCGGCGGTTGTTTGGGCCGCGCCGGCCGCGGCGGAGGTCGTCACGTTCGAGGCGCGAGACATGATCGCGTCTCCGTCGCAGCCGGTCGCAAGCGTCGACGGCGGCGTCGTGTCGTTGGCGGCGGACGCCGACCGTCCGGTGCTCGTGCATTTCTTCGCCACCTGGTGCGCGCCATGCCGCGAGGAGCTGCCGGCTCTGGCGCGGTTCGTCGCGCGCCAGGGGGAGGGCGTCCGCGTCGTGGGCGTCGACGTGGGCGAGCCGGCCTCCCGCGTCCGCGGCTTCCTCGCCTCGCTCGGCGTCGCCCTGCCCGTCGCGCTCGACGAAGACCGGTCGCTGTCGCGCCAGTTCGGCGTGAAGGTGCTTCCCAGCACCATTGCGCTCGCGCCGGGCGGCGGAGCCGCGGCGGCCGCGCACGGTCCGCTCGACTGGGACGCCGACTCGACCGCGCGGACGCTCGCCGCGCTCGGGGCCGTGAACGAAAACCCGCCTGATCCGAAAACCCAACAAACTCAATGACACAAGGGAGAACGCCATGATGCAACGCCGCACGCTGCTGAAGACGGGAGCCGCGCTCGCCGCCGCGGCCTTGGCGACGCCGCGGATGGCGTTTGCGGAGGAGGGCGCCTTCGCCCCCGCCCCCGGGGCCTGGCGCACCTTCGAGATGCGCACCCGGATCGAATTGGCTTCGGTCAAAGGCTCGGCGCGCGCCTGGGTCCCGGTTCCCGCCTTCGCCGAAAGCGGCTGGACCCGCCCGCAGCCCACGACCTTCAGCGGCAACGCCACTACGGCGAAGCTCATTGAGGCGCCCGCGGGCATGGTCGTCGCGGAATGGGCCGGCGGCGCGGAGGCGCCGGTGCTCGAGGTCGTGAGCCGCGTTCAGACCCGGGACCGCGCGGTCAACCTCGCGGCGACCGGCGCGACTCTGTCGGCGGACGAGCGCGCGCGTTACCTCGCGCCGAGCGACCTCATCCCGACCGACGGGATCGTGGCCGAGACCGCGAAGAAGGCGGTCGGCGCGGCGACGACGGACCGCGCCAAGGCCGAGGCGATCTACCAGTGGGTCGTCGAGAACACCCATCGTGACGCCAAGGTGCGCGGCTGCGGCCTCGGCGACATCGCTACGATGCTCGAAAGCGGCAACCTCGGCGGCAAATGCGCCGACATCAACGCGCTCTATGTCGGCCTCGCGCGGGCCGCAGGCCTGCCGGCGCGCGACGTCTACGGCATCCGCGTCGCGCCCTCGCGCTTCGGCTACAAGAGCCTCGGCGCGAACTCGGAGACGATCACCAAGGCTCAGCACTGCCGCGCCGAGGTCTGGCTTGACGGCCCGGGCTGGGTTCCGGTCGATCCCGCCGACGTCCGCAAGGTCGCGCTTGAGGAGCCGCCGGCGAACCGTCCGCTCGACGACCCGAAGGTCGCTGCGGCCCGCAAGGTCCTGTTCGGGGCGTGGGAGACCAACTGGGTGGCCTACAACGACGCCCACGACGTCGCGCTGCCCGGCGCGACCGGCCCGAAGCTCGGCTTCCTGATGTACCCGCAGGCGGAGACGGCGGCCGGCCGGCTCGACTGCCTCGACGCCGACGGGTTCAAATACGTCATCACCGCGCGCGAGATCGTGGCCTGACGCGCCGGAAAGGGCAGCGTTATGGCGTCAGCCCAACGGGTTCAAAGGAGAAGCTCACGTTGGTTGAGAGCTTCTTGATCGGCGCCTTTGGACACGCGCTGTCGTTATCCCGGCCTTGAGCCGGGATCCAAACAGCGCTCCTCGTACCATCCAACGTCTGTCCCGGCTCAAGGCCGGGACAGGAGCGCGGGGTTTCCAGCGCCTCGCTCTGCGTCCGATCACGCTTCGCCCGGCCTCAAAGATCGTTTAGTTCCATAATATATCTTATGCGACTCATGGATGGCGGTGAAACGGGTCCTCTTTCTCTGCAGCCGCAATCGCCTCAGGAGCCCGACCGTCGAGCGCGTGTTCGGCGGTCGGGCCGATCTGGAGGTCGCATCTGCCGGCCTGGCGCCGGACGCCGACGAACCGGTGACGGCCGAGCTTCTCGAATGGGCCGAACTCGTCTTTGTCATGGAGAAGAGCCATCGCGCCCGCCTGCAACGGTGCTTCAAGAGGCGCCTGAAACACGCCCGCGTCATCTGCCTCGATATCCCCGACGACTACGCTTTCATGGACCCGGCCCTCGTCCAGCTTCTGACGGCGCGCGCGGGGCCGCACTTGCGCTGACGTCGCGGATCTTCCTTGACCGGCGGGACGTGGCTAGGCGACGTCAGCCGAGGACGAACAGGAGCGCCTCATGACCCCTTCCCGCGACGTCGCGCGCCTCGTCGAGATCATGGCCGCGCTCCGGACGCCTGGAACCGGCTGTCCGTGGGACCTCGAGCAGAGCTTCGCGACCATCGCGCCGTTCACGCTGGAGGAGGCCTACGAGGTCGCGGACGCGATCCAGCGCGGCGACCTGGAGGATCTTCGCGACGAGCTCGGCGATTTGCTGCTGCAGGTCGTGTTCCACGCCCGCATGGCCGAGGAGCAGGGCGCTTTCGCCCTCCCCGACGTCGTCGAGGCCATCACCACCAAGCTGGTTCGCCGGCATCCGCACGTCTTCGGCGACGCGCGCGATCTTCCGGCCGAGGAGGTCAAGGCGCTGTGGGCCGAGATCAAGGCCGAGGAGAAGGCCGAGCGCGCCGCCCGCCGCGGCGAGCCGGCGAGGGCGCCGAGCCTCCTCGACGGGATCACCCGCGCCCTCCCCGGTCTCACCCGTGCGGTGAAACTGCAGGAGAAAGCCGCGACCGTCGGCTTCGACTGGGACGACGTGGCGCTGGTCGTCGGCAAGGTGCGCGAAGAGGCCGACGAGGTGGCCGAGGCCGTCGCGAGCGGCGACCGCGACGCGGTCGAGGACGAGATCGGCGACCTGTTCTGCGCCGTCGCGAACCTTGCCCGCCACATGGGCGTCGACCCAGAAACGGCGGTGCGCCGCTCCAACGCCAAGTTCGAGCGCCGGTTCCGGGCGATCGAGGCGGGACTCGCGGCCCGCGGCAAGACCCCCGCCGACAGCGATCTCGACGAGATGGACGCGATCTGGAACGAGGCGAAGGCGGCCGAGCGCGCGGCGAAAGCCGCGGCGTAGGGCTACGCTTTAGCCTCAAGCGGCCTCCGTCAGGCCGCCCTCGCCCGCAGGCTCCAGCCGCGCGTTCAGGAACGACGAGATTCGCCGGATGGCCGAGCGCGCCTCGGGCAGGAAGCGGGCGAACGCCTGCCAGACATGGGGCATCTTCGGCCAGACCTCGAGTTCGGCCGCGACGCCGGCCGCTAGCAGCGCCTGGTGCATGCGGACGGAGTCGTCGCGCAGGATCTCGTCGCCGCCGCATTGGATCAGGCACGGCGGCAACCCCGCGAGATCGCCGAAGAGCGGCGACAGGGACGGATCGCGGACGTCCCGGCCGGGAGCATAGGCGTCGACCACCATGGGCAGACACGCGACCTGAAGAAACGGGTCCAACAGCGCGTTCTGGCGCATGCTTTCTCCCTTGCCGCTCATGTCCACGAAGGGCGAGAGGGCGACCGCTGCGGCGGGAAGCGGAAGCCCTTCCGCCTTGAGCCGGAGGAGCAGCGCGAACACGAGGTTGCCGCCAGCGCTGTCGCCGGCGAGCGCGATCGCGGCGGGCGACAGTCCACGATCGAGCAGCGCGCGGTAGACCGCGAGCGAATCCTCGAGCGAGGCCGGGTGGGGGTGCTCGGGGGCGAGCCGGTAGTCGGGCACGATGGTCTCGGCGCGCGCGCCGCGCGCCAACCGTCCGGCGACGCCCCGGTGGGTCCGGGGCGAGCCCGCGACGAAGGCGCCGCCATGCAGGTAGAGGATCGCCCTGCCCCCGCCGTAGCCGATCGGCGCGTGTCGCTCGGCCGCGAGCCCGCCGATGCGCATCGCGCTGCGCTCCACGTTCTTCGGCAGGTCGGGCGCGAGCCGGGCGATGGCGTCGATCTGGCGCCGGAGCCGAAGCAGATCGGGATTGGCGGTCAGCCGGGGCTTCACGCCGTAGCGCAGCGCCATGCAGAGCAGGCGCGCTTGGGCGCTGACAGGTTCCCGCATGCGAGGCCGCTCCTGTTGCATCGCACCAACATGACCCGATCGAGCGCCGGGAATGAAGCGAATTCTAGGCGCAGCGGGCGCCTCTCCGCCCTTCCGGGGGCGACTCGCCGAGCGCCCACGTGACAAGATGGTCTTGGCGCGCAGCGGCGCGAATCGTTATGGACAGGCGTATGGCCGAAACCAAATCCGATCTTCTCGCCGGGCTCGGCGGCGAGCAGCGAAAGCCTGTCGCAGCGCCGAAGGCCGCGGCGCGCGCCGTGCCCCGACCCGACCTTTCCGCCGAAACCGGCTACACCGCCGCCGACATCGAGGTGCTGGAAGGGCTGGAGCCGGTGCGCCGGCGTCCGGGCATGTACATCGGCGGCACGGACGAGAAGGCGCTGCACCACCTTTTCGCGGAAGTCATCGACAACGCCATGGACGAGGCGGTGGCGGGCCACGCCACCTTCATCGCGGTCGACGTCGGAACCGACGGCTCGGTCACCGTGACGGACAACGGCCGCGGCATCCCGGTCGACCCGCACCCGAAGTTCCCGGGCAAGTCGGCGCTCGAGGTCATCATGACCACGCTGCACTCGGGCGGCAAATTCGACGGCAAGGTCTACGAGACCTCCGGCGGCCTGCACGGCGTCGGCGTGTCGGTGGTGAACGCTCTGTCGGAGCGCCTCGAGATCGAGGTGGCGCGCAACCAGAAGCTCTACCGCCAGGCCTTCTCCCGCGGCCACCGCCAGGGCGACCTCGAGGAGGTCGGCCCCGTGCACAACCGCCGCGGCACCAAGGTGCGGTTCCTGCCGGACAGCCAGATCTTCGGCGCGGAGGCGCGGCTAAAGCCGGCGCGCCTGTTCCAGATGGCGCGCTCCAAGGCCTATCTGTTCTCCGGCGTCGAGATCCGCTGGACCTGCCCCGCGGAGCTGCTCGCGGGCGTCGAGAACGTGCCTGACAAGACCACCCTGCACTTCCCCGGCGGGCTGAAGGACTACCTCGCCTCGAGCCTCGCGGGCCGCGACCAGGTGGTCGAGATCTTCGCCGGCTCGCACAAGAAGGCCGGCGGCCATGGCGGCGTCGAATGGGCGATCGCCTGGACTGACGACGGCGAAGACGGCTTCTCGCGCTCCTACTGCAACACCATCCCGACGCCCGAAGGCGGCACCCACGAACAGGGCCTGCGCATGGCGCTGCTGCGAAGCCTCAAGGGCTACGCCGACCTCACCAACGTCAAGCGCGCGTCGATCCTGACCGGGGACGACGTGATGGCGGGGACGGTCGCCATGCTCTCCGCCTTCATCCGGGAGCCGGAGTTCCAGGGCCAGACGAAGGAGCGGCTCGCCACGGCGGAGGCGACGCGCATCGTCGAGGCCGCGGTGAAGGACGCTTTCGACCACTGGCTCTCCGCCTCGCCCCAGCAGGCGAACAAGCTGCTGGAAAGCGTCATCCTGCGCGGCGAAGACCGGCTCCGCCGCCGGCAGGAGAAGGACGTCGCGCGCAAGACCGCGACCCGGAAGCTGCGCCTGCCCGGCAAGCTCGCCGACTGCAGCCAGGCAGGTTCCAAGGGCTCCGAACTGTTCATCGTCGAGGGCGACTCCGCCGGCGGCTCCGCCAAGCAGGCGCGCGATCGCGCCACACAGGCGGTGCTCCCGCTCCGCGGCAAGATCCTGAACGTAGCAAGCGCCGGCGCCGACAAGCTCGCCCAGAACCAGCAGCTCGGCGACCTCCTGCTCGCGCTGGGCTGCGGCACGCGCGCCCGCTACGCCGACGCGGACCTTCGTTACGACCGTGTGATCGTGATGACCGACGCCGACGTCGACGGCGCGCACATCGCCTCGCTGCTGATGACCTTCTTCTATCGCGAGCTGCCGGAGCTGATCCGCCACGGGCACCTGTTCCTTGCGGTTCCTCCGCTCTACCGCCTAAGCCATGGCGGCACGACGCTCTACGCCCGCGACGACGCCCACAAGGACGAGCTGCTTGCGAAGACCTTCAAGGGCAAGAAGGTCGAGATCGGTCGCTTCAAGGGCCTCGGCGAGATGATGCCGCAGCAGCTCAAGGACACCACGATGTCGCCGGCGAAGCGCACGCTGCTGCGCGTCGAGATCGCCGAGGAGGGGCGCGAGGGCACGCGCGACGCCGTGGAGCGGCTGATGGGCGCCAAGCCCGAAGCGCGCTTCCGCTTCATCCAGGACAACGCCGCCTTCGCCGGCGATCTGGTGGACATTTGACGGGACTTCGGACGCGCTTCCGCTCCGCTGCGGGACGCTCCCGGACAACTGGAGACCGATAAAGGATCGAACGCCGCGTTTCGGCCGTTAACCTCGGCGACCATCCGCACAGCGCCCTCTGGCGCGTTGGAGGCCCCGATGCCGAGACCCCCTCTCCTGCCGCTGGCGCTGATCGCGGCGCTCTCCGCGTTCAGCGCCGCCGCGCAGCCCGCCCCCTCGCCCGTCCCGACCGCGCCGCCCGAGAAGATCGATCCCGGCCCGATCCGGCCGGAGGAGCCCGCGCCGCCGGCCAAGCCTGACGCGCCGCAGGCTGCGGAAGATCCGCTCGGCGTCGCGCCGAACGTCTTCGCCGCCCGCATCGCGGCGCCGTGGGAGGGCGCCGAGGGCAAGGGATTCTCGCGGGTGATCGGCGTGATCGACGGAGATCGCCAGCGGTTCTACGTGCAGTGGCTGAAGGAGCCGGACGGCGCGATCGTCCAGACGAAGGAGCTCGAGGACGCGGAAGCCGCCAAGCTGACCTTCGGCGACGTTCGCGCCGAGGCCAGCGACACCGGCGTGTCGGTGTTCATGGACACCGCCCCCGACAAGGACGGCATCCGCGACACATGGGTGCTGATCATCGGCGAGCCCGGCGACACGCGGTTCGGCCCCGCGACGAACTGACCCCTACCGCGCCAGCAACCGCGCGAGCGCGGCGTTGACGGCCTCGGGGCGCTCCAGCGTCGACAGGTGGCCGCAGTTCGGGACGATCACCAGTTCGGCGCCGGGAATGGCGGCGGCCATGCGCCGCGCGTGCTCCGGCGGCGTCGGCGCGTCGTGGTCGCCGACGAGCACCAGCGTCGGACAGGCGATGGTCGGCGGAAGCTCCGAAAAATCCTCGCGGTTCAGGATCGCGGTCATCTGCCGCGCGAAGGCCGGCGCTCCGGTTTCGATCAGCATCGCCCGGACGACGCGCTCGAGCTCGGGCTCGTTGACGCGGGCCGGGTGGACGTAGCGCGCGTAGGTCGCGGCGTGGATCGAATTGAGCTTGCCCCGCTCGGCCGCGGCGATCAGCACCCGGCGTCGTCCCCGGCCCTCCTCGGTGTCGGGGTAAGCGGTCGTGTCGAGCAACGCGAGGCGGACGATCCGCTCCGGCGCCGCCTTCAGCATCTCGAAGGCGACGTAGCCGCCCATGGACAGGCCGACCAGCGCGAAGCGCTCCGGCGCCTCGGCCAGCGCCGCGGCGGCGATCTCGGCGAGGGTCGCGTGCCGGCGATGGTCGATCGTCATGAACGGCCGTGCGCCGAGGTCGGCGACCTGCGGCGCGAACAGTCGTTCCGTGCAACCGAGACCGGGCGCGAAGACGATCGGCAATGTTGCTTCCATCAGATCGTCGCTCCCGCCGTGTGTCCGCGCCCCGCGTTATAGTTTCCACGTCCGCGCCAATTGACAATTCCCTGCAAATGCCTCATCTCCGCGGCAGATCGCTGGCCGTGGGACGATGTCGTCCCGCATGGGCCAAGGAGCTGGATCCTTCGGCGGACGCGCTGCGCCGGCTCCTCGATCGAACCGCTTAAGGATGACATGACCTTCTCCGATCTCGGCCTGAGCCCGAAAGTGCTGTCCGCCGTCGAAGCTTCGGGATACACGATCCCGACGCCGATCCAGGCGGCCGCCATTCCCGAAGTGCTGGCGCGCAAGGACGTGCTCGGCATCGCTCAGACCGGCACCGGCAAGACGGCCTCCTTCACCCTCCCGATGCTGACGCGGCTCGAGCAAGGTCGCGCGCGCGCGCGCATGCCGCGCACGCTGATCCTCGAGCCTACGCGTGAACTCGCGGCCCAGGTCGAGGAGAGCTTCGCGAAGTACGGGCAGAACCATAAGCTGTCCATGGCGCTGCTGATCGGCGGCGTCTCTTTCGGCGACCAGGACGCCAAGCTAACCCGTGGCGTCGACGTGTTGATCGCGACGCCCGGCCGCCTGCTCGACCACCACGAGCGCGGGCGCCTGCTGCTGACCGGCATCGAGATCCTCGTGATCGACGAAGCCGACCGCATGCTCGACATGGGCTTCATCCCGGACATCGAGCGCATTTGCAAGCTGATCCCGGCCGCCCGCCAGACGCTGTTCTTCTCGGCCACCATGCCGCCGGAGATCACCCGTCTCACCGAGCAGTTCCTGCGCGATCCCGTGCGCATCGAGGTGGCGCGCGCCTCCTCCACCGCGACGACGGTGACGCAGCGCCTGATCGCCACCAGCGACGACGCCGCCGACAAGCGCGAGATTCTGCGCCGCGAGGTCGCGCAGGTTGAAGGCTTCAAGAACGCGATCATCTTCTGCAACCGCAAGCGCGACGTGGCGGTGGTCTACAAGTCCCTGCAGCAGCACGGCTTCAAGGTCGCGGCGCTGCACGGCGACCTCGACCAACGCGCCCGCATGGCGGCGCTCGACAGCTTCAAGACCGGCGAGGTCGACCTGCTGGTTGCGAGCGACGTCGCCGCGCGCGGCCTCGACATCCCGGACGTCAGCCATGTCGTAAACTACGACGTGCCGATCCACGCCGAAGACTACGTCCACCGCATCGGCCGCACCGGCCGCGCGGGCCGTAGCGGCGTGGCGCTGACCCTGGTGTCGCCGTCGGACGGCAAGTATCTCGACGCCATCGAGAAGCTGATCAAGACGAAGCTCGAATGGCAGGGCGGCGCCCTTGACGCAGAGACGCTCGTGAGCGCCGGCCCGAGGCGCCGCACGCGCGGCGGGCGCGCCGCGGGCGCCGCAAAGACCGAGGCCGCCGCGCCAGTGGCGAAGGCCGCCTCGCCGGCCTCGAAGGCGCCCGCGCCGGCGAGGGCGCCGAAGGCCCCCGCAGCGGCCGCCCCTGTTCCCGTCCGCGAGACGCCTCCCGCCCCGCGGGCGCCCCGGGCCGAAAGCGCCGGCTCGTCGCGTGGGCCGCGCAACCATGGCGAGCGCCGCCCAGCCGCTCCGGCGCACGACGACGCGCCGGTCGTCGGTCTTGGCGACCATGTCCCCGCGTTCCTGCTCAGGCCTGTGCGCCTTAAGCGCGCATAAGATCGTCGCGGCTGTGATAAGCTCCAATCGACCCGGCAGTTTTAACGCGAGTTTTACGCCCTCGGACGTCATCTAAGCTTCGTCGGCCGAAGCCGTAGCCGACAGTCTCCCGCTTGGGAGGCGGGGGAACGGCAGGCTAGGGAGCGCCCTCTGATGACGCGGGGCTCAAGTGACTTCGACCGGACGCTGGCCTTCAGCGACGCCGCGATCCAGCGGCTGCGCGTGCACCGGCACGCCGCCTATCCGCGCAACTACGAGCTCTGGTACACCTACGCCACCGGGTACAACTCCGCGCTGAACCGCGCGATCAACGAGGCGCTGGAGCACGGTCCGGGCATTTCCGAGTCCGATCTTGACCTGCTCTACGAAACCTACCTCTCGCCGCTGCGCCTGTCGGAGCGCGTCGATCATGTCGGCACCCGCATCATCGAAGAGATCGGGGAGGTCAACGACGCCCTGAAGGTCGCTCGGGGCGCGAACAGCGACTACGCCAAGGCGCTCGAAAGCGTCATGCGCGAGGCCCAGAGCGTCGACGGCGCCGGCGGCGTGGTGCTCGGCCGTCTCGGCGAACTGCTGCTGTCGGCGACGCACGCGATGATCAACCGGACAAAGGCGCTCGAAGAGCGGCTCTCCAATTCACAGAGCGAGATGCGGAAGCTTCACGACACGCTGGAGGTCATCCGCGCGGAATCCCTGACCGATCCTCTGACCGGCCTCGCGAACCGCAAATTCCTGCAGGGCGCGCTTGACCGCGCACTTCTGGACGCCGAAGCCCAGGCCGATCGCCGGGCCCAGTTCTCCGTGCTGCTGATCGACATCGACCGGTTCAAGACCTTCAACGACAGCTACGGCCATCTGACGGGCGACCAGGTCCTGCGTCTCGTCGCGCTCGCGCTGAAGCAGAACGTGAAAGGCAATGACCTCGCCGCGCGCTTCGGCGGCGAGGAGTTCGCGATCGTGCTGCCGGACACCGGCCTGCAGGGCGCGATCGCCGTGGCCGAGCGCATCCGCCGCGCCGTCATGACCAAGGACCTAGTCAAGCGCTCGACGGGCGAGCATCTCGGCCGCGTGACGGTCTCCGTCGGCGTCGCGGAGTGGCGGCGCGGCGACACGGGCCAGACCGTGATCGACCGCGCCGACCGGTGCATGTACGTCGCGAAACGGAGCGGACGGAATCTCGTGATCGCCGAGACCGATCCGCTCTTTTCCGATATCGACGACGCGGGCGAGGACGCCGGCGCGCCTCAGGCGACCTTCGCGTCCGCAGCGCGGTAGGTCGGGTAGTCTACGTAGCCCTTGGCGTCGCCGCCGTAGAACGTGGCCTCGTCCGGCTGCGCAAATGGCGCCCCGTCGCGGATCCGCTCCACGAGGTCCGGGTTCGCGATGAACGGCCGACCGAAGGCCACCGCGTCGACCTCGCCCTCCGCCACGCGCGTCGCCGCGAGCTCCGGGTCGTAGCCGTTGTTGCCGATGTAGACGCCGTTGAACGCTCTGCGCAGCACCTTAAGGTCGAACGCGCCCGCCGGCGCGCGCGAGCCGCGGGTCTCGCCCTCGATCACGTGGAGGAAGGCGAGGCCCATCTCCGAGAGCTTTTCCGTGACGTAGGTGAACAGCGGTTCGGGGTTCGAATCCGCGCAGTCGTTGGCGGGGCTGACCGGCGACAGCCGGATGCCGACGCGCTCCTTGCCTATCGCGTAGATCGCGGCCTGGGTCGCCTCCAGCAGGAAGCGGGCGCGGTTCTGGATCGATCCGCCGTAGGCGTCGGTTCGGAGGTTGGTCTTGTCGCGCAGGAACTGGTCGAGCAGGTATCCATTCGCGCCGTGCACCTCGACGCCGTCGAAGCCGGCGGCCACGGCGTTCTTCGCGGCCTGGCCATACTGCGCGACGATGCCGGGAATTTCGTCCAGCTCCAGCGCCCGCGGCGTCTCGAGATCCTTGAAGCCGGTTTCAGTAAAGGCCTTGCCCTCGGGCTTCACCGCGGACGGCGCGACGGGAAGCTTCCCGCCCGGCTGCAGGTCGCGGTGCGAGATGCGTCCGACGTGCCAGAGCTGCAGCACGATCGTGCCCCCCTTGGCGTGGACGGCGTCGGTGACGAGCTTCCAGCCCGCGATCTGTTCGTCGGAATAGATGCCCGGCGTCCAGGCGTAGCCCTGGCCCTCGGGGGAGATCTGGGTGGCTTCCGCGATGATCAGCCCGGCGCTGGCGCGCTGGGCGTAGTAGTCGGCGTTCATCTGCCGGGGCGCGAGCGTCTTGTGGTCGGCGCGCGAACGCGTGAGCGGCGCCATTACGGCGCGGTTGCGAAGGTCGAGAGCGCCGGCTTTCAGGGGCGTGAACAGCGGGTCGAGCGTGTCGGTCATGAGAGCTCCGGTGCGTTGAGATGCTGCGGCGCTCCGGCCGCGGGCGTTGCAGTGCGAGATAGGTCGCGCAGCCCCTTGCGGGAAGCCGCGCGGGGACCCGGACCTGCAACGCAGCTCTGCGCCAGCGCTCAGGCCACCGAGTCCAGGGCCGCTTGCCAAAACGCCGCCTCGAGCCGCGACGCGGCGCCGAAGAGCTTCGCGAGTTCCGCGTAGCGGGTCGGCGTCAGCCGCTCCTCGCCGAGGCGATCGAGCGTTGCGCGCGCGTTCTCGGCGATCTCCTGATACGCCGGGCCAGAGTATTCCTCGATCCAGGCGCGGTAGGGATTGTCGGCGGCCATGCCGTCCTGGGCGAGCGCCGCGCCGATCTCCGCGTAGCCCACCACGCAGGGGCTGAGCGCCGTCAGCAGGTCGAGCAGGTCGCCACGGAGGCCGGCGTCCAGCACGAAGCGCGTGTAGGCCACGCAGGCCGCGCCCTCCTCCGCCGCTTCGAGGTCCCCCTCCGTCAGCCCCCAGCGCGCGCAGACGCGGACGTGCAGGTCCATCTCGACGTCGAGAATGGCATGGAGCGTGGCGGCGGCCGCGCGCATGTCGGACAGCCGGCCGCCCTTGTAGACGGCGAGGCCGTAGGCGCGGGCGAACTGGATCAGGAACAGGTAGTCCTGGACGAGATAGCTGCGGAACGCCGCCTCCGGCAGGGAGCCGTCGCCGAGCGCGCGGACGAACCGGTGGTCGACGTAGGACCGCCAGTCGTCGGCGGCGTCCGCCCTCAGCCGATCGAAGAGAGTCATGATCCGGCTCCCTTGCGACCTAGCCGGCGCGGCTTCCCAGAGTTCTTCTTCGCCAGCGCAATCGCGACGGAGCGGCGCGCCCACCGGGCGAGTTCGTCAGGCTCGTCCATCAACCGCTCCGGCGCCCGCCAGAACGATGTGATGGTCCGGCGTCCCGTCGTGGTCGCGTAGGAAAACGGTTCGCAGCCTTCGGAGCGGAAAGCTTCGGCGGCGTCGGGATCGGCCTTGAGATAGAGCGCCCCGCCCGCTTCGAGAGCGAACATGGCGCCGGCGTGGTACACGCCCGCGCCGCCGAACATCCGTCGCACCTGCACGGGCCCCAGTTCGCGAAACAGCTCCGCCGCGTCGTCCGCGTCGAGCGCCATCAGCTTGCGGAGGCGTAGCTCTCGGGCACGGCCGGCGTGATGGCGACCGACTCGCCGCAGCCGCAGGCGGAGGTCTGGTTGGGATTGTTGAACACGAACCGCTGGGTCAGCTTCTCGGTCACGAAATCCATCTCGGTGCCGAGCAGATAGAGGATCGCCTTGGGATCGATCATCACCTTGACGCCCTTGTCCTCGACGATCTCGTCGAGCGCGCCGGCCTCCGCCGCGTAGGCCATCGTGTATTCCATGCCGGCGCAGCCGCCGGTCTTGACGCCGATGCGCAGGCCCGCGAGCGGCGTCTCCGAACGTTCGATGATCGAGCGCACGCGCTGGGCGGCGCGGTCGGTCAAGGTCATCACCTTGGGCCTGGGGCGGGCAGCGGCCATGGTCTTGAAGCTCCGGTAAAAGCGGGCTTTCGCGCGTGACCTGAAAGATAAGCCTTCGCGCGTTGAAAATGAAGATCGGTGGATGCGGGGAGCCCTGATCGGCCTGGCTCGATCACGCTTCAGTATGTTTTCCATAGCCCCGGCGTGGCGAGTTCTAGCAGGTTCCGATCCGGGTCGCGGAAATAGAGGCTGATCCCGCCGCGGGGCCACTCCACCCGGCCTTCGATCGCGACGCCGCCGACGTCGAGCCGGTCCTCCCACGCGGCGAGCTCCTCTCGACTAATGGCGAGGGCGAGATGGAGCGCGCCGGAACCGTCGTGGGCGGGGATCTCACCGCCCGGCAGCACCTGCGTCGTCACGCTCGCGCCGCGGGCGAACAGGAGCAAGACGCTCTCCCCGCCCACGTCGTAGGCGATCAGCCGCGCGTCCGCGAAGAGCTTGGGAAAGCCGAAGAGATGATCATAGAAGTGCGAAGCGCGAACGAGATCGTCGACGTAGAGCGCGGTTTCGAGCACGCGGGCGATGCGAGGCGAGCCGTTCCCATCGTCCGCCATCCCAGCTTCACCACATGTCGAGCGCGACGCGGGCCTCGTCGGACATGCGGCTCTGGTCCCACGGCGGATCGAACACCATGGTCACCGTGACCTTGCCGACGCCGGGCACCGAGCTGACGGCGTTCTCCACCCAGCCCGGCATCTCGCCCGCCACGGGGCAGCCCGGCGCGGTCAGCGTCATGTCGATCGCGATGTCGCGGTCGTCGGACACGTCGATGCGGTAGACGAGCCCGAGTTCATAGACGTCGACCGGAATCTCCGGATCGTAGACGGTCTTCAGCGCGCCGATGATCTCGTCCGTCAGACGGTCGAGCTCCTCCGGCGGGATCGCGGATGCGGCGGACGGCGCAAGCGCCGTGGTGGCGTCAGCATCGCTCATGTCAGAGCCTTTCTCACGCGAACAGGTCGCGCGCCTTCGTGAGCGCTTCCGCGAGACGATCGATCTCGTCGGTCGTGTTGTAAAGGGCGAACGAGGCCCGGCAAGTCGAGGTGACGCCGAGCCGCTGCAGCAGCGGCTGCGCGCAATGGGTGCCGGCGCGCACCGCGACGCCCGACCGGTCGAGCACCGTCGCCACGTCGTGGGCGTGAGCGCCTTCGAGGTTGAAGGCGACGATGGCCCCCTTCCCCGGCGCGTGGCCGAAGATCTTGACCGCGTTGATCCGGCTCAGCCGCTCCTGGGCGTAGGCGCCGAGCGCGGCTTCATGGGCCGCGATGGCGTCGAGGCCGACCGCCCGCATGTAGTCGAGCGCGGCGCCGAGGCCGATCGCCTGGACGATCGGCGGCGTTCCAGCTTCGAATCGATGCGGCGCGTCTCCATAGGTCACGTTGGCTTCGGTCACGTCGCGGATCATCTCGCCGCCGCCGTTGAACGGGGCGAGCGCTCTCAGCCGCTCGGTCTTGCCGTAGAGCGCGCCGATGCCGGTGGGTCCGTAGACCTTGTGGCCGGTCAACACATAGTAGTCGCAGTCGATGTCCTGGACGTCCGGCGCGAGGTGAACCGCGCCCTGGCTGCCGTCAACGAGAACCGGCACGCCGCGCTCGTGCGCCAGGCGGCAGACCTCCTTCACCGGCACCACCGTGCCGAGCACGTTCGACATGTGCGTGACCGCGACGAACTTGGTCCGCCCGGTCAGCGCTGCCTCGAAGGCCTCGATGTCGAACGAGCCGTCCTCACGCACCTGCACCCATTTCAGCACCGCGCCATGGCGCTCGCGCAGGAAGTGCCACGGCACGATGTTGGAGTGGTGCTCCATAATGGTGAGGACGATCTCGTCGCCCTCCTTGACGCCGGCGAGTCCGACGCCGTTCGCGACGAGGTTGATCGCCTCGGTTGCGGACCGCGTAAAGACGATGTCGTCGAGCGAGGGGGCGTTCAGGAAGGCGCGCACGCTCTCGCGGCCGCCCTCGAAAGCTTCCGTCGCGGCATTCGCCAGGTAATGCAGGCCGCGGTGGACGTTGGAGTACTCCGTCTCATAGGCGCGCCGCATGCGGTCGAGCACCTGGACGGGCTTTTGCGCCGAAGCGCCGTTGTCGAGATAGGCGAGCGGCTTGCCGTGGACGGTCAGCGCCAGCGCGGGAAAGTCCGCGCGCAGGCGTTCGACGTCGTAGGAAGGAGCGTCAGCGATATGGGCGAGGGACATGCTAGTGATCTAACTGTTTTGCGTCAGATCACAAGCCCCAGCGCCCAAGCGCCGGCGTCCATAATCGCCTTGCGAAGGCGATGAACCGCCGTCGCTCGTGATCCCGGCCGCCTGCATCTCGCGCGTGACTCGGCGCATGAGCAGGCTTGCGGAACATGGCGCAGAAGCGCGCGCCAGCCGTAGCCGGACGGCGGGGGCGACGACGCTCCCGCGGAAGCGGCGAAGCTCACGTCCGGGCGGTGAGCCAGGCGAGAGCGCGGTCGGTGACGATCTCGCGCAGGCGCTCGTGCTCAATGGTCTCGATCACTTCGCCGACGAAGGCCTGCACCATCAGCGCCTCGGCCTCTTTCTGCGGAATGCCCCGGGACTTGAGGTAGAACAGCAGTTCGTCGTCGAGCGCGCCGACCGTCGCGCCATGGCCGCAGACCACATCGTCGGCGAAGATCTCGAGCTCCGGCTTGGCGTCGGCTTCGGCGCCTTCCGACAGCAGCAGCGCCTGCGCCATCATCTTGCCGTCGGTCTTCTGCGCGCCGGGCTTCACCACGATCTTGCCCTGGAACACCGAGCGGGCCTCGCCGTCGAGCGCGGTCTTGAAATGCTCCCGGCTGGAGCAGCCGACGGCGTCGTGGTCGACGATCAAGGTCGTGTCGAGGTGCCGCGTGGCGCCCGCGAAGCCTGCGCCGCGGATCTCCGCGGTCGAGCCGTCGCCCGTGAAGGAGACGTAGATCTGTTGGCGCGCGGCCCGGGCGCCGGCGGCCAGCGCGAAGGTCTTCAACTCGGCCTTCGCGCCGAGGCGCACGGCGAGCGTCGCGAGATGCAGGGTGTCGAGGCTCTCGTCCTGGATCTTGACCAGCTCGACGCGCGCGCCGTCGGCGACGTCGAGGGTCACCACGCTGTTGGTCTGGTGCGCGCCGGCGTCGCCGATGTGGCTCTCGATCAGCAGGACGTTTCCGCCCTCCCCGACCCTGGCCACGACACGGCCATAGGCCGCGTGCTCCGAGCCCGCCTGCACGTTCGCGACGTGGATCGGCCGCGACGCGGTCACGCCCGGCGCGACCGAGACCACGACGCCGTCCGCGACGAAGGCAGCGTTCAGCGCGACAGCGACGTTGCCGGCGGGCGAAACGCCGTCCGACAGCGCCTCGACGCCGGCGCCGTTCGCCAGCGTGTCCTTGAGCAGCGTCACCGACACGCCTTCGCCGGTCGCGAGATCCGAGAGCTCCTCGACGAAACGGCCGTTGACGAAGGTGACGCAGGTGGCGTCGATCGCCGCGTAAGGCGCCAGCGCAGCGCGCGCGGCGGCGATCATCACGCCGTCGGGCGCGCCGGCGATGGGCTTGGCGTCGCGCATCAGGGCGCGCAGGTCGGTGTACTTCCAGTCCTCGACGCGGCGCGACGGGAGGCCGACGGACTTGAACGCATCGAAAGCGGTCCGGCGGCGTTCGGCCACCGCCGAGTCGCCGGGAAGCCCGGCGAAAGCCGAGGCGAAGATCTCGGAGAGCGCAGTCTCGGCGGCGGTGCGGAGGGAGCGGACTTCGGCGTTCATCGTGTCGTCGCTCCTCACGCCGCAGCTTCGCCGACGTAGTCGGCATAGCCGCGGGCTTCGAGCTCGTGGGCGAGCTCCGCTCCGCCGGTGCGGACGATGCGGCCCTTGGCCATCACGTGGACGACGTCCGGCGTGATGTGGTCGAGCAGGCGCTGGTAGTGGGTGATGACCACAAAGGCGCGGTCCTTGGCGCGGAGCGCGTTCACGCCCTCGGCCACCACCTTCAGCGCGTCGATGTCGAGGCCCGAGTCGGTCTCGTCCAGAACGCAGAGCTTCGGCTCGAGCAGCGCCATCTGCAGCACTTCGTTGCGCTTCTTCTCGCCGCCGGAGAAGCCGACGTTGAGGCCGCGCTTGAGCATGTCGGTGGAAATACCTAGTCCATCAGCCTTTTCGCGGACCAGCTTCATGAACTGCGGGGTCGGCAGGTCGCCCTCGCCGCGGGCGCGGCGTTGGGCGTTCACCGCGGCCTTGAGGAAGGTCATGGTGGCGACGCCGGGGATCTCCAGCGGGTACTGGAAGGCGAGAAACAGGCCGGCCGCGGCGCGCTCGTCGGCCGCCATGGCGAGCAGGTCCGCGCCGTCGAGCGTCGCGGAGCCGTCGGTGACCTCGTAGTCGTCCTTGCCCGCGAGCACGTAGCTGAGGGTCGACTTGCCCGACCCATTCGGCCCCATGATCGCATGCACCTCCCCCGGTTTCACCTCGAGGTCGAGCCCGCGCAGGATCGGCTTGTCCTCAATGGAGGCGTGGAGGTTCTTGATCGAGAGCATTGTCTTCCCGTTTCCCAAACTCGTCATCCCGGCCGAGCGAAGCGAGCGCCGGGATCGTCCTTTAACAAGGACGCCTCAGTCTACGCGCGATCCCGGCTCGGCCTTGCGGCCGGCCTGGATGACGCGAACGTCGATGTCAGCCCACGCTGCCTTCGAGGCTGATCGAGATCAGCTTCTGCGCCTCGACCGCGAACTCCATCGGAAGCTGCTGCAGCACGTCCTTGACGAAGCCGTTGACGATGAGCGCCACCGCCTCCTCCTCCGACAACCCGCGCTGCAGGCAGTAGAACTTCTGGTCGTCCGAGATCTTGGACGTGGTCGCCTCGTGCTCGAACACCGCGGTCGAGGTCTTGGCCTCGAGGTAGGGCACGGTGTGGGCGCCGCATTCGTCGCCGATCAGCAGGCTGTCGCAGTTCGTGAAGTTGCGGGCGTTGGTCGCCTTGCGGTGCGCCGAGACGAGACCGCGGTAGGTGTTCTGCGACCGACCGGCCGAGATGCCCTTCGAGATGATCTTCGAGGTCGTGTTCTTGCCGAGGTGGATCATCTTCGTGCCCGAATCGACCTGCTGCCGGCCGTTCGAGATCGCGATCGAGTAGAACTCGCCGCGCGAGCCGTCGCCGCGCAGGATGCAGCTCGGGTACTTCCAGGTGATCGCGGAGCCGGTCTCCACCTGCGTCCAGGAGATCTTGGAGTTCCTGCCGCGGCAGTCGCCGCGCTTGGTCACGAAGTTGTAGATGCCGCCCCTGCCCTCGGAGTCGCCGGGGTACCAGTTCTGGACGGTCGAGTATTTGATCTCGGCGTCGTCGTGGGCGACGAGTTCGACGACCGCGGCGTGCAGCTGGTTCTCGTCGCGCATCGGCGCTGTGCAGCCTTCGAGGTAGCTCACGAAGGAGCCCTCGTCGGCGATGATCAGCGTGCGCTCGAACTGGCCGGTGTTCTGCTCGTTGATGCGGAAGTAGGTCGACAGCTCCATCGGGCAGCGGACGCCCTTAGGCACGTAGACGAACGAGCCGTCCGAGAACACGGCGGAGTTCAACGTCGCGAAGAAATTGTCGGAGGTCGGGACCACTGAGCCGAGGTATTTTCTCACCAGCTCCGGATGCTCACGGATCGCCTCGGAGATCGGGCAGAAGATGACGCCGGCCTGCGCCAGCTCCTTCTTGAAGGTGGTCGCAACCGAGACCGAATCGAACACGGCGTCGACTGCGACGCGGCGCTGCTCGACGCCGGCGAGAATTTCCTGCTCCCGCAGTGGGATGCCGAGCTTCTCGTAGGTGCGCAGCAGCTCGGGATCGACCTCGTCGAGCGTCTTCGGCCCCGCGGTCGATTTCGGCGCGGAGTAATAATAGAGCTCGTCATAGGCGATCGGCGGATAGTCCACCCGCGCCCAGTCCGGCTCGACCATAGTCCGCCAGCGCCGATAGGCGTCGAGCCGCCACTCCAGCATCCACTCCGGCTCGCCCTTCTTGGCCGAGATGAAGCGGACGGTGTCTTCCGACAGGCCTTTTTCCGCGCGATCGGATTCGATGTCGGTGACGAAGCCGTATTTGTACTGGTCGACGTCGATCTCGCGGACGCGGGCGACGGTCTCCTGAACAGCCGGCATATTTCTTCACTCCCATCCGTCCGGCGGAAGGCCGGTCGGCGCTTGAACGAGTCTAAGTAACAGGAATGCGACGCTTGCTGAAGGCCGATCGGCGCAACGTCAAGCCGCGCTCGCTTGAGATACGATGCGTTTGACGATGCCGGACCAAGCCGCAAGGAAGATTTCGGCGTCGTTTGGGCCGGACGACCAGCCAAAGCTCACGCGCAACATTCCGTTCGACAGATCGTGCGTGACGCCCATCGCGTCAAGCACCGGGGACGCTTTCGTTTTCCCCGACGAGCAGGCCGACCCCGACGAGACCGACACGCCAGCGAGGTCGAGCCCGATCACGGCGCTCGACGAAGGCGCGCGCGGGTCGGCGAAGCAACAGGTGTTGGGCAACCGCGGCGCGTCCTCTCCAAAGATCGTGATCGGGCCGAGCGCCTTCAGTCCGGCCTCGAGCCGGTCGCGCTGCTCGGCCAGCCGGGCGAAGGCCTCAAGATCGCGCCCGGCGGCCTCCGCCGCGACGCCCAGGCCGACGATCCCGGCGACGTTCTCCGTGCCGCCGCGCCAGCCCTTCTCCTGCCCACCGCCGCGCACGACCGGATCCACCACGTGCAGCTCCGTGTCCCGCCGGACGAGCGCGCCGATCCCGGCCGGGCCGCCGAACTTGTGCGCCGCGAGCGCAAGGAAGTCGCAGCCGAGCGCGCCGAGGTCGACTGGAATCTTGCCGACCGCCTGCACGGCGTCGACATGGACCAGCCCGCCGTAGCGCCTCGCGATCGCGGCGGCTTCCGCGACCGGCTGGATGACGCCGGTTTCGTTGTTGGCGAGCATCAGGGCTAGGATCGCCCGCTCGTCGGGATGCGCGGCGGCGTGGGCCGCGAAGGCGCGTTCGAGCGCCGCGAGGTCGATCAGGCCCGCGCCGGTGACGGGCGCGATCTCCACGGCCTCAGCCGAGAACCGGGCTCCGGCGAGGACCGCGGGGTGTTCGATCGCCGAAGCGAGCAGGCGCGTGACGGGGCGCGGATCTCGCGGATCGCGGATCGAGGGCGAAAGCGCGAGGTTCGAGGCTTCCGTGCCGCCGCTGGTGAACACGACGCCGGCCGGCGAGGCGCCTACGAGCCGGGCGACCTTCGCCCGCGCCTCTTCGACCAGCCGGCGCTTGCCGCGGCCGTCGGCGTGGACCGAGGACGGGTTTCCCACCGCCGCCAGCGTCTCCGCGATCGCGGCGATCGCTTCGGGTCGGGTCGCGGTGGTGGCGTTGTGGTCGAGATAGACGCGCATCGGGGCCTCCGATCGTCTTCGCCGGTCCGCAGAGGCTGAGCGGACGCGCAAGCCTTGCATTCCGCCGGATCATTCGTGCTAGAGACAGCGCTTCCTATATGCAAGGCGGCCTCGCGGCCATGGCCGCTGACGCAGCCTTGCGCCGCGTTTCGCGAATGAGGGAGCGGCCGCGCTCCGTTTTTCAAGGACACATCTATGCCCGAGGTGATCTTCAACGGACCGGCCGGCCGCATCGAGGGCCGCTACCACCCGGCCAAGAAGCGCCGCGCGCCGATCGCGCTCATCCTGCACCCGCACCCGCAGTTCGGGGGCACGATGAACAACCAGATCGTGTACAACCTCTACTACGCCTTCCTGAACCGCGGCTTCTCGGTCCTGCGCTTCAACTTCCGCGGCGTCGGCCGCAGCCAGGGCAACTTCGACCACGGCTCGGGCGAGCTGTCGGACGCCGCCTCCGCGCTCGACTGGGCGCAGGCTCTTAACCCCGACGCGCGGGCCTGCTGGATCGCCGGCGTCTCGTTCGGCGCCTGGATCGGCATGCAGCTCCTGATGCGCCGGCCCGAGGTCGAGGGCTTCATCTCGGTCGCCCCGCCCGCCAACCGCTTCGACTTCTCGTTCCTGGCGCCCTGCCCATCCTCCGGCCTGTTCGTGCACGGCGACCAGGACCGCGTGGCGCCGATGAAGGACGTCCAGACGCTGATTGAGAAGCTGAAGACGCAGAAGGGCATCGTGATCGACCAGTCGATCATCCCCGGCGCGAACCACTTCTTCGAGAACCGCACCGAAGAGCTGTTGGTCGAGGTGAACTCCTACCTCGACAAGCGTCTCGGACCGATCGGCGAAGTCGCCGCGCCCCAGGCGGCCGCCGACACCGGCGAAGACGCGGCGTAAGCTATTCCCCAGCGGTTCGTTCGTCGATGCCCGCAAAACGCGGCGTCGCTCCGGGCGAAGTCCCGGAGCCTATAATCCGGCCGGAGCCATCTCAAAGCGCCGGCTCGGTCCTGAATCGTCGCGGCTAAGGGTTCCGGCGTTCCGCTGCGCTGCAGCCGGGACGACGGCTGCTTGAGCCCTACTCCGCCGCGATCGCCGCGGGGCGTGCGCCAAGCTTCGCCGCCCGGTTGGCGACCATCTTCGCGAAGTCCTCGCCTGCGTGGTGCGAAGACCGCGTGAGCGGGCTGGACGACACCATGAGAAAGCCCTTGGCGTAGGCGATGGTCTCGTAGGACTTGAACTCGTCCGGCGTGACGAAGCGCGCGATGGCGTGGTGGCGCTTGGTGGGCTGCAGATACTGGCCGATCGTCAGGAAGTCGACCTCGGCGGTGCGCAGGTCGTCCATCAGCTGCAGCACCTCGTTCCGCTCCTCACCGAGCCCGACCATGATGCCCGACTTGGTGAACATGGTGGGGTCCAGCTCCTTCACCCGCTGCAGCAGGCGAATGGAGTGGAAGTACCGGGCGCCGGGCCGGACGGTCAGGTAGAGCGACGGCACGCATTCGAGGTTGTGGTTAAACACGTCCGGCCGCGCCTCGACGACGATCTCCAGCGCGCCGGGCTTCCTCAGGAAGTCGGGCGTCAGCACCTCGATCGTGGTGCCGGGGCTCGATCGCCGGATGGCGCGGATGACGTCGCCGAAGTGCCGGGCGCCGCCGTCGGCGAGATCGTCACGATCCACCGAGGTGATGACCACGTGGTGCAGGCCAAGCTTGGCGACGGCCTCCGCCACCCGGCCGGGCTCCCCGAGATCGACCGCTTCCGGCATGCCCGTGCGGACGTTGCAGAAGGCGCAGGCGCGGGTGCAGGTGTCGCCCAGGATCATGAAAGTCGCGTGCTTCTTCGACCAGCACTCGCCGATGTTCGGGCAGCCGGCCTCCTCGCACACGGTGACGAGCTTGTTGGCGCGTACGATCTCCTGCGTCTCGCGCCACACAGGTGACCCCGGCGCGCGGACGCGGATCCAGTCCGGCTTCTTCAGCTGTTCGGTCTCGGGCCGTCGCGCCTTTTCGGGATGGCGCGGCCGTGCGGGGCCGTTCGTGCGATCGAGCACCGTGACCATGGGAGCCTGTCGTCTTTCCGTTTCCGTCGCGAGAACCGTCGCGGCAAACAAAAAGGAGAGCGGACGCGAGCCCGCTCTCCTCAAACTTTAGGCGAAGACGCCTTCGCCGTCGATGCGCGCGCCCGGACCCGCATGGCGGAGGGGCGCGCAGCGCAGGACTAGACCGCGCGACGGCCCGCAATCATGCGCCACAGGAAGATCAGCAGGCACGCGCCTGCGACCGCCACGACGCACTGCCAGATCCACCCGCCCGGCGGGATCACGCCGACAGCCTTGAGGATCGCGTTCATGACCAGAGCCCCGACGATGCCGAGGATGATGTTCATGAGCAGACCCATGTCCGATTTCATGATCTGCTCGGCGATCCATCCGGCGATTGCGCCGATGATGATCGCCATGAGCCAGCCGACGCCTTCCATGGACAGCACTCCCTGTATGTCCCGACCGGACATAAACCTCGGCAGCGGCTGCTTGTTCCGGCGATCGGAAAATATTCACGCCGCCCTCACGTGTGAATGACGCGGCCATAGGCGTCGAGCACGCTCTCGTGCATCATCTCGGAGAGCGTCGGATGCGGGAACACCGCATGCATCAGCTCCTCCTCGGTGGTCTCGAGGTTCATGGCGACCACGAAGCCCTGGATCAGCTCGGTCACTTCCGCGCCCACCATGTGCGCGCCGATGAGCTCGCCGGTCTCGGCGTCGAAGATGGTCTTGACCAGTCCTTCCGGCTCGCCGAGCGCGATCGCCTTGCCGTTGCCGTTGAACGGGAAGCGGCCGACCTTGACCCTGCGGCCCTGCTCCTTGGCCTTCTTCTCCGTCACGCCGACCGAAGCGATCTGCGGCTGGCAGTAGGTGCAGCCGGGGATCTTGGCCTTGTCCATCTCATGCGGGTGCAGGCCCTTGATGCCCTCGATGCAGATGACGCCCTCGTGCTCGGCCTTGTGCGCCAGCATCGGGGGGCCGGCGACGTCGCCGATGGCGTATACGCCCTTCACGTTGGTGCGGCCGAGGCCGTCCGTCACGACGCAGCCGCGCTCGGTCTTCACGCCGAGCGCCTCCAGCCCGAGGTTCTCGATGTTGCCGACGACGCCGACCGCCGAGATGACCCGGTCGACCTTGATCGTCTCGGTCTTGCCGTCGCCGAGCTCCACGGTCGCGGCGACGTCGTTCGCGCCCTTGTTCAGCTTGGTCACCTTGGCCCCGGTGAGAATGCGGATGCCCTGCTTCTCGAAACGCTTCCTCGCGTGGGCCGCGATCTCCTCGTCCTCCACGGGGAGGATCTGCGGCAGCACCTCGACCACGGTCACCTCGGCGCCCATGGTGCGGTAGAAGCTCGCGAACTCGATGCCGATCGCGCCGGAGCCGACAACCAGCAGGGACTTCGGGAAGGTCTCCGGAACCATCGCCTCGAAGTAGGTCCAGACGAGCTTCTTGTCGGGCTCTAGGCCCGGCAGCACCCGCGGCCGCGCGCCGGTGGCGACGATGACGTTCTTCGCGGTGTAGGTCCCCTCCCCCAGCGCGCCCTTCGGCGCCGGCGTGGGCGGGCCCTGCACGGACTTCTTGGGCGCAACGACCTTGACCTCGCCAGGCTTGGTCAGCGTCGCCTCGCCCCAGATCACGTCGACCTTGTTCTTCTTCAGCAGGTAGCCGACGCCGCCGTTGAGCTGGGACGAGACCCCGCGCGACCGCTTGACGACGGCGGCGATATCGAAGCCGACCTGCTCGGCCGAGAGGCCATAATCCTTGGCGTGCTCCATGTAGTGGAACACCTCCGCCGACCGCAGCAGCGCCTTGGTGGGGATGCAACCCCAGTTCAGGCAGATGCCGCCGAGATGCTCGCGCTCGACCACCGCCGTCTTGAAGCCGAGCTGAGCCGCGCGGATCGCGGTCACGTAGCCGCCGGGACCGCCGCCGATGATGAGGACGTCGTAGGTGTCGGCCATGGGGTTCCCCTTCGTGGTCAGACGTACTGCGCGACGCCGTCGCCGAACGACCAGTTTTCTTTCCTGACCTCGATCAGGTTGATGAAGACGTTGCGCGGCTCGACGCCCGGATCCGCCTGAAGCCGCTCGACGACGCTGCGATAGAACGCCCGCTTCAGCTCGACCGTGCGCCCGTCGCTGATTGCGATCTGAAGGATCACGAGGCCCTCGTCGTGCGCGACGCCGAGATAGCTCGGCTCGAAGATGAATCCGTCGGCGTCGTGCTCGTGAAACACGACGAACTTGTCGTCTTGTGGAACCGAGAACACCGCGCGCAGGGCCTCGTAAACCCCGTCCGCGATCGCCCGCTTCGCGGCGGCGCTGCGGCCTTTGAGGAGGGAGACGCGAACCAGCGGCATGGCTAGACCAAAAGCCCCATCGGCTTCTCGATCAGCCGCTTGATGGCGGAGATCAGCGTGGCGCCCAGCGCGCCGTCGACCGAGCGGTGGTCGCAGGACAGCGTCAGGCTCATGACGGTCGCGATCTTGATCTCGCCGCCCTTCACCACCGCGCGCTTCTCGCCGCCGCCGACCGCGAGGATGGTCGAATGCGGCGGGTTGATCACCGCGGTGAAGTCCTTCACCCCGAACATGCCGAGATTCGACACCGCCGTAGTGCCGCCCTGGTACTCTTCAGGCTTGAGCTTGCGGTCCTTAGCGCGCTGGGCGAAGTCCTTCATCTCCTTTGCGATCACCGACAGCGTCTTGGTCTCGACGGCGCGAATGATCGGGGTGATGAGGCCGTTGTTCGGCAGCGCCACCGCGACGCCGACGTCGGCGTGCTTGTGGCGGAGCATCGCGCCCTCGGTCCAGCTGACGTTGGCGTCCGGAACCTGCGCGAGCGCGACGCCGAGCGCCTTGATCACCATGTCGTTGACGGAGACCTTCCAAGCGGCCTTGCCGTCTTTCTCCGGCGCGGACGAGTTAATCTGCTCCCTAAGGGCCAACAGCGCATCAATCTCGCAGTCGACCGTGAGATAGAACGTCGGCACCGTCTGCCGGGCTTCGGTCATCCGGCGCGCGATGGTCTTGCGCATGCCGTCGTGCGGGATCTCCTCGTAGGACCCTTCCGCGAACAGTTTTTTGATCGCCTCGTCCGAGGCGCCGGCCGGGACCGGAGCCTTTGCGGCGGGGGCGGCGGCGGGCGCTTTGGACTCCGCAGCTGGGGCCGTCTTGTCGCCGCCCCCAGCCTGCGCGCCGCCGGAGGCCTTGGCCTCCTCCACGTCCGCCTTCACCACGCGGCCATGCGGGCCTGAGCCGGAGATCGCCTTCAGGTCGACGCCGGCCTCCTTTGCGAGCCGGCGCGCGAGCGGCGACGCGAACACGCGTTCGCCCTTGTCGTGACCATTGGCGGCGGCCTTCGGCGCGTCCGCCTTTGTCTCCGACTTCGGGGCCTCGCCGTGGCCGGCCTCGCTCGGGCGCGGCGCGGCCTCGGACGTCGCCGCGTCGGACTTGGAAGCCTCGGATTTGGAAGCCTCGGACGTGGCTTCGGCCTGCTCCGGAGCGGCCTTCGCCTGCGGCTTGCCGGCGCCGTCCAGCGCGCTGGCGTCCTCGCCCTCCTCCAAGAGGATCGCGATCAATTCGTTGACCGGAACGTCGGACGTGCCTTCCGGCACCACGATCTTTCCGACCGTGCCCTCGTCGACGGCCTCGACCTCCATGGTCGCCTTGTCAGTCTCGATTTCGGCGAGGACGTCGCCGGATTTGACCGCGTCGCCCTCCTTCACGAGCCACTTGGCGAGGTTGCCCTTTTCCATTGTCGGCGACAGCGCGGGCATCAGGATGTTGGTCGGCATTGGTCCCTCGCTTAGGGCGGGCTTCTTTGCGGCCGCTCAGCGCTTCATGAACTTGTTCAGCACCGTGCGGACCACGTGATGGACCGCGCGGCTCTGGGCTTCACGGATGGAGGTCGGCGGCAGACGTCGCGGACCGGAGCCTGTGCGCTGGGCGCGGTTGCGCAAGAACTCGTTCGCGACCGTCTTCAGGATACGTCCGAGCATCTGCGTCTCCTCAGGAGCGGTAGCACACCGCCTTGGCCGCCTCGACGACCTCGGCGACGCTCGGGAGCGCGAGCTTCTCGAGGTTCGCGGCGTAGGGCATCGGCACGTCCTTGCCCGACACGCGCGTCACCGGCGCGTCGAGCCAGTCAAAGGCGCGCTCCATGACGCGCGCCGAGATCTCCGCGCCGACGCCGGACTGGGCCCAGCCTTCCTCGACGGTCACGAGCCGGCCGGTCTTCTTGACCGACTCGATGATGGTGTCCGTGTCCATCGGGCGGATGGTGCGCAGGTCGATCACCTCGGCGTCGACGCCGTCCTTGGCGAGCTCCTCCGCGGCCTTCAGCGCGTAGGTCATGCCGATCGACCAGGCGACGATCGTCACATCCTTGCCCGGTCGGGCGATCTTGGCCTTGCCGATCGGCACGACGTAGTCGTCGAGCTTCGGCACCGGAAACTGCTGCCCGTAGAGGATCTCGTTCTCGAGGAAGATGACGGTGTTGTTGTCGCGGATCGCGGCCTTGAGCAGGCCCTTGGCGTCGGCGGCGGTGTAGGGCGCGAGCACCGTGAGCCCGGGGACGTTCGAGTACCAGGAAGCGTAGTCCTGGCTGTGCTGCGCGCCGACCCGGGCCGCCGCGCCGTTTGCGCCGCGGAACACGATCGAACAGCCCATCTGGCCGCCGGACATATAGAGGGTCTTAGCGGCCGAGTTGATAATCTGATCGATCGCCTGCATCGCGAAGTTGAAGGTCATGAACTCGACGATGGGCTTGAGCCCCGCCAGCGCCGCGCCGACGCCGACGCCGGCGAAGCCGTGCTCGGTGATCGGCGTGTCGATCACGCGCTCCGCCCCGAACTCCTCCAGCAGCCCCTGGCTGACCTTGTAGGCGCCCTGGTACTCGGCGACCTCCTCGCCCATCAGGAACACGCGCTCGTCGGCGCGCATCTCCTCGAGCATCGCGTCGCGCAGAGCGTCGCGGACGGTCGTCATCACCATCTCGGTGCCCTCGGGGACGTCGGGCTCCGGCCTGACATCGGGCGCCGGCGGGTTCGCGGCGGCCGACTCGACCTTGCCGGCCCCAGAGGCCGGCTTACCGTCGGACTTGGCCTCGGTCTCGGCCGGCGCCTCGGATTTAGCCTCGGTCTTCGGAGCCTCGTCTTGGGGCGCAGCCGCGCCGTTCGCGAGCGCGCTGTCGTCTTCTCCGTCGGCCAGGATCAGCGCGATCGGGGTGTTGACCTTCACGTCCTCGGAGCCGTCGGCCACCAGGATCTTGCCGAGCACGCCCTCGTCGACCGCCTCGACCTCCATGGTCGCCTTGTCGGTCTCGATCTCGGCGATGACGTCGCCGGACTTCACGGCGTCTCCTTCCTTCTTCAACCACTTGGCGAGCTTCCCCGCCTCCATGGTCGGCGACAGCGCCGGCATGAGGACTTCGATCGGCATCGGGGACGTCCCTCTATCCTTGAAGGCTTTTTGGCCGGCGGCGGCGCCCGCCGGCGGCACGACGACAGCTTACGTTCGGCCGCTCAGCGCAGAATGTCGGTCCAGAGCTCCGACGGATCAGGCTCGGGATCGTTGGTCGCGAACTCGGCGGCGGCGTTGACGATGTCGCGCACCTCCTTGTCGATGGCCTTGAACTCGTCCTCGGTCGCCAGGCCCGCCTTGATCAGGCGCGCGCGCACCTGCTCGATCGGGTCGTGGGTCTCGCGCATCTTCTGGACTTCGTCCTTCGAGCGGTACTTCGCCGGATCCGACATCGAGTGGCCGCGGTAGCGGTAGGTGACCATCTCGAGGATGTAAGGGCCTTTGCCCTCGCGAGCGTGGGCGATCGCCCGCGCGCCGGCGGCCTTCACCGCGCGCACGTCCATGCCGTCGACCTGCTCGCCGGGGATGTCGAAGCTCGCGCCGCGCTGGGAGAGGTTGGTGTTCGACGAGGCGCGCTCGACCGAGGTGCCCATGCCATACTTGTTGTTTTCGATGACGTAGACGACAGGCAGCTTCCAGAGCTTCGCCATGTTGAAGCTCTCGTAGACCTGGCCCTGGTTCGAGGCGCCGTCGCCGAAATAGACCAGGGAGACCTTGCCGTTCTTCTTGTAGCGGTTGGCGAAGGCGAGGCCCGTCCCGAGGGACACCTGCGCGCCGACGATGCCGTGGCCGCCGTAGAACTGCTTCTCGACGCTGAACATGTGCATCGAGCCGCCCTTGCCCTTGGAGTAGCCGCCGCGGCGGCCCGTGAGCTCGGCCATGACGCCCTTCGGGTCCATTTCGCAGGCGAGCATGTGCCCGTGGTCGCGGTAGCCGGTGATCACCTGGTCGCCCGGCTCGACCGCCATCTGCATGCCGATGACGACCGCTTCTTGACCGATGTAGAGGTGGCAGAAGCCGCCGATGAGGCCCATGCCGTAAAGCTGGCCGGCCTTCTCCTCGAAGCGGCGGATCAGGAGCATCTCGCGATGGGCGTGAAGCTCCTCCTCCTTCGTGAACTCGAGCGCCCCGCTCGCGGACGAGACCTCGGTCTCGGGAGCGGCTTTTGCGGCGGATACGGCCATGGACGTTCCCCTGAGCTGGGCTTCCTTGAGACGGAAACCTAACGCGACCTTAAGGCAAATCGAGCCGACGCCCAGATCGCTTGGAACGTATGTGCCCGGATGCAACTAAAGTCGCAAGGGGGGCCATAGAGTATTTTGATTGTGCGATAGCGAAGAGCAACCCAATGCGCCACGCTGCATCTGCGAAGACGTCAGCGCGTTTCGACGACGCGGTCGTTGGGGTGCAGCCAGCCGAGATCGACGCGGGCTTCTTCATCGAGTAGGTCGGGGTCGAGCTGGTCTGAGCTCAGCAGGTCGATCCGGTGCTCGTAGCTTTCGCGCGTCTCCTTGAGAGAGGCGAGCTGCGCCGAGAGCGTCGCGATCTCCGCCTCGAACTCGCGGCTGGCGACGAGGCCGTGGGCGCCCACGTAGGCCTGCTGGCTGAAATAGACGACCGCGCCGGTGGCGACGAGCCAGAGGGCGAGCTGGGCGGCGGCCGTGCGCCAACGGTGACGAATGATCATGTCCGCGAGAGTGACGCGGACATGGTTTCGAAATCCTTTAAGCCGCGCGTTTCAGCGCGCCCTGCACCTTCCGCCACAGCTTGTCCGCGGCGTTGCGCGCGGCGGCGCGCGGTCCCGTCGGGACAAGCGAGACCGTCGCGTCGGGCTCGTCCTCGATGCGGAGGCCGACGCGCACCACCTTGCCCTCGTCGACTCCTCGCACGACGAGCGTCGCCCCTCCGAACTCAACGGCGTCGCCGACGGCGGGCTCGTTTTCGAAGCGCCGGGCGAAGACCTCCGCGATCGTCGATCCGGCGTCTTCGGCGGGGATCGCGAGGCCATACATGGCCGACAGCGTCGCGAGCGCCGCGTCGCCGCGCAACGCGAACTCGCTGAGCGCGGGCCGCGCGCGCCCGGCTTCCGTGGAGGCGAACAGGCCGTCGAGCTCCGCCACGCGATTGTGCGGCGCAAGAAAATAACCGTAGTCGCCCGCCTTCAGCGCGCCGGCCTGAAGCGGGTCGAGAATGCGGTCCTCGCGGATCACGAAAACCGGCGTAGCCCATTTCGGCACCGCGTCGCGGGCGAGAATCGGACACTTCGGCGTCACGGGATAGCCCACCATCTCCTGCGCGAGCTGGCCGGGGAGGTCGATCTCGATCCGCTGCACCTGCCGGCCGGTCTGGCGGACGGCGAGGCCGAGCCGCTTCGCGAGCTCCGTGATCGTCCAGCCCTGCACCAGCAGCGAGACGATCACCACCACGAAGGCGACGTTGAAGTAGATCTGCGCGTTGGGGGCGCCGGCCAGCGTCGGGATTGCGGCGAGGAAGATCGACACCGCCCCGCGCAGGCCGACCCAGCCCACGAAGCCGATCTCCTTGCGCGAGAAGCCGAACGGCAGCAGGCAGAGCGCGACCGCCGCCGGCCGCGCCACGAAGATCAGCATGAAGGCGATGGCGAGCGAAGCGCCGAGCGACGGCAGCAGGGTCGACGGCGTGACGAGGAGGCCGAGCACGATGAACATCACGATCTGGCAGAGCCAGGTGACGGTGTCGTGGAAGGCGATGATGCTGGGCAGCGCGCGCACCTGACGATTGCCCACCACGATGCCTGCGAGATAGACGGCCAGGAATCCGGAGCCGTGCATGACCGCCGCAAGGGCGAACAGCGCGACGGCGCTCGCCACCACGAACAGCGGGTGCAGCCCGGACGGCAGCTCGACCTTGTTGAGCACGAAGGCGAGCGCGAATCCGCCCGCGACGCCGGCCGCGCCGCCGATGATCGCCTCCTGCAGGAACTCGCCGAGGATCGTCAGCCCGTCGTGGCCGCCGGAGGCGCTGACGATGCCGACCATCATGACGGTGAGGAACACCGCGACCGGATCATTGGTGCTGGATTCGATCTCCAGCACGCCGCCGACCCGCCGCTGAAGCTGCAGGCCGCTGGCGCGGATCAGGAAGAACACCGCCGCGGCGTCGGTCGAGGCGATCGTGGCCCCGATCAGGAAGCCTTCCGACAGCCTGAGATTCAGCACGTAGGAGGCGAAGGCGCCGATCAGCCCCGCGGTGATCACCACCCCCACCGTGGCGAGCCCGATCGCCGGCGCGAGCGAGCCCGCGAGATGCGAGATGCGCGTGCGCAGCCCGCCATCGAACAGGATGATCGCAAGCGCCAACGAGCCGATCAGATAGGTCAGCCGGTAGTTGTCGAAAGCGACGCCGCCCGGTCCGTCCGCGCCGGTGAGCATGCCGATGATGAGGAAGACCAGCAGCAGCGGCGCGCCGAACCGGGATGCGACGAGCGACGACAGAATGCCGACGAGCACCAGCGCCGCCCCGAACAGCAGGATCGCATTGACGACCGTGATGTTGTCCATGCCCGCCGGTTCGCATGCACGCCACGGGCGGCCGGGCGCGCCTGGTGCGAACCCGGCGTGGTCCGAGCGCCGAAGCGTCAGAGGAAGGAGGTTGGAACTTCCCCGACGAATGCCGCCAGATCAAGGCGGAACAACATCTTATGCGGTTTATGGCCGGGCGAGCGCGCCGCCGGTCAGCGCGCGCGGCGCCCCGGTGGTGCCGGGATAGGTCAGCGGCAGCCCCTTCAGGCTGCGCACCGCCAGCACCGCGAAGGCCTGCGCCTCCAGCGCGTCGGCCGAAAGCCCTACTGCGTCAGCGGTTTTCACCTCCGCCTGAAGCCGATCCCGGAGCCCCGCGAGCAGCGTCGGGTTGCGCGCGCCCCCGCCGGCCACGATCCAGAGCGCGGGCGGCTTCGGCAGATGGGCGGCGGCGCGAACGACCGACTCCACCGTGAAGGCCGCGAGCGTCGCCAGGGCGTCCGCCAGCGGCAGGGCGTCCGTGGCGCCGGCGTCGAAGGCGTTGCGGTCGAGCGACTTGGGCGGCGCGACGTCGAAGTAGGGATGGTCCATCAGACGGGCGAGCGCCGCCGGGTCTACGGCGCCGGACGCCGCGATCGCGCCGTCGCGGTCGAAGGCCTCACCGGTTTCGCGGAGCAGTCGATCGTCCATCAGCGCGTTGGCGGGTCCGGTGTCGAAGGCCACCAGCGCGCCGTCGCCCGCGATGAAGGTGACGTTGCCGACGCCGCCGAGGTTGAGCACCGCGAGCGGGCGCGGCAGGTCGAGCGCCCGCACCAGCACGGGGTGGATGGTGGGCGCGAGCGGCGCCCCCTGCCCGCCCGCCGCCACGTCGGCCGCGCGGAAGTCGTAGACCACCTGCACGCCCAGCCTGCGCGCGAGCGCCGGGCCGTCGCCGATCTGCACCGTGAGACGATCGCCGGGACGGTGCAGCACGGTCTGGCCGTGGAAGCCCACCACATCGACGTCGTCGGCGCGCAATCCATGGTCCGTCATGAAGCGCTCGACCGCCTCGGCGTGGGCGTCCGTCACGATCGCCTCGGCCTCCGCCACGGCGCCCGGCCGCTCCGTGCGGTCGGAAATCGCGTCGGCGTCGGCCAAGGCTCGGGCCAGCACGGCGCGTTCGTCCGTCGTGTAGGGCCGGTACCCGGAGGGGCCGAAGGCCTCGACGCGCTCGCCATTGGTCTCCACCAGCGCCACGTCGACGCCGTCGAGGGAGGTGCCGCTCATCAGCCCGATCGCGCGCATGTCGCCTCCCCTCAACGGTTAGTTACGCCGCCGCCAAGCGTGCGCCTCGTCATCCCCCGGCGTGTCCGGGAGATCCAGTTTTGATCATCAACCGCCCGCGAACGGAAGTCTGGATGCCCCGGATAAACCGGGGCATGACGAGGCGTTTCCGATATCGGACATCCTGCGCTAAACCCCGACGTCCCGTTCGATCCGCCGAAAGTTCTTTACGCCCGATGACCGCTTACCGCTCCGACTTCCTGCGTCTCCTCGAGGAGCGCGGCCAGATCCACCAGATCTCCGACCCGGTCGCGCTGGACCAGCTCGCGAGCGAAGGAATCGTCACGGCCTACATCGGCTACGACCTCACGGCGCCGAGCCTCCACGTCGGGCACATGGCGAACATCATGATGCTGCGGCGGCTGCAGCAGACCGGGCACCGGCCGATCGTGCTGATGGGCGGGGGCACCACCAAGATCGGCGACCCTTCGTTCCGCGACACCCAGCGCCCGCTGCTCGACGATGACCAGATCGCGGCGAACAAGCAGTCGATCAAGACCGTGTTCCAGCAGTTCATGACCTTCGGCGACGGCCCGACTGACGCCGTGATGGTCGACAACGCGGAGTGGCTCGACAAGCTCGAATACGTGCCGTTCCTGCGCGAGATCGGGCGGCATTTCTCGATCAACCGCATGCTGTCGTTCGACAGCGTGAAGACCCGCCTCGAGCAGGAGCAGCCGTTCTCCTTCCTCGAGTTCAACTACATGATCCTGCAGGCCTACGACTTTCTGGAGCTGAACCGGCGCTACGGCTGCCGGCTTCAGATGGGCGGTTCCGACCAGTGGGGCAACATCGTCAACGGCATCGAGCTGTCCCGCCGAGTGGACGGCGCCGGCGTGTTCGCGCTCACCTGCCCGCTCATCACCACGGCCTCGGGCGCCAAGATGGGCAAGACCGCCGGCGGCGCGGTGTGGCTGAACGCAGACATGGCGAGCCCCTACGTGTTCTGGCAGTACTGGCGGAACACCGAGGACGCCGACGTCGTGCGCTTCCTCAAGCTGTTCACCGACCTGCCGCTTTCCGAGATCGAGCGCCTCGGGAGCTTAAGCGGCGCGGAGATCAACGAGGCGAAGAAGGTTCTGGCCACGGAAGCCACCGCGCTGGTCCATGGCCGCGCGGCCGCCGAGGAGGCCGAGGCGACCGCCCGCACCACGTTCGAGGAAGGCGCCGTCAGCCAATCGCTCCCGACCGTCGAGATCGACGCCGCGGCGCTTTCAGCCGGCCTCGGCGTGCTGACCGCCTTCGCCGAGATCGCCAAGCTGGTCGCCTCCAACGGCGAAGCCCGTCGGCAGGTGAAGGGCGGCGGCCTCCGGGTCAACGACGCCGCAGTGACGGACGAACGCGCGACTCTAACCCCGGCGGACCTGACGCCGGAGGGCGTGGTCAAGCTCTCGCTCGGCCGCAAGAAACACGTGCTGCTCCGCCCCCGGGGGTGAACTTAAGCTCTACTGCGCCCCCGCGGGGGCATTTCCCTCGGTCGCGGCGTCGGGGGCGGTCTGCCGGAACTCGAACAGCTTACGAAGGAAGCCCGGCGCCACCGCGGACATCGGGTTGATGGTCACCGTCGGCGCGCCGGTTTTGCCGGTGACCTGGAAGGTCACGCCCAGCAGGCCGCCATTCTTGCCGCCGGTGAGCAGCGCGCCGATGATCGGAACCTTGCTGAAGAGGTTGTTCAGAGAGTAGGCCGGCACGAAGGTGCCGACGAGCGAGACGCTGTCGGCGGCGTAATCCACCACGCCCTCCAGCGTCGCGCCGAGTTGCGGCCCGTAGACGACGGCGTCCTTGACCTCGATCCGCCCCTGCCCCTGCACGAAGGCCACGCGCAGCCGCTCGAACCGCGTGGCGCCCTTCCGGGCGTCTGCGGCGGCGGCGTTCGCGTCGGCTCCCGTCGTTTGGCGAACGCGGTCGAGCGCGGTCTCGTTCCGCACGAGGAAGTCCTTCACGTTCAGGACGCCGGGGCCGCCCGCGAGCGAGGCCTGCAGGTCGAACTGGCCGCCATCCACCCGGCCGTAGAGATCCGCGAACCGAAAGAAGGCGCCCGCGTCGCCGCCGCTGAGCCGCAGCCGGCCGTCGTCGGCGGTGGCGAGCCTTATGCCCCCGGCCCCGATCCGCCCCGAGCCGTCCGCGTCCGTCACCCGGCCGTCGCGCATGGCGAGCCTGAGATCGAGCCCCGCGATCGCTTCGCCGCCGTAGCCCAGGCCCGTGCCGAGCTTGGCGACGACGTCGAGCGTCTTCGGGATTCCGCCGGAGCCGGGCTTGTCCGCGCCGCGCGCCGCCGCGGTCTTACCCCGGAACGAGTCGAGCAACGGCTTCAGGTCCAGCGCCGCGCCCTGCACCACCAGCTTGGTCGAGCCGGACCGCAGCTTGTCGATCTCGACCCGCGCATCGTCGCCGGGCGCCGGTCGGTAGATCGGGAAGGTGGCCGCGAGCAGTTCGCCCTTGGGGCCGAACTCGATGCCTCCGCGAACCGACCGGTCGCCGCTTTCGATCGCGAAATCCCTCACAACCGTCTTCTCCGGCGTCTTCTCCACGATCAACGCGAGCTTGCCAGGCCGGCCGGCAGGCTTCCGGAACCCCGGTAACAAGCCGTCGATCCCGACGGCGGTGAGATCGGCGGACAGGCTGATCGGAGCGTGGGGCTCGTCGAGGGCGAGCGATATCTGCAGCGGCAAGGCGCCCTTCAGCGCGCCCGGAACGTCGAAACCCAGACGCGTCAGGTCGGCGGCGTCGGCCGTGAGGGTGGCCGTCAACTGGCGCTTGGCGGGCGCATTCGCCGTCGCCGGGGTTTCGACCACGCCGACCGTCGCCGGCGCGCCCGCGATCCGCCCCTTCCCCGCCAGCGTCTTGTTCGCGCCGTCCACGACAAGCTTGAAGGCGCCCTTGTCGAAGGCGCGGCCGGCGAGAAGGTCGGCGATCGTTACGTCCGTGATGTCGGCGGCGATCTTGACCGCGACCGGCGGTCCCGGCTTGTCGTTGGAATGGCCAAGCTCGAAGGCGGCGGAGACGTCGGCCGAGATCTTCCCCGAGACTTTCGCGGGATCGAGCTGCGGCGGAAGCGGGTTCTGTCCGACCGCGCCGGAGACCAGCAGCGCGATCGCTGGATCGAGCGCGCCCTGCGCCTTGAACGCGACCGTCGCCTTCGGGAAGGGCGCGCCGAAGCCGCCCGTGACGAAATTGACGTCGGCGATCGCCAGACCGCCGCTTGACCCTGGGACGAAGCCCTTCCCGACCGTGACGCGAGCGTCGGTCGCCGTCGCAGCGATCGCGCCCGCCGCGCCCTCGATCCACGGCAAGGTCGGCGCGCCGCGCAGGGTCGCGTCCGAGAAGGTGGCGTCGATCGCCATCGAGCCCGGCGGCAGCGGGTCCTTCGGCCCCATTCCAGCCAACACCCCGGCGGGAATGTCGAGTGTCAGCGAGAACGCGTCGACCTGGCCGGAGCGGATGTTCGCCACGGCCCAGTTTCGCACATCGTGGCCGAGGAAGGGCGGCCACAGCCGCAGGATGGCGGAGGTCGGCATCGGGTCGCTGACGAGGCCGAGCCGGACCGCGGGGCTCGCGCCCTCGAAGCGGATCAACGCGGTCGCCGCAGCCTTTGCGGTGGGTCCCAGCACCTGGGCCCTCGTCACCTCGAGGGTCGCCGCCTCCGTGTCGAAGCGCGCCTCCAGAACGACCTGGTCGAGCCGGAGCGGCGTGTCGCCCAGCTGTTCGCCGGCGAGCAACACGTCGCGCCCGTCGAGATGGGTGAGCCACACCGTCTGACCGGCGACCGGCGCGGTCAGCGCGCCGCTGAACGACATCTGGCCCGTGCGTCCCACGATGCGGGACGGTTCGATGACCACAGCCCGCTTCGCCGGGTCCCAGGCGAGATCGAGCTTGAGGTCGTCGACGTCGATGCTGCGCGCGCCGCCGCCCGAGGCGCCCGGAAGAGCGATCGAGAGGCTCCGGGCGCTGATCCGTCCGTCGCCCGCCGCAAGCCGCCCGTCTGGCCCGATACGAGCGCTGAGATGGCCCGACAGCCGCCCTGTGGCCGGCGGAGCGCCCGCCTTTTGGGCGAAAGGCGCCGAGTACGGGGCGAGGGACACGTTTTCGAGTCCGAGGTCGATCACGCGCTCGTTCGTCGCGGCGTCGGGGGCGATCGTGACGGCGATGGTCCAGCGATCCTCGGGACGCGCGGAGGAGGTCGTCAGGGCGATCGCGCCATGCTCGCCGCGGGAGAGCCGGAGCGCGACGTTGTCTTGCGTCATCACCGACTGGCCGCCGCGTCCCACCAGCAGCGCGGCGCCCGTGACCTCGACCTCCTCCAGCGCCCCGACTGCGCCACCTGGGCCGAGCAGCCGGTCGAGGTCGGCCACGCCGGCGAGGATGCGGTCCGGCAGGTCCGTCTGTTTGGAGGCCGCGCCCATCGTCTGTTCGAACTGGGCGTCGATGCGCGGGTTGGTCGCGTGGACCGAGCGCACCCGCACGTCGCCCCTGAGCAGCGCCAGCCCGTCGAGCCTGAGCTCCACCTTCGGCGCCGCCACGAGCGTGGGGCCGCCCGCCGCCTTTGCGATCGCGAGGTCGACGAGTCGCAGTTCGACGCCGTCCGCGCCGCGGTGCAGTTCGGCGTCCTCGATGGAGACCGCATAATCCGGCCCGAGCCGCGATTCGAGCGCCGCCGTGACCCTGGGAATGACCTGCGACGCGGGCAGCGGCAGATAGAGGATGGCGAGCCAGATCGCCGACAGCGCCGCCGCGACGCCCAAGAGGCCGAAGGCGACGAGGCGGACCGCGCGACGCGGCGAGATCAGCGGCCCGGCCCGACGTCGCCGCGCGGCGACAAGGGCGAGCGCACGGGCGCGTCGCGAGGGGCTCTCCATCTCGGTCATCAGGCGTGCGAGGTCTCCCAGGATGCGGCGCAGCTTGCGCAACACCCTATCGGCGTACCTGCAACCGGCCGGGGGCTCAAGAGTCCGGGACCGGTGACGATCCGAAACGGGCGCCTTACGTAGTCTGCGCGTTCCGCAACGATGGAGGTCCCCATGGCCGAAGCTCTCACGATCGGCGATCCCGCCCCGTCTTTCGACCTGCCGGGCGCCGGCCGCGAATCGATCAGCCTCGCCAAACTGAGGGGGCGGAAAGTGGTGCTCTATTTCTACCCGAAGGACGACACCAGCGGCTGCACGAAGGAGGCGATCGCCTTCAACGGGCTACGGAAGGCCTTCGCGGACGCCGGAACCGAGATCATCGGCGTATCGCCGGACAGCGTGGCCAGCCACGACAAGTTCCGGACCAAATACGATCTCGCCTTCCCGCTCGCGGCCGACGAAGAAAAGGCGATGCTCGAGGCTTACGGGGTGTGGAAGGAGAAGAGCATGTACGGCCGCAAGTTCCTCGGCGTGGAGCGCACCACGGTGTTGATCGACGCCGAGGGCCGCGTCGCCCAAGTGTGGCCGAAGGTCAAGGTCGACGGCCACGCGGACGAGGTGCTGCGGGCCGCCCAGGCGCTGTGACGCCGGACGACCGGGCGTTAGCCGGCGGTTAACCCTAACGCGAAACAGTCGGCGGGCCCGCAACCGAAAGGCCCTCCGCATGACGATCGATCGCGCCGTCCCCTTCGGCGGAGACCTCATCGTCGTCGACTGCGGCCGCCGGTTCGCCTTCCGCCTGCCGCGCTATGGGGCGGCGGCGGTCGCGGCCGTGATCGCGTTGTCGTTCGGGTGGTCGGTCGGCACAGCGTACTACTTGGCGTTCCACGACGTGGTCGTCGCAGAGATCCGCGGCGGCGCGAAGGCGGCGGCGAGCGCCTACGAAGCGCAGATCGACGAGCTCAAGACCGAGCTCGAGCGCGTGCGGACCCGTCGTCTTGTCGAAAAGACCGGCTCGGAGCAGCGCCTGGCCGAACTCGCCCGCCGGCAGGAATCGCTCGAGCGCCGGCAGACCGTGCTCGCCGAACTTGCGGGTCCCGCGCTCGATCAGCCGGGCGCCGCGCCGACGTCCTACGCTGCAAAGCCGACGCCGCTGGACCGCCCCGACGACGAGCGGCGGGGGCTCGCCGCATCGAGCGAACCCGTCGATCCGACCGACCAGATCAGCGTGGACCTCGACAAGCTGGAGGCCGGGCAAGGCGCCGCGCTCGACGCCATCGAGACGCGGATCGACGACAAGCGCCGCAAGCTCCAGCGGATCTACGACGGCCTCGCGCTGCCGAAGTCGAACGGCCGAGGCGCCGAGGCCGGCCGCGGCGGCCCGTTCGAACCCCTCCCCGCACGGGCGCAGACATTCGAAGCGCGCGCCGACCGGGTCACGGCCCAGCGCGCCGCGACCGCCGAACTCCGCGACCGCCTGGAGGACGCGCCGATCCGGACCCCCGCGCCGGGCGCATCGATCAGCAGCGGCTTCGGCGCGCGCACCGACCCGTTCTTGGGCCAGCCCGCGTTCCACGCCGGACTCGATTTCGAGAGCGCCCACGGTCGCCCTATCCGCGCGACGGCGCCCGGACGCGTCACGGCGGCGGGCTACAGCGGCGGCTACGGGCTGATGGTGGAGGTCGACCACGGCGGAGGGCTGACCACCCGCTTCGGCCATATGTCGTCCGCCGCCGTCCGGATCGGGCAGACCGTCAAGGCCGGCGCCGTTCTCGGCCTCGTCGGCTCGACGGGCCGTTCGACCGGCCCGCACCTGCACTACGAGACCCGGATCGACGGCGAGGCGGTCGATCCGCTGCGCTTCCTGCGCGCCGGCTCGGCCTACGCGGCGACGCTGTCGAACTGAAGATGTCCTGCGCTGAAGATGGACACGCGGCGCTCGTGTCCCGGCCTTGAGCCGGGACCCAGAACTCAGCGCACTACGAAGACGCCGCGACGGCGGACGCTCTGATCCAACCGGCGGGCGTGTGGGTCCCGGCTCAAGGCCGGGACGCGAGCGGAGATCAGTCGACGTCCTCGACGCCCTCGGGCGCGCCGCCATAGGCGCGCTGGGCGAGGGTCGCCTCCATGAAGTCGTCGAGCTTGCCGTCCAGCACGTCCTGGGGCGAGGTCGAGGTGTGGCCGGTCCGCAGGTCCTTCACCAGCTGGTACGGCTGCAGCACGTAGGAGCGGATCTGGTGGCCCCAACCGATGTCGGTCTTGGCCGCCTGGTCCGCCACCGCCTGCTCCTCGCGGATCTTCAGTTCGCGCTCGTAGAGCTTGGCGCGCAGCATGTCCCAGGCGGTCGCCCGGTTCTTGTGCTGCGAACGGTCGCCCTGGCTCACCACCATGATGCCGGTCGGATTATGCACGAGGCGCACCGCCGATTCGGTCTTGTTGACGTGCTGGCCGCCGGCGCCGCCGGAGCGCATCACGTCGGTGCGGACGTCGCTCTCGTTGATCTCGATTTTGATCGAGTCGTCGATCACGGGGTAGACCATGATCGAGGCGAAGCTGGTCTGGCGCCGCGCGTTCGAATCGAACGGCGAGATTCGGACCAGCCGGTGAACGCCCGCCTCGGTCTTCAGCCAGCCGTAGGCGTTGTGGCCCTTGATCTGCAGCGTGGCGGACTTAATGCCCGCCTGCTCGCCGTTCTGATGGTCCACCACGTCGATCTTGAAGCCGCGCCGCTCCGCCCAGCGGGTGTACATCCGCAGCAGCATCTCGGCCCAGTCCTGGCTCTCGGTGCCGCCGGCGCCGGGATGGACCTCGAGGAAGGTGTCGAAGCCGTCGGCCTCGCCCGAGATCAGCGATTCCAGCTGGCGGCGGGCCGCGTCATCCTTGAGGCCGCGCAGCGCCCGCTCGGCGTCGTCGACGACGGACTGGTCGCCCTCCATCTCGCCGAGCTCGATGAGCTCGAGGTTGTCCTTCATCTCGCTCTCGATCCGCTGCACACCGCTCATGGCGTCGTCGATCGAGGTGCGTTCGCGCATGATCTTCTGCGCGCGCTCCGGGTCCTCCCAGAGCGTCGGGTCTTCGGCGATGTCGTTCAGTTCTTCGAGGCGGGCCTTGGCTGCATCCCAGTCAAAGATGCCTCCTCAGCAGCCCGACCGACTGCTCGATGTCCTGAACGAGGGTCTCGATTTCGGCGCGCATGGCCTCTGAGCTCTCGTGTGTGCGTTGGGGAGGCGACTGTTAGCGGCCCTGTCCCGCGCTGTAAACGGCGCTGGACCGCCTTATGTGCGCTGCCGAGGCGCACGCCGCGCCGTCAGGAGAAGACCGCATGAGCAAACTCGTCGTGATGTACCCGAAGCCGGCCGATCCTGCCCAGTTCGACAGCCATTTCCGCAGCGTGCATATGCCGCTCGTGCAGAAGATGCCGGGGCTGAAGAGCTTCAGCTTCGGCCCGGCCACCGCGCTCGACGGCTCCGCCGGCGCATTCTTCTGGATGTTCGTCGGCACGTTCGACAGCCTCGAGGCGATCCACGCCGCGCTGAACTCGCCCGAAGGCCAGGCGGCGGTCGCCGACATCCCGAACTACTCGCCCGAAGGGCCGACGATCCTGCATCTTGATTCGACCGAGGGCTAAGGTCGCGCCGGGGTTAAGCGCCGCGTTCGCGCCTAGCCCCGGCCGCAAGGCTTTAGTACAGCCCGCCGGTGCCGGAGCGCACGGCGCGGTCGGCTTCCGGCGTGACGGTCTGCGGACGCCCGCCTTGATCGGCCGAGCCAATGATCGAGTAGCTGTCCGGCGGCGCCGTGCCGGGCTTGAAGGCTTCGAGGATGACCTTCGAGTCGCCCCCTGACGCCCGCATGCCGTTCGACGGGTTGATGCGGATCAGCTTGATGCCAGGGGGCACGCGGAACGGGGTCGCGGCCTTGTCGGCGAGCGCGCTTTTCATGAACTCGGTGAACACAGGCGCAGCCAGCTCGCCGCCGGTCTCGCCCTCGCCCATGGAGCGCGGCTTGTCGTAGCCGAGGTAGACGCCGACCGCGAGGTCGGGCGAGAAGCCGACGAACCAGGCGTCGCGGTAGTCGTTCGTGGTCCCGGTCTTGCCGGCGATTGGCCGGCCCACCGCCTTCACGCCCGTCGCCGTGCCGCGCAGCACGACGCCTTCGAGCATCGAGGTGATCTGGTAGGCGGTCATCGGGTCGAGCACCTGCTCGCGACGGTCGACGAGCTTGGGTTCGTCCTGGTTCGCCCAGCCGCCGGCGTTGCAGCCGAGGCACTCGCGGTCGTCGTGCCGGTAGACGGTCTTGCCGGTGCGGTCCTGGATGCGGTCGATCACCGTCGGCGTGATGCGCTTGCCGCCGTTCGCGAACATCGAATAGGCGGCCGTCATGCGCAGCACGGTCGTCTCGCCGGCGCCCAGCGCCATCGACAGGTAGGGCGGCAGGTCGTCCATCACGCCGAAACGCTTGGCGTATTCGGAGATGAGCGGCATGCCCATGTCCTGCGACAGCCGCACCGTCATCACGTTGCGCGACTTCTCGATCCCGAATCGCAGGGTCTGAGGGCCGTAGAACTTCTTCGCGTAGTTCTCGGGGCGCCAGATGCCGATGCCGGGGCCCTGGTCGATCTCGATCGGCGCGTCCATGACGACGGACGACGGGGTGTAGCCGTTGTCGAGGGCGGCCGCGTAGATGAACGGCTTGAACGACGAGCCGGGCTGACGCAGCGCCTGGGTGGCGCGGTTGAACTGGCTCTCGTCATAGGAGAAGCCGCCCGCGAGCGCGAGCACGCTGCCGGTGTAGGGGTCCATCGCGACCAGGCCGCCCGAAACCTCCGGCGGCTGCCGCAGCCGGTACTGGTCGGAGCCTTCCTTGAGCGGCTCGACATAGACCACGTCGCCCGGCTTCACGACCTGGGCGACCGTCTTTACGGCCCGGCCGCGTTCCGGTCCCTTCGCCCACTTCGCCCAGCGCACGCCCTCCAGCGGCAGCACGGCCGTGACGCGCTCATGCGTCACCGCGCCCGACTTCTCCCGACCCGGCTGCAGGCCGATCGTCGCCTGGGTCCCGCCCGCGTCGAGCACGACAGCAAGCCGCCACGGCGCGACGTCGCCATAGGCCGGCACGTCGGCGAGGGCCACGCCCCAGTCGCCCTTCGGATCGATCTCGCGCAGCGGACCGCGCCAGCCGCGCTGCTGGTCGTAGGCCACGAGGCCGTGGCTGAGCGCCTGACGGGCGAGCGCCTGAAGCTTGGGGTCGAGCGTCGTGCGGACCGACAGGCCGCCTTCGTAGAGGCCCTTCTCGCCGTACTTTTCATAGAGGACGCGGCGCACCTCCTCGGCGAAGTACTCGCTCGACGGCAGCTGCGAGCCGGTCGGGCGCGGGTTGACCTCGAGCGGCTCCTTCTTGGCGGCGGCGGCCTCTTCGACGGACGCGTAGCCGTTCTCGGCCATGCGGTCGATCACCCAGTTGCGGCGCTCGATGGCGCGCTCCGGGTAGCGGAACGGGTGGTAGTTGTTGGGCGCCTTCGGCAGCGCGGCGAGGTAGCCGACCTCCGCCAGCGTCAGTTCGGTGACCGCCTTGTCGAAATAGACCAGTGACGCCGCGCCGACGCCGTAGGCGCCCATGCCGAAATAGATCTCGTTGAGGTAGAGCTCGAGGATCCGGTCCTTGGAGTAGGTCTGCTCGATCCGGAGCGAGAGCAGCGCCTCCTTGAGCTTGCGCTCGTAGTTCTGCTGGTTCGTCAGCAGGAAGTTCTTCGCGACCTGCTGGGTGATGGTCGACGCGCCCTGCGGGCGGCGGTCGGCGTTCTGCAGGTTCGACAGCGCCGCGCGGGCGATGCCGGTGAAGTCCAGCCCGCCGTGCTCGTAGAAGTTCTTGTCCTCGGCCGACACGAAGGCGTTGATCACGCGCTTCGGCACCGCCTGGATCGGCAGGAACAGCCGCCGCTCCTTGGCGTACTCCGCGATCAGCCGGCCGTCGTTCGCGTGCAGCCGCGTCATGATCGGCGGCTCGTAGTTCGCCAGCTGCTCGTAGTCGGGGAGTTCGCGCGAGTATTTCCACACGACCACGCCGATCGCCGCCGCGCCGATCACGGCGACGATCGCTCCGGTGGCGAACAGGAAACCCAAGAACCGCACAAGCAGGCGCATGTCACCTCGTTCCGTGTCAACGGCCTTGAACGCGAACGAACGACGCGACGTGGCGCGGGTGCGGTCCGAACAGCGGCCTGAGCGGTACTGGACGGCCCCCCGCCCTGCTCGCGCTTATCAGATACCCGGATCGTGGCGCTTTGTGGAGATTGTACGGCGCATCCGGCCCTGCGCTCAATTCACCCGACCGGGTGTGCTTCCTGCGATACGGGTCTCGAAGTAGCGGTCGATGGCGCTCGAGATCGCGTCCGTCGCCTGATCCCGCCATGCGTCGGACATCAGCAGCTTGGCGTCCTCCTTGCTCGAGAGGTACCCGAGCTCGAGCAGAACGGAGGGCACGTCCGGAGCCTTCAGCACCCGGAAGCCCGCGGAACGCAGGGGGTTCTTGTTCAGCTTCGCGGCCTGCTTGAGGTCGCGCACCAGCATCTTGGCGAACTGGGCGGTGAAGCTGGTGGTTTCGCGGCGGGTGAGGTCGAACAGGATGCCGGCGACCTCCTCGGGCTCGTCCGACAGGTCGACGCCCGCGATGAGGTCGGCCTTGTTCTCCTTGTCCGCAAGCCGCTCCGCCTCCTTGTCGGACGCCTTGGAGGACAGCGTGTAGATCGTGGCGCCCCGGACGCCGAACGGGTCGGTGAGGGTGTCGGCGTGGATCGAGATCATCAGCGCCGCGGCGTTGTCGCGGGCGACCTTCACGCGGCCCGGCAGCGAGATGAAGGTGTCGTCGTCGCGGGTCAGCACGGCCTTCCTGCGCCCGGAGGCCTCGATCTTGGCTTTGAGCTGCTTCGCGAAGGCGAGGACGATGTCCTTCTCGCTCGCGCCGTTGGGGCCGGCCGCGCCGGGATCGACGCCGCCATGGCCGGGATCGATCACCACCACGGGCAGGTCGGTCTTCTCGGCCAGTTTCGCCTGGGGCGGCGTCGCGCCGGTGGTCTCCGGTCCCTGCGCGGCGACGGACTGCAGGAAGGTCTTGCGGTCGCTCGGCGTCAGGTCGAGCACGATGCGGGCCGGCTGGCCGTCGACGGCGTCGAGCACGAAGGCCTTGTCGATCGCGACCGGCCGCGTGACGTCGACCACGATGCGCGAGCGGCCGGGCGCGAACACGCCGAAGCGATAGGCGCTGACGAGCCCCCGCCCCTGCCGGCCGGCCACTTCCGGCAGGCGGAACGCCACCTCGGGCAGGTCGATGATCACCCGGTAGGGATCGGCCAGCGTGAAGGCCTTGATGGACGTCGACGTGGTCAGGTCGATCACCAGACGCGTGCGCTGCTCGTCGCCCGCGAGCCGCGAGTCCGTCGCGACGGGGCGCGGCGGCGTGGCTTCCGCGACGGCGGGTGCGGCCCACGCGACCAGCGTCAGCAGAACGACGGCGAGAAACGACGCGCGAATCATAGCGGTCCGAAACACCTGCTGAAACGAGGAAGTGGCCAACGCGTTCTAAGGATTTAAGGGCTCGCGGTTAACCCGTTCTTAAACCTGTTCGCGCGCTTTCGCGACGCGCTGTGGCGTGGGCGTGACGGCGACCCAGCGAGCGTGCTTGTCAAGCGCACGTTTCGTCCGCTAAAAATGTGCCGCTCACGCTCCGGTGACGCGAGTCTCTTGTGAGACACCCGCCGAACCAGCGTCCGTCACGGCGTCGCGGCTGCGGCGCGCGGCTCGCTCGCACCCCCGATGGGATGGGCGACGCCGATGCGGCGAAGTCGGTCCGTTTCCGGTCATGGTCAAGCGGCGGCTATCGGCGGTTCCGTCTGGGAACGCCGGATCGCTTGCGTGAGCGCTCGAGGGTTCGCCTTCGGGTTCGTCCTTGGGTCCCATTCGCGCCGGCCTCCAACGCCGCGCCGCGACCAATTTGCGAGGTTCGCCGGAGAATGCGCACGGCGCCTAACGCCGCCTCCGCTTCGTCCCGGACTTCGATTCGCCGGATGCTCCGGCTCGCCTCGTTTTCGCGCCGCCTCGCCGCCCTTTCGGTTCACGGCGCGCCCGTCTTCCCTTCATTCGAGCGTTCGCGCGCGTCCCGCGCCCCGCAGGCGCCGTCGGCGACGACGGCTCCGCGCCCGCTCGGCCGTATCCAAGAGTTTCGCCCATGGCCAACAAAATGCTCATCGACGCCACCCACGCGGAGGAGACGCGGGTCGTCGTCGTCCGCGGCTCCCGGGTGGAGGAATTCGATTTCGAAAGCGCGAACCGTCGTCAGCTTCGCGGGAACATCTATCTCGCGAAGGTGACGCGGGTCGAACCGTCGCTGCAGGCGGCGTTCGTCGAATACGGCGGCAACCGCCACGGTTTCCTCGCCTTCAGCGAGATCCACCCCGACTACTACCAGATCCCCGTCGCCGACCGTCAGGCCCTGCTGGCCGAAGAGGAAAAGGCGCACGCCGCCGAGGACGAGCAGCCCGAAGAGAAGCCAGCCGGCGGCCGGCGTCGTCGCGGCCGCGCCCGTCCTAAGGCGGCGCCCGCCAACGGCGACGAGTCGGTGTCGCTCGATCCGGCCCCGGAAGAGGTCGGAGGCGAGGAAGGCCCCGCGCCCGAAGCCTCTGCGGAAGCCGAAAGCGCCGTCGAGGCCCATGTCGCCGAGCAGGAGGAGAAGGTCTCCGGCGAGGACGACCACGACGACGATAGCAACGAAGAAGAGCATCCGGTCGAATCGATCGGCGCGGGCGACGCCCTCGAAGAGATGCCCGAGCGGCGCCCCCGGCACATCCGCTCCTACAAGATCCAGGAAGTCATCAAGCGCCGCCAGGTGCTGCTGGTGCAGGTGGTTAAGGAAGAGCGCGGCACCAAGGGCGCGGCGCTCACCACCTATCTCTCCCTCGCCGGCCGCTACTCCGTGCTGATGCCGAACACCGCCCGCGGGGGCGGCATCTCCCGCAAGATCACCTCCGCCCAGGACCGCAAGCGCCTGAAGGACATGGTTTCGGATCTCGACGTGCCGGAGGGCATGGGCGTCATCCTGCGCACGGCCGGCGCAAGCCGCACCAAGCCCGAGATCAAGCGCGACTTCGAATACCTGATGCGGCTCTGGGAGACGGTGCGCGATCTGACGCTGAAGTCGACCGCGCCCGCGCTCGTCTACGAGGAAGGCTCGCTGATCAAGCGGTCGATCCGCGATCTTTACAACAAGGACATCGACGAAGTTCTGGTCGCCGGCGAAGAGGGCTACCGCGAGGCCAAGGACTTCATGCGCATGCTCATGCCGAGCCATGCGAAGATCGTGCAGCCCTACCGCGACAGCCAGCCGCTGTTCTCGAAGTCCGGCGTCGAAGCCCAGCTCGACGCGATGTTCTCGAACATCGTGACGATGAAATCGGGCGGCTACATCGTCATCAACCAGACGGAAGCGCTCGTCGCGATCGACGTGAACTCGGGCCGCTCGACCCGCGAGCACAACATCGAGGACACCGCGCTCAAGACGAACCTGGAGGCGGCCGAAGAGGTCGCGCGCCAGATGCGCCTGCGGGACCTCGCCGGCTTGATCGTCATCGACTTCATCGACATGGAGGAGAGCCGGAACAACAAGGCGGTCGAGAAGAAGCTCAAAGACTGCCTGAAGGACGATCGCGCGCGCATCCAGCTCGGCCGGATTTCGCATTTCGGCCTGATGGAGATGTCCCGCCAGCGCATCCGCACCGGCGTGCTGGAGAGCTCCAGCGAGGTCTGCCCGGTCTGCGCCGGGGTCGGCACGGTGCGCGCCGTGCCCTCGGTCGCGCTGCATGTCCTGCGTATGGTCGAGGAGCACCTGCGCAAGGACGCGACCCGCAACCTGCTGGTTAAGACCCGCAACGAGGTCGCCCTCTACGTCCTGAACCAGAAGCGCGGCCATCTCGGAGAGATCGAAAGCCGCTTCGGCGTCACCGTGCTGTTCGCGGCGGAGGAGCATCTGCCGACCGGCCAGCACCTGACGATCGAGCGCACCGAACTCGCCACGGGCGAAGCCCGCGCTCCGGTCACGCAGGTCCGCGTCGACAGCATTCCGCCGGACGAGATCGTTGACGAAGATCCGATCGCCGAAGACGAAGAGGTCGAGACCGTCGTCGCCCAGCCGGCCGCGCGCGAGCCGCAGGCCCAGAACGGCGGCGGCGATCAGGACGGCTCCGAGGGCGGCGGCCGTCGTCGCCGCAGGCGCCGCCGGCGTCGCGGCGGCGGCTCCGGCGAGTCATCGTCCTTCGGCGGCGAGCCGCAGGGCGAGACCTCCGCGGAGGCCGAAGGGTCCGACGAGGACGAGACCGAGAACGGTCCGGACGACGCGATCGTGAGCGACGTCGCCGGGGACCAGCCCCTGGCGCCGGTCCCGGTTTCGGTCGAGGAGGTGTCCCAGCCCGTGGAAGCCGCGGCCGAACCTGAGACGGTCGCGGCCGAGGCGGTCGAAGCGAGCGACGAGGACGACGGCAAGCGCCGCCGTCGCGGTCGTCGCGGCGGTCGTCGCAGCACGAAGAAGGACGCCGAAGAGATCGCGGCCGCGGCCCCGGAAGAGGCTCCGAGCGACGCGCTGATCGTCGAGGATGTAGCCGCCTCGGACGTGGCGGAGCCCGCCGAGGAGCCGGCCGCCAAGGAGCTCAACGCCGTGTCGCCGGTCGCTCCGGAGATGGAGGACGTCGCGGCGGCGGAAACCGCTCCGACGCCGGCCGAGGTCGAACAGGCGGCGGCCAAGGAGGCTCCGGAGGAAACCCGCGCGGCGCCTGCGTCCGTGGTTCAGGAGCTTCCGGAAGCGGTCGAGGACCCCAATCGTCCCCGCCGTACCGGCTGGTGGAGCAAGCGCGTCTTCGGCGGCTAGACCGCGGTCAAAAGCTTCCTTGATGCAAGAGGCCCGGACGGCGACGTCCGGGCCTCTTGTCGTTAAGGCCTCGCCCGTGCGGGAGCCGCCTTGCGCGCCTCTGGCCATTGAGCCGGGCCAATGTCTGAGAGCAGATCGCGAAGGAGAACGGTAGTCGTTGCACAGTTCCGCCAAGCCCCTCGCGCCAGGGCGCGGCGACTTCCGGCCGAACCGCCGTCATTGCCTGGCTAAGCCGGGCATACACGACGGGGGGCCAGAGAGTTTCGGTTCTCGTCGACCTGGTGAACCCCGCCGTCATTCCGGGCGAAGTCCCGGAATCGATAAGCCCGCCAGCGGAGACCGATCTCGACCGGCGGGCTTATGGACCCCAGGACAAGCCCGGGGCGACGGCCGCGTGAATCTGAACCGCTGACGCTCCGGACGTGAGGCTACCACGCGCGCGAGAGCGGCCCTCGACTCGACGCGGTCGAGCGGCGACTTGGCCTCCCGCATGACCGCTGGCGGGGCGCGAACCGCTGTCTCCCGAAAGGATCGATTCTGGCAACCGTCCGGACGCGAAAAAGGGCCGGTCACCCGGCCCTTCGCTTCGATCAGTCTACCTCGACGCCTGCGCCTGTTACGGCTGCTTCGGCGGCTCCGTCGCGGCGGGCGCCTGGGGCTCGCCGGGCTGCTCCGTGGCCGCCGGCGGCGCGCTCTGCGGCTTCGGGTCGTCGGCGTTGGAGCCCTGGGGCGAGGTCTCCTGCGACGGGGCCTGCTTCGGCTCGTCGGTCGGCCCGGTCGCCCTGGGGTCGGCCTCCTGCGGCGTGATCGGCGCGGTCGGCTGCTGGGGCGCGGCGGGCGCCGCGGGCTGGGGCGGCTGGGCCGCGCCGGGCTGCTCGGTCGCCTTGCGCAGCGCGGGCAGGATGCCGCCCTGCCCGGAGCCGAGCGGAGCCTGCGGGCCGGCTGCGCCGGCGGGCGCCGCGGCCGGCTTGATGGTGGCCGAGGTCGGCTGCAGGCGGTCGAGCACCGAGCCTCCGCCGTAGCCCGCGAGAATCGTCAGCGTCAGGCTGGTCACGAAGAAGCCCGCCGCGAGATAGGCGGTGACCCGCGTGAGCGTGTTGGCCTGACCGCGGCCCGACATGAAGTTGCTGCCGCCGCCGACCCCGAGGGCGCCGCCCTCCGAGCGCTGGAGCAGCACGACCACGACCAGCGCGAGCACGATCATCAGGTGGAGGACGATGAGGACGGTCTGCATGACGCCTGCGACTTGAAACGGAACGGTTTGGGCGCGCGGACCACCGGCGCGCGCGACGAAGGCGGCTGTTTACACCACGCGCCGCCGGGACGCCACCTCGGCGGGGATCAGCGGGCCGCGGCTTTGGCGATGGCGAGGAAGTCGTCGGCTTTCAGGCTCGCTCCGCCCACCAGCGCCCCGTCAACGTCCGCCACCGCAAGCAGTTCCGCCGCGTTCGAGGGCTTCACCGAGCCGCCGTAGAGAATGCGGATTTTCTCGCCTTCCGGGCCGAAGCGCTCGCCGAGTTGGGCGCGGATGAAGCCGTGCATCTCCGCGACGTCGTCCACGGTCGGCGTCAGGCCGGTGCCGATAGCCCAGACCGGTTCGTAGGCCACCACCACCGTGGCGGCCGTCGCGGCCTCCGGCAGGGAACCCGCCAACTGCGTCCCGACGACCTCCAGCGCCTCGCCCGCGTCGCGCTCCTCGCGCGTCTCGCCGACGCAGATCACGGCCAGCAGCTTGGCCCGCAGCGCCCCCTCGGCCTTGGCGCGCACGACGGCGTCGGTCTCGCCGTGGTCGGCGCGGCGCTCGGAATGACCGACGATGACGGCCTTGCCCCCGACATCCGCGATCATCTCCGGTGAAATGTCTCCGGTGTGCGCGCCGGAGGCTTCAGGATGGCAATCCTGGGCGCCCACCAGCACCCCGGCCCCGCGGGTGGCGGTCGCGAAGCTGGTCAGCAGCGTCGCGGGGGGAAAGACGGCGAGGTCGACTACGTCCTTCAGCGCGCCCTGATAGGCGCCGACGATCCGGACGAACTCCGGCGCGGAGGCGGAGAGGCCGTTCATCTTCCAGTTACCCGCGACGAGCGGCTTGCGGGCGGCGTCGGACATGAAGGCTCCTCCAGGGCACGAAAAGTCTGCGCTTTTCTAGGAACGCGGAGGTAGCAGAACGCGGCGCGCTTGCAAATTCCTCCCGCGGCTGCGATTTGCGGCGCTCGGACGCGTGCCTGTAATGTCGCGCGCCTCGTGCGGGAGAGTCCCGCCGTCCTCGAACGCGAAGATATGTGAACCGCAATGCTTCAAACCCTTCGCAAAGGCGCCGCAGGCTGGGTCGCCAAGATCTTCCTCGGCGTGCTCGTCCTGAGCTTCGCGGTGTGGGGCATCGCGGACATTTTCCGGGTCGGCGGCACGGGCACGGCGGCCGCGACGGTGGGGACCCAGGAGGTCCCGCTCGAGACCTTCCGCCAAGCCTACGCCAATGAGATCCGGCGCGTGAGCCAGCAGGCGAAGCGCCAGATCACTCCGGAGCAGGCGCGCATGGCGGGGCTCGGCGAGCGGACGCTCGGGAACCTCGTCAACGAACTCGCGCTCGACACGCGCGTGACGTCGCTCGGCCTCGCCGTCTCCGACGAGGAGGTCGGCCGCGAGATCACCGAGGACGACGTGTTCAAGGGGCCCGACGGCCGCTTCGATCGCGCCGGCTTCCAGGACATCCTTCGTCAGAACAACCTGAGCGAGAACGCCTACATCACGATGCAGCGCCAGTTCACGGCGCGCCGCCAGCTCACCGACGCGCTGGCCGGCGAGGTGCCGACCCCGCTCGCCTTCCGCGAGGCGCTGCACGGCTTCGTGAGCGATAGCCGCTCGATCTCCTACGTCACGCTGACGCCCGAGGCGCCCTCGGCCGTTCCCGCCCCGTCCGACGCCGCGCTCAAGAGCTACTTCGAGGAGCGCAAGGCGAGCTTCGCCGCCCCGGAGTTCCGCAAGGTCGCGCTTCTCCAACTCGACCCTGCGAAGCTCGCGGCCACCCGCACGGTGCCGGAGCAGGACATCCGCGCCTATTACGACGCCAACAAGCCGAAATACGCCACCGCCGAGAAGCGCTCGATCGAACAAGTGACCTACCCCTCGCTCGACGAGGCGAAGGCCGGCTACGACCGCATCCAGGCCGGCGGCCTGTTCGAGCAGGAGATGGCGCGCCAAAAGATCTCGCCGCAGGACGCGTTCCTGGGCAACCTCTCCAAGGCGGAGATGTTCGACGCGAAGGTTGCGGACGCGGCCTTCGCGCTCGCCCCGAACACGGTCAGCCAGCCCATCCAGGGCGCCTACACGACCGCTCTGCTGCGCGTCACCGGCGTCCAGCAGGAGCAGACGAAGAGCTTCGAGCAGGTAAAGGGCGAGATCCGCAGGCTGGTCGCCGAGGACGCCGCCCGCGCCGATCTCCAGGGCCTTCACGACAAGGTCGATGAGGCGCGCCTCGGCGGCTCGACGCTCGACGAGATCGTCAAGTCCCAGAAGCTGCCGCCGCTGAAACTGGTCGAGGCCATCGACGCGCAGGGCAGCGGCCCGGACGGCAAGCCTGCGCCGGGCGTTCCCGCGTCGGAGCCGCTGGTGAGCGCGATCTTCGCGGCGACCGCAGGCGCCGAGAACGACCCCGTCACGGTCGACGGCGGATATGTCTGGTACGAGGTCCGCGAGGTGAAGCCGGCGCGCGACCGCACCTTCGACGAGGCCCGCGCCGACGTCGAAACCCGCTGGCGCGCGGACGAGGCGCGCAAGCGGCTGGACGCGCGGGCCGACGCCCTGCTCGGCCAGCTCAAGGCCGGCAAGCCGTTCGACCAGACGGCGGCGGCCGAGAAGCTCGAGCTCGATCAGGCCGAGACCACCCGCGTCGGCGGCGCGCCGGACATCACCCAGGCGCAGGCGGTCGCCGTGTTCCAGACGCCGCTCGACGGCTTCGGCAAGACCGCGCCCAACGACCAGGGAGCGCGCCTCGTCTTCAAGGTCACGGCGGAGAACACCCGGCCGTTCGATCCCAACGCGCCGGACGGCACGGGTCAGGTCGCCAAGATTTCGGAAAGCCTCAGCACCGAGGTCGTGTCGGCCTTCGTGCGCCAGATCCGCGATCAGCTCGGCGTGAAGTTCAACGAGCCCGCCATCGCCCAGGTCCTTGGCGGCGGCGAAGGCTGATTCGGTCCCGAAAGTCGCGCTCATGCTGATCTCGCCCGCGATCGCGGCCTTCGCGCCGATCTACGCCGCAGGCCGGCCGCAGGTCGTCTCCACGACCCTGGTCGGAGACCTCGAGACGCCGGTTTCGGCTTTCCTGAAGCTCGCCGAAGGCCGCGCGAACGCCTTCCTGCTCGAGTCCGTCGAGGGGGGCGCCACGCGCGGCCGCTACTCGATGATCGGGCTGAAGCCCGACCTGCTGTGGCGTTCGGTGGGCGGCAAGGCCGAGATCAACCGGCGCGCCGCGACCGATCTCGACGCCTACGAGCCCTGCGACGAACGCCCCCTCGACGCGCTGCGCTCGTTGCTCGCGGAGTCGCGCATCGAGATCGTGGAGGCCCTGCCCCCGATGGCGGCGGGCGTGTTCGGCTATCTCGGCTACGACATGGTCCGGGAGATGGAGGAGCTGCCCTCCCCCAACACCGACGTGCTGCAGGTCCCCGACGCGATCCTGATGCGGCCGACCGTGATGCTGGTGTTCGACGGGGTGAAGGACGAGATCACCGTCGTCACGCCCGTGCGGCCAGAGCCCGGCCTCTCCGCCGAGGCCGCCCATGCGCGCGCCGTCGACCGGCTGACGGAGATCGTGGAGGGGCTCGACCGCACGCCCTCGCGCGAGCCGGCGCAGGTGAACCCCGAGGAACACTACGCCCTCACCTCGAACACCACGCCGGCCGAATACGAGGCGATGGTGCTGCGGGCGAAGGAGTACATCGCGGCCGGCGACATCTTCCAGGTGGTGCTGTCGCAGCGCTTCGAGGCGCCGTTCGACCTGCCGGCCTTCGCGCTTTACCGCGCCCTCCGCCGCACCAACCCGGCGCCCTTCCTCGTCCATCTCGATTTCGGCGGCTTCCAGATCGTCGGGTCGAGCCCCGAAATCCTGGTGCGGGTGCGCGACGGCAAGGTCACGATCCGGCCGATCGCGGGCACCCGTCCGCGCGGCGCGACGCCCGCCGACGACCGCGCGCTGTCGGAGGAGCTGCTGGCCGACCCCAAGGAGCGGGCCGAGCACCTGATGCTGCTCGACCTCGGCCGCAACGATGTCGGCCGCGTGTCGGAGATCGGCTCCGTGGAGGTCACCGACCAGTTCTTCCTCGAGTACTACAGCCAGGTGATGCACATCGTGTCGAACGTCGAAGGCCGGCTTGACCGCCGTCACGACGCGCTCGACGCGCTGGTCGCGGGCTTTCCGGCGGGCACGGTCTCCGGCGCGCCGAAGGTGCGCGCCATGGAGATCATCGACGAGCTCGAGAAGGACAAGCGCGGCGTCTACGCCGGCTGCGTCGGCTACTTCGGGGCGAGCGGCGAGATGGACACCTGCATCGTGCTACGCACCGCGGTGGTCAAGGACGGCCGCATTCACGTGCAGGCGGGCGCCGGAGTCGTCGCCGACAGCGTTCCCGCCGCCGAGCAGGCGGAGTGCGTCAACAAGGCCAAGGCGCTGTTCCGCGCGGCCGAGGAAGCCCGCCGCTTCGCAAGCGGCGCGCGGCGCGCGCAGTAGGCTTTAACGCCGGTCCTCGCGGCGTCGGACGGCCGGCGCCATGCGGCCACACGGGGCGCTCGCAGCGTCGCGCCGCCTCGCCCGGTCCTCCCGCTCGCCGGCGACGCCCGCGCGAAGGTGGCTGAGGACGACGCTTGGGCTGGATGCGGAGTCCTGACAAGGCGGCCCCGCGCATAGAAAAACGGGCGCCCCGGAGGGCGCCCGTTCCAGAAGCCGAACGTCGCCGCGCTCAGTAGCGGCAGGGGACGCGGTAGCGCTCGCCGTAGCGGTTCGTGCCGTAGCAGACTTCGCGCGAACGGCGCTCCGGGCGGGTGTTCGCGCCGACCACGGCGCCGCCCGCCGCGCCAAGGGCGCCGCCGACCAGCGCGCCGCTGGCGCGGCCGCCCGAAACCGCGCTGCCGACGACTGCGCCGGCGCCGGCGCCGATCAAGCCGCCTGACAGCGCGCGCTCGTTGCGGGTCTCGCCGCAGGCGGCGAGGCCGAGGCCCATGGCCGTGACGAGCGTGAGAGTGGCGATCTTATTCATGAGCGTTCTGGCTCCCGTTGATGATGCGCGCGAAAATAGGCCTGCGGAGCGCCGCGGCTAGTGGTGTTTCGCCGCGACTTTCGCACGGACCCCGGCGGAAAGCGGTCCCATCCTGCTTAAACAAGAGGTCAAGGCTATCGCAGCCGACGTTTCGCGGATCAGCGAACGGAGACCGCGCCCGCCGCGTTCAGCTCTCGTTCGATGGCGGCCACGACCTTCGGATCGGTCGGCCGGGTCGAGGGTCCGAAGCTCGCGACGACGCCGCCGTCGGCTCCGATCAGATATTTGTGAAAGTTCCAGCGCGGGGCGGCGTCCGGCGACGAGCGCGCGGTCCAGCGATAGAACGGGTGCGCGTCGTCGCCCGTCACGTGCTGCTTGGCTGCGAACGGAAAGGTCGCGTGGTGGCTCTCGGCTGAGCTGCGGATCGTCGCCGCGTCGCCGGGCTCCTGGCGGAAGTCGTCGCTCGGCACCGCGATGACGGCGAGGCCTCGGTCGCGGTAGCGCGTCCAGAGCTCTCCGAGGTCGCCCAACTGCCCGGCGAACCCGCAGCGGGAGGCGGTGTTGACCACGAGGACCGGCTTGCCGACGTAGCTCGCGAGCCGGATTTTTCCGCCCTCCAGCCCGTCGAAGGCGAAGGCGGCCGCGGTGGTTTCGCTGCGTTCGGCGGCGTCCGCGGCGGGCAGGCACACGGCAAGGGCGACAAGCGCTCCGGCGAAATGCGCGATCATGGACGGCATCGGTCGATCCTCCGCGGGGGGCGTGCTCTCGAGATTCGCGCCCGATGCGAAGCTGGATCAGTCGCGCGCGGCGATCAACGCGCGTTCATCATCCGCAGCGGCCCGACGCCGAAGCTGCCCGGGGTCCTGGCCGGCTTCTTCATCGCCTCGGGGTTCATCGCCGCCACGAGCTGCAGGAACATGGCGCCCGGGAGCGGCGGCGCGAACACGTAGCCCTGCGCCATGCGGACGCCCTTCGCGCGCAGGTATTCGAGCTGCTCGAAACTCTCCACGCCCTCCGCGATGAGCTCGAGGCTCATGTCGTTCGCGAGCTTCACCATGCTGTCGACGATCGCGATCGAGTAGCGGTCCGTCCCGACGGCGTCGACGAACATCTTGTCCATCTTCATGACGTCGACGCCGAGCTTCAGCAGGTAGGACAGGCCGCCGTGACCCGTGCCGACGTCGTCCAGCGCCACCCGGACGCCAAGCGCCTGCAGCTTGGCGATGACGAGCCGAGCGCGCGGGATGTCGTTCAGGGGCTGGCGCTCGGTCACCTCGAACATCAGCTGGTTCATGCGGATCGGCGAACCTTCGAAGATGCGCTGAACGTCGTCGACGATGTCGGAGTCGTCGAAATGGCCGGCGAAGAGATTGAAGCCGACCTTGAGCTGCGGCAGGCGCGCGTAAGCGTCCGCGAGTTCGTCGCGGGCGGCCTCCATGAGGGCGAGCGTCATCGGGAAGATCTCGCCGCTCGCCTCTGCGAGCGCGATGAACCGGCCGGGGGGGATCATCGTCCCGTTCCGGCGGCGCCAGCGGACCAGCACCTCGCAGCCCGCGAGCTTGCCCGTCGTGATGTCGATCACCGGCTGGTAGTACGGCACGAACTCGCCGTCGCGGATGCCGTCGGCGATCTCGCGCACCGGGCCGCCCATGCGCCGACGGAAGAGGTAGACGCCGAACGCCACCACGATCGCGAACACGCCGCCGCCGATGTTGGCGTAGAAGAACAGCCCGGCGTTGGCCCGAAGCAGCGCGCTGCCCGGCACCTCGATATCGACCTTGAACGGGTAGCGTTGCGAGGCCGCGCTGGAGACCACCGACGGCAGGCGCGACGACCGCTCCTCGGCCACGTCCTCGACGAGCGAGCGCCGGGCGACGGCCGTGCCGTCGACGGTCGTGAGCTGGGCGATGAACGCCGCGGTCAGCCGGCTTTTCAGGAAATGCGGGAAGAGACGCTCGCCGGGAATCAGCACGCGGACGGAGGCCGGCCCGTCGTTCGCCCAGGTCAGCCGGATGAGCTGCGAGACGCCCGACTCGCCGATCGAGACTGTGGCGAGCGTAACGTTGAGGCTGAGCGTGTCGTGTTCGGGGGAGGTGCGGCGGACGACGCGCGGCTGCCCGTTCGCGGCGCAGATCGCCCCGCCGGACCTGTCGACGACGGCGATCTCCGCGATGAAGCTCGCCCGCTGCTCGGCCTTCTGGAGGAGATCGACCACCGTCCGCGAGCAGTCGCCCACGTCCTTGAGGCCGACGCCGATGAGCGCCGTGGCGGCGTCGTCGAGCCGCGATTCGGAGAGCGCGAGGACCTCGCCCGCGACATAGTCCACGTCGCGCTGGGTGCCGGTGATCAGATTGAAGCCGAGCAGGACATTGACGCCGATGATCGGGATCGCAGCGAGGGCGATCCCGATCAGCAGCGTGTTCCTCCAGGAGCCCCCTTCGTCCCGCACCAAACGTCTAGCCCCAGAGCCCGCCGCTGCGACCAGGAACGGCGGAGCGCGCAAGCTTCGCGAGACTGCGCTTTCTTGCTTAATGCACGGCTAATCCGCCGCGCTTTCGCCCACCTGGGCTTCGACCACGGCGAGCGCCGTCATGTTGACCACGCCGCGGGCCGTGACCGACGGCGTGAGGATGTGCGCCGGACGATCGGCGCCGACCAGGATCGGGCCGACAGGGAGCGCGTCCGCCACGGCCTTGATCAGCTGGGCGCTGATGTTGGCGGCGTCGAGGTTCGGGAACACCAGAAGGTTGGCTTCGCCGGACAGCGTCGAGCTCGGCAGCAGCCGTTCCCGAAGCACGGGCGAGAGCGCGACGTCCGCCATCATCTCGCCGTCCACTTCCAGGTGCGGGGCGGCCTTGCGGATGATCGCGAGCGCGTCCCGCATCTTCCGCGCCGAGGGCGTGTCGTGGGAGCCGAAGCTCGCATGCGACAGCAGCGCGATCTTCGGCGTGATCCCGAAGCGCTCGACGCTCTTCGCGCCGTGGATCGCGCTCTCGGCGATGCTGCGGGCGTCCGGCTCCGCCGTCACGTAGGTGTCCGTGAGGAAGTAGACGCCGCGGGCGGTGATGAGCAGCGACAGGGTGGAGTAATCCGGCGCTCCCGGCTTACGGCCGATCACCTGGTCGATCAGGTCGAGATGATCGTGAAAGCGCCCTTCCAGGCCGCAGATCATCGCGTCGGCGTCGCCGCGGATCACCGCGAGAGCCGCGATCGCGGTCGAGTTCGTGCGCACCACCGTGCGCGCGAGGTCCGGGGTCACGCCGCTGCGGCCCGCGCGCTCAAGATAGAGCGAGACATAGTCCCGGTAGCGCGGATCGTCCTCGGGGTTGATGACCTCGACGTCGCCCGGCTTCAGGGTGAGGCCCCAGCGCTTGGCGCGGACCTCGATGACGTGGGGACGGCCGATCAGGATCGGTGTCGCGATGCCTTCCTCCAGCGACACCTCGGCGGCGCGCAGCGCGCGCTCGTCCTCGCCGTCGGCGTAGATCACCCGCTTGGGCGCGGCCTTCGCCGCCGCGAACACCGGCTTCATCACGAAGCCGGAGCGGAACACGAAGCGGTTGAGCTGGTCTTCATAGGCCCGGAAGTCGGCGATCGGCCGGCGCGCGACGCCGCTCTCCATCGCCGCGCGGGCGACGGCGGGCGCGATGCGCAGGATCAGGCGCGGGTCGAACGGGCTCGGGATCAGCGACTCGGGGCCGAACAGACGGGTCTCGCCGCCATAGGCCTTGGCGACCACGTCGGAGGACGGCTCGCGCGCGAGGGCCGCGATGGCGCGGACCGCGGCGGCCTTCATCTCCTCGTTGATCTCGGTCGCCGCCACGTCGAGCGCGCCGCGGAAGATGTAGGGGAAGCACAGGACGTTGTTGACCTGGTTCGGGAAGTCCGAGCGCCCGGTGCAGATCATGGCGCCGGGGCTCGCCTCGCGGGCGACGTCCGGCATGATCTCGGGATTCGGGTTGGCGAGCGCGAGGATCATCGGCTTCTCGGCCATCCGCGCGACCATCTCCGGCTTCAGCACGCCGCCAGCGGAGAGCCCGAGGAACACGTCGGCGCCGTCGATGACCTCGGCGAGCGTCCGCTTGTCCGTGTCCTGGGCGTAGACCGCCTTCCAGCGGTCCATCAGGGTCTCGCGGCCGAGGTACGCCACGCCCTCGATGTCGGTGACCCAGATGTTCTCGCGCTTCGCGCCGAGGGTCACGAGCAGGTTGAGGCAGGCGATCGCCGCGGCGCCGGCGCCGGAGGTGACGATCTTGACGTCGGCGATGTTCTTGCCGGCGAGTTCGAGGCCATTGGTGATCGCGGCCGCGACGATGATGGCGGTGCCGTGCTGGTCGTCGTGGAAGACCGGGATGCCCATGCGCTTCTTGCAGGCTTCCTCGACCTCGAAGCACTCCGGAGCCTTGATGTCCTCGAGGTTGATGCCGCCGAAGGTCGGCTCGAGCGCGCAGATCACCTCGACCAGCCGGCTCGCGTCCTTCTCGGCCACCTCGATGTCGAACACGTCGATGCCGGCGAACTTCTTGAACAGGACGGCCTTGCCTTCCATCACCGGCTTGCTGGCGAGCGGGCCGATGTCGCCAAGCCCGAGCACGGCTGTGCCGTTGGACAGCACGGCGACGAGGTTCTGCCGAACGGTCAGTTCGGCGGCCTGGTCCGGATCTTCCGCAATGGCGTCGCACGCCGCCGCGACGCCCGGCGAATAGGCGAGCGCAAGGTCGCGCTGGTTGCCCAGAGGCTTGGTCGCCTGGATCTCGATCTTGCCCGGTCGGGCGCCCGTCGCCGCGGAGCCGCGATGGTAAACGAGCGCGCCGCTCCGCAGATCGTCGGACATATTGCTGGACATTGATCGATCCCCTCCGCGGCCGCTCTCTAGGTCGGACGTCTAATGCGGCCTTTTCGCACAGTTTTTCAAAATGGCCACCCTCAACTGAAGGAGGCCGCCCAGCGCGGGCCGCGCCGTCCGGCTGGCGGTTCGCCAGACCCGGACTTCGACGTCATGACTGAGACGATCTCATGATGGCCGGGTGTGAAACGCGCGCTCGATCACGTCGGCGAGACGATCGAGCGGATGCTCGGTCAGGATGGACAGCCGGTCGAGGCGGTGGGTCCAACCCATGCGGGCGAGATCCAACAGACTGGCGTCGAAGGCGAGCCCCCGGCGGACATGAACCGCGAGCTCCGCGGCGTCGCGGCCGGGCACCCGGTAGCCGTCCGGGCGCGCCACGACCGTCGGCCGCCGCGCCGCGATCGCCTCCGCGACCATCGACATCGAGTCCGCCGTCACGATGACGGCGTCGGCCGCGAAGGCGTCGAGGTTCGACATCAGTCCGGCGCTGCGGAAGTCGATGATCCGCACCGCATCGCCCGCGGGCTTCAGCGCTGCGACGAAGCGGTCGAAGCCGCTCGCCGGCGTGCGGCGCGAGTTCGAGACGACAACCTCCAGGCCCTCGTCGACCAGTCCGCGGACCAAGGCTTCCAACTGCGCGAAGTCCGCCTCCGAAAGCGTGTGATGCTTGGTCGCGCCGCCGAGCAGCAGCGCCGCTTTGCGCCGCTCCGCCCCCTTGCGCGCCGGCGGAAGGCCGTCAGGATCGATTTCGCTGGGCCGCAGCACCACGACGCCCTGGCTGAACCGGACGCGCGCAGGGTCCGGCCGCAGCAGCACGTCGAACTCGGCCACGAACGGCAGCTTGGGGAACCCGAAATAGATCGAGCGCGCGCCGGTCGCCCGCGCCAGCGCGATGGCCGCGGCCGAGATCGACGGGCCTGTGGCGACCACGACGTCGAATCGCTCCGAGGCGAGCTGCGCGACGGTCCCCTCGCGCTCGTCGAGCGCGTCGAAACGGCCAGGCCAGAATCGGTCGAACGGCATGAGGCGCGCCTGCAGCCGCTCCCAGCGGCGCGAGCCGCCGCCCAGCGCGCGAAGCGCGAGCCGTCGCGCCTCCACCGGCCGACGACGCGTGATCGCCGTCAGCACGCCGAGCGTGATGCGGTCGTGGCCCGCGACGCCGTCCGACAGCGCGAGCGCGCGCAAGGGGCGCCCGAGCAGCCCGCTCATGTCACTCGCGCCAGTTGGCCGCGATCCATGGCGTGGGGCGGACGTATTTGTAGATCCGCTTGAGCGGCGGGGCGGGCCAACGACCGTCGCGCGCCTCGTCTGGATTGGGGCGGCCGGTGAAGCAGATCACCTTGGCATCCGCAGGCAGCTCGGGCGTCTTCACGAAGTTCAGGGGCCAGCTCGGGATCAGGGTGTGCTTGAAGCTGACGCACCACGGGGCGGGCCAGTAACGCTTCCGCTCGCCGATCGTGCGCGAGATGTAGGTCTGGCTGTTCGGGTGGCTGGCGATCGTACCCGCCGGATCTTTCATGAAGGCGTCGTAGATCTCGGAATAGGCCCCGACCTCGAACCGGTAGACCGAGGTGTTGCCGATCCCCTGCCCCATCTGCGTCCAGTTCTCGGCCACGATGAAGTCCGCCTCGGGCGCGTGGTCGAAAAAGGGATCGAGGTCGCCGGTGATCACGACGTCGAGGTCGAGGAACAGCACCCGGCCAGAGATCCCTTCGAGTTCTCGCGCCCAAAGCGAGACCTTGCGCCACGACTTCCACATGTGGCTCGGCGGCATGTCGATCGGCGGCAGTGGATAGCTTTCCACCTCAGGCCGGAACCCTGCAGCGTCGTTGGTGTAGCAAACCAGTCGGAACGGCCGGCGCGTGTTGCGCGCGATCATCGCATAGAGCTTGTTGACGTAATCCGCCCCGTACATGCTGCCCCAGCGGATGCAGATGAACGTTTGCGTCATGGGGGCGGCCTCGGGTCTGGGACGACGTTGGAGCGGCGGCACCATGCCCGCGAACGGGGCCGGCTTTCAAGCCGAGCGGTCGTCGCGCGCAGGACGGAACTGGACCGTGCGTGCGAGCGCTAAGCGTCGGGCGCGCGAGCGCGTCGTCGAAAGGGAGATCGTCCGCGCGCATGAAGAAGCGGTATGGAATCATCGGGGTCGCGCTCGCGCTTGGCCTGACGTTCATCGGTCTCGCTTTGGCGCCTGCGGTCGCGAACCGCTTCGCCGCCTCGGAGGTGGACAGGGCGCTGGAGCGGATCCGTCGGCTGAACACGGCCGTCGCGAGCCGCGGCGCGGTCGATTACGACCTGTTCCGGCAGTCGCTCGTCGTGACCGACATCGCGGTGGATTCCCCGGGCGCCGACGGCGCAAAGATCCAGATCGGCCGGGTCACGATCCAGCGCCCGGGCGGCCGGGAGGACCGCATGGTGGCGGACTCCATCCTCCTCGAGAACGTCTCCGTCACGCTCGCAAACGAGACGCTCACCATCCCGACGATCGAGGTCGCCGGCTACGAGGGCCCGGCCCAGGGCCTCGTCAGCCCGCCCCGCGTCGGTCGCGCCGCCCGCACCCAGGCGGACATGATCGCCCAGGTGTCGATCCGCAGCGGGCGCGTGCCCGAGATGACAAGCGTCAACGCCGACCTCAAGGCGACGCGCACGATCCGCAACGTCGTGCTGGGTCCCGCCGCCAACGGAGTCGTCAGCCGGGCCACGATCGAGAGCGTCGGGCTTTCGATGCGCCCGCCGCCCGGCGCCAGCGCGGACGCGACCAACGCGCTCAGCCTCGGCGCAGCCACGCTTGAGGGCGTCAGCCTGCCGACGCTGATGCGCTTCGAGGCCGGCGACGGCCAGGGCGAGCGCGAGATCGCCGTGGCGCGGGCCGAGGTCCAGGGCGTTTCGCTGCGGGCGCCTACCGCTTCTTACGGGTTGGTGAACGCGACCGTCGGGCGCCTGACGCTCGAAGACCTCGCTCTCCGGCCCCTCGCCTTCCCGACCCAGGCCATCGACCAGCTCGCCAACAAGGCCCGCTCGGACGAGCCGTTGACGCCCGCCGAGGTCCGCCAGCTGATGCTGATGGCCGTCGACAGCGTGCGCGCCGTCGCGATTGGGCGCGCCGCCGCCAACGACGCCACGCTGTCGTTCGACGTCGAGGGTCCCCGCAGCGCCTCGGCCGGACTGGTCGAGGCCACGGCCGTCGCGGACGGTCGGGTCGGCCAGCTGCGGTTCGAGGCCTTCCGCGCCGAGACCACGGAGGCCTCGGCGGCGGCCGGAAGCGGGGCGGTCACGGATTTCGACGCCACCGGGCTGCTCGCCTACGCCCAGGAGGTCGGCGACGACAAGATCCTGCTCACGAGCACGCCGCCGGCGGAGAAGATGATGGGGCTGACGCCGCGCGCGGCCTCGGCCGAACTGGCGACCGTGGAGATCGTCCGCAACGGCTACGCCGTCCGGGCGGGCAAGCTGCGCACCGGTCAACGCGGCGACGTCGCCGCGGCGCTGCCCAACCACATCAGCCTCGCCGTCGAGCATCTGCAGGCGCCCTTGCCGCCGCGGTGGCGCGTCGGGCGCTATCTGCAGGACGCCGGAGTGGAGGAGATTAACCTGAGCTTCGCCGCCGACGTCTCCCTCGACGCCACAACGCAGATCCTGAAGCTGGAGCAGCTCGCCTACGACGCTCCGGGCGTCGCCGACGTGAGACTCACCGGCTCGCTGGTCAACGTCGATCCCAAGGTCGCGGTGGAGCGCGGCGGCGAATTGATCGAGAAGCTGTCCGAGGTGACGGTCGAACCCTTCGCGCTGAAGGTCGTGGACCACGGCGGTCTCGCCGCCGCGCTCGCCTACGCCGCCGACCGCGTCGGGCGCCCGCCCGACGTCTACCGCGAGGATCTGGCGCAGCAGGTCGAGCAGACGGTGGCCGAGATCCTCGGCCCCTCGGCCGACGCCTCGGGGCGCGCGCTCGGGCTGTTCATCCGCAAGGGCGGCGCGCTCGACGTGGCGATTACCCCGAAGGGCGCCGACACGCGCCTGCTTCGGGTCCTGGGCCTGATCGGGCTTGGCCCCGTCGGCCTCGCCCAGGCGCTCGACCTGACGATCGTCACCCGCGACGGATGACCGGGGCGGTCACGCCTTCGGCAGCGCCGGGCGAAGGTGCAGCTCCTTGAGCTGCTGGGGGGTCGCCGGCGTCGGCGCGCCCATCAGCAGATCCTCGGCGCGCTGGTTCATCGGGAAGATCGAGATCTCGCGCAGGTTGGTCGAGCCCGTGAGCAGCATCACGATGCGGTCCACGCCGGCCGCCATGCCGCCATGCGGCGGCGCGCCGTACTGGAACGCGCGGTACATGCCGCCGAAGCGCTCGACCACCGTCTCCTCGCCGTAGCCCGCGATCTCGAAGGCCTTCACCATCGCCTCCGGGCGGTGGTTGCGGATGCCCCCGGAGGCGATCTCGTAGCCGTTGCAGGCGATGTCGTACTGGAACGCCTTGATGGTGAGCGGGTCCTGCCCCTTGAGCGCGTCGAGGCCGCCCTGCGGCATGGAGAAGGGGTTGTGGGAGAAGTCGACCTTCTTCTCGTCTTCGTTCCACTCGTACATCGGGAAGTCGACGATCCAGGCGAGCTCGAACCGGTCGTGGTCGACGAGCTTCAGGTCCTCGCCGACCTTGGTGCGCGCGAGGCCCGCGAACCGAACGAAGGTCGCGGGGTCGCCCGCCACGAAGAAGGCGGCGTCGCCCTCCTTGAGGCCGAGCTGCTCGCGGATCGCCGCGGTGCGCTCCGGACCGATGTTGTTCGCGATCGGGCCGGCGCCCTCGCCGCCCTCTCGCCACATGACGTAGCCGAGGCCGGGCTGGCCTTCCGACTGGGCCCACGAGTTCATGCGGTCGCAGAACGCGCGGCTGCCCCCCGAGGGGCCGGGAATGGCCCACACGCGGTTGGTCTCGGTCTCCAGCATGCGCGCGAAGACCTTGAAGCCCGATCCGCGGAAGTGCTCCGACACGTCCTGCATGACGAGCGGGTTGCGCAGGTCCGGCTTGTCGGTGCCGTACTTGGCGAGAGACTCGGCGTAGGGGATGCGCGGCCAGTTCTTCGTCACCGGCTTGCCGTTGGCGAAGTCCTCGAACACGCCGGTGATCACCGGCTCCACGGCCGCGAACACGTCCTCCTGCTCGACGAAGCTCATCTCGAGGTCGAGCTGGTAGAACTCGCCGGGCAGGCGGTCGGCGCGCGGGTCCTCGTCGCGGAAGCAGGGCGCGATCTGGAAGTAGCGGTCGAAGCCGCTCATCATGATCAGCTGCTTGTACTGCTGCGGCGCCTGCGGCAGCGCGTAGAACGTGCCGGGGTGGATCCGGCTCGGCACGAGGAAGTCGCGCGCGCCTTCGGGGCTCGACGCCGTCAGGATCGGGGTCTGGAACTCGAAGAAGCCCTGCCCCTTCATCTTCGCCCGCATGGCGTCGATGATCGCGCCGCGGGTCATGATGTTCCGGTGCAGCTTCTCGCGGCGCAGATCGAGGAAGCGGTAGCGGAGACGCGTCTCCTCCGGATAGTCCTGGTCGCCGAACACCGGCAGCGGCAGCTCGGCCGCGGGCCCCAGAACCTCGATCTCCTTCGCGTAGATCTCGACCTGACCGGTCGGCAGTTCGGCGTTCTCGGTGCCGGCGGGGCGGGTGCGCACCGCGCCGTCGATGCGGATCACCCATTCCGAGCGCACGGTCTCGGCGAGCTTGAACGCCGCGCTGTCGGGATCAACGACAACCTGCGTCAGGCCGTAATGGTCGCGCAGGTCGATGAACAGCACGCCGCCGTGGTCGCGGACGCGATGAACCCAGCCGGACAGGCGAACGGTCTCGCCGACATGGTCGGAGCGGAGTTCGCCGCAGGTTTGGGTGCGGTAGCGGTGCATCGTGATGTCGTCCCGGGTCGTTCGGCGCGCAGCCGGAAAAGCCGCGGGACCACGGCATGCAGGCGGCGATGTTGTCAAGGATGTCGGCGCGAGCACGGAGACACCGGCGATCGACTCCGCTATATGCGAAGACGACATGATGATCACTGCAACCGCCGACCTCGCCGCCGCCTGCGCCCGCTTCGCCCGCTCCCCTTTCGTGACGGTCGACACCGAGTTCCTGCGCGAAACCACCTTCTGGCCGAAACTCTGCGTCGTGCAGCTCGCCGACGCGGAAGGCCCAGTCGTGGTCGACGCGCTCGCGCCGGACCTCGACCTCCAGCCGCTGTTCGACCTGATGGCGAACGAGAGCGTGCTGAAGGTGTTCCACGCCGGGCGGCAAGACATCGAGATCTTCCATCATCTCGCCGGGCTCGTGCCGCACCCGGTGTTCGACACCCAGATCGCCGCCATGGTGCTGGGCTTCGGCGACAGCGTGTCCTACGACCAGCTGGTGCAGCGGACGACCGGCGTGACGCTCGACAAGTCCTCGCGCTTCACAGACTGGAGCCGTCGCCCGCTGTCGGACGACCAGATCACCTACGCCATCGCCGACGTCACGCACCTCCGCACGGTCTACGCCAAGCTCTCGGCCGATCTCGTGAAACGCGGCCGGACGGAGTGGCTGGTCGAGGAGATGGAGGTGCTCACCTCCCCCGCGACCTACCGCGCCGAGCCGGACGAGGCGTGGCAGCGGTTTCGGTCGCGCGTGAAGAAGCCGCGCGACCTCGCCGTGCTGATGGAGGTCGCAGCTTGGCGCGAGCGGGAGGCGCAGGGCCGCGACGTCCCGCGCTCCCGGGTGCTGAAGGACGACGCCCTGCTCGAGGTCGCAACCCGCGCGCCCAAGACCGCCGACGCGCTGGGCGGCCTGCGCACCTTTCCGCGCGGCTACGAACGTTCCCGAGCCGGCCAAGAAATTCTGGAGGCGGTCGCGCGCGGGCTCGCGCTCGATCCCGCAAGCCTGCCGGAGATCGATCGCGACCGCGGCGCGGCGGGCGCGAACCCTGCGACCGTCGAGCTGCTGAAGGTTCTGCTTCGCATGATCGCGGAGCAGAACGCGGTCGCCGCCAAGATCATCGCGAACAGCGACGACCTCGAGCGTATCGCCGCCGACGACGCGGCGGAGGTGCCGGCCCTGCACGGCTGGCGTCGCGAGCTGTTCGGCGAAAAGGCCCTCCAGCTGAAGGCCGGCGAGCTTGCGCTCGCGGTCGAGCGCGGACGCGTGGTGACGCTCGCGCGCGATCCGGCGGAGGATGGTCCCTTGCCCGCCCCGCAGCCCCGCCGCCGCCGCGGCGGCCGGGGCGAACGCGCCGCCGAGCCGGCGAGCGCGCCCGTCGTCGCCGACTGACCGGCCTGGTCCCGGCTCAAGGCCGGGACACGAATGGGATAGCGGTTCAGATCTCGATGATCGCGGTCGGCCGTCCCAGCATCTTGCCGAGCTTGGCCAGGCGGTTCCGCAGGCGGTCGCTGGCAAGGTCGCCGAGTTCAGCCGGCAGCCGGAGCGTAAGGACGCCCTTGCGCATGGTGAGCGGGGCGCGGGGCAGCACGTCCGGCACCGAGGCCGACACGAGGTAGCCCACCCGCATCGCGCCGCCGAGGATGCGGGCCCGGTCGAGGATGCGCGTGGAGGCGATCTCGCGGATGCGCGGGCTCGACTCGTCATCGAGCAGGCCCATGTGGCGGTAGTAGACCGCCAGCGCGATGAAGGCGCGGCCGGGATGGTCAAGCCCCGTCAGCGCGGCATGGGCGATGGTCTCGAGGCTCTGCTGGCCGCGATAGTCGGGATGCGCGCGCCAGGCGATGTCGGCGAGATGGCAGGCGGCGTGCCGCCAGCGCTTCTCCTCGGCCTCCTCGTCGAGATCCACGCTGCGGAACAGGCGGTCGGTCCAGTCCACCAGATCGAACCCGTGCCGGGGCGCGCGCGAGCGGAGATACCCAAGATCGACCGCGGTGCTGATCAGTGGATCCTGGCGCCGGCCGTCGTCGTCCAGCAGCTCGAACAGCAGCCCTTCGCGGACGCCGAGCGCGGACATGATGACCTCGTTCGGCTTGCCGATACGGATGATGTGCTCGAGCACCAGCGCGCCATAGGCGAGCAGCGGGCGACGCTCGGACGATACGGTCGAGACGCCCGGCAGCGTCTCGGGATCGACGCGGCGCACGAGGCGGCAGAACTCCAACGCCTCCTTGGCCGGGATGGTGTAGCCGTGGAGGACGTGCAGCGGGTAGTTCTTCTGCACCATGTGCATGTGGGCGAGCGCGCGCCAGGTGCCGCCGACGGCGTAGAACGTCCGGCCTTTCAGCTTACCGAGCGCCGCGACGCCTTCGAGCGCGTCGCGGACCAGCCGGTCGGCCTTCTTGATCGAGCGCTCGGAGGCGTCCTGCAGCCGCAGGCCGCCGAGCGGGTGGGTGGAGCCCTCGCCGACCTTCGTCTTGGAGATGTTGACGAGCTCCAGGCTGCCGCCGCCGAGGTCGCCCACCACGCCGTTCGGCCGGTAGACGCCGGAGACGACGCCGAGCGCCGACAGCTCCGCCTCGCGCTTGCCCGACAGCAAGCCGACCTTCACGCCGCAAATGTTTTCGGCTTCGGCGATGAAGGCCGCGCCGTTCTCGGCGTCGCGCGCGGCGGCGGTCGCCAACACGTAGAGCCGCTCGACGCCCATGCCGTCGCTCAGCGCGCGAAACCGCCTCAGGGCCGCCAGCGCTTTCGCCATGCTGGCGTCCGACAGCTTGCCGGTGACCGCGACGGAGCGGCCGAGCGCGCACAGCTCCTTCTCGTTGAACAGAGCGGTCGGGGCGCGGGTGAGGCCCTCGTAGACCACAAGACGGACCGAGTTCGATCCGATGTCGATGATCGCCACCGGCGCGCCGCACGGCAGACGCCCCGGCGGCAGGGCGCGCTTGGGGGCCGGAGCCTTGCGTCCGGCGTCGACGACGTCCGTCGGGGCGAGCGAAGCCTCAGCCACGCTTGGCCAACCGTCTCGGTGAGCTTGTCTTCACGGATTTCCCTCGTCCCGAAAGGCTCGGATTGGTCATGAAGTATTGGTGCGCGTTGAAGGGCTCTTCGCCCTCCACGGGCACGATGCGGCGCGACGTCCCGTCCGGCAACAGCGCCCAGCTCTGTTGGTTGTCCTTGAGGTTCGCGACCATGATCTGGTCGAGCACCTGCTCGTGCACGGTCGGATTGAGGATCGGCAGCATGGCTTCGACGCGGCGGTCGAGGTTGCGCTGCATCAGGTCGGCCGAGGAGATGTAGACGTGCGCCTGAGGCGACGGCAAGCCGAAGCCGGCGCCGAAGGCGTAGATGCGGCTGTGTTCGAGGAACCGGCCGACGATCGACTTCACCCGAATGTTCTCGGACAGCCCCGGGACGCCAGGCCTCAGCGAGCACATGCCGCGGACCACGCAGTCGACCTGCACGCCGGCGCGGCTCGCGTCGTAGAGCGCGTCGATGATCTCCGGGTCGACGAGACTGTTGCACTTCACCCAGATCGCGGCGGGACGGCCCGCCTTCGCATGGGCGATCTCCTCCTTGACGTGGCCGAGGAAGCGCTTGCGCAGGGTGTGCGGCGAGGCCGCCATGCGCTCGAGCTCCGCGGGCTCGGCGTAGCCCGTGATGAAATTGAACAGCCGCCCGACGTCGCGTCCGATCACCGGATCGGCCGTGAAGAACGACAGGTCGGTGTAGATGCGCGCGGTGATCGGGTGGTAGTTGCCCGTGCCCACGTGGCAGTAGGTCGTGAGCCCGCCGCCCTCGCGGCGCACCACCAGCGACAGCTTGGAGTGCGTCTTCAGCTCGATGAAGCCGAAAACGACCTGCACGCCGGCGCGCTCCAGATCGCGCGACCAGCGGATGTTGGCCTCCTCGTCGAAGCGGGCCTTCAGCTCCACCAGCGCCGTGACGACCTTGCCGGCTTCGGCCGCCTCCGCGAGCGCCTTGACGATCGGGCTGTCGGACGAGGTGCGGTAGAGCGTCTGCTTGATCGCCACCACGTTCGGGTCGCGCGCCGCCTGGTTCAGGAACTGCACCACCACGTCGAAGCTCTCGTAGGGGTGGTGGACGACGATGTCCTTCTCGCGGATCGCGGCGAAGCAATCGCCGCCGGCGTCGCGGACGCGCTCGGGGAAGCGCGGGTTGTAGGCCTTGAACTTGAGGTCGGGCCGATCGATCGAGACGATCTGGCTGAGGTCCCCCAGCGCCAGCACCCCATCGACGACAAACACCTCGTCGTCGGACACGCCGAGCGCGGCCACCACGAAGGCCCGCAGCTCCGGCGGCATGGTGTTCTCGATCTCCAGCCGGATCACGGACCCACGCCGGCGCTGCTTCAGCGCGCTCTCGAACAGCCGGACGAGGTCCTCCGCCTCCTCCTCCACTTCGAGATCGCTGTCGCGGATCACCCGGAAGCCGGCCTGCGCCTTGACCTCGTAGCCCGGGAACAGGCGCCCGATGAACAGGCCGATCACCTGCTCCAGCCCGATGAACCGGGTGACGCCGGGCTCACTCTCCGGGAGGCGGATGGCGCGGTCGATTCGCGCGGGGATGCGGATCAGGGCGTTCAGCGGCCGGGCGTCGCGCTGGCGGGCGAGCTGCAGCGCGATGGTGAGGCCGAGGTTGGGAATGAACGGGAAGGGATGCGCCGGGTCGACCGCGAGCGGGGTCAGGACCGGGAAGACGTAGTTGAGGAAGTAGTCCTCGATCCAGACCCGCTCCGTCCGCGACAGCGCCGAGGCCTCGAGCAGAAAGATGCCGGAGGCCTCCAGCTGGGTCCGAAGCTCCAGCCAGCGGATCTGCTGGTCGCGGGCGAGCGAGGAAACGACCTCGCCGATCTTCACCAGCTGCTCCGCCGCCGACAGGCCGTCGGGGCTGGTCTCGACCAGGCCCGAGCGAAGCTGGCCGCGGAGGCCGGCGACGCGGACCATGAAGAACTCGTCGAGGTTGTTCGCGGAGATCGAAAGGAAGCGGAGCTGCTCGAGCAGCGGATGCGAGGCGTTCGACGCCTCCTCCAGCACGCGGCGGTTGAACCAGATCCAGGAGATCTCGCGATTCACGAAGCGCGAGGGATCGCCCTGGCGATCCGAGGCGGCCGGCTCGGGCGCCGACTCCAGCTTGGCTTCGGCGATTGCGGCCCGGGGCGGCACGCTTGCGATCTCGGCCATCGGCTCAGTCTCCGTCGGTGTCGGCGCGGCCGGCGGAGGCGCAGGCTTCCGGGCGCGGCGCGGTTGGATACGACGAACGGGTGACGGTTTGGCGACGTCCATCTTCAGTCTTCCTGGTGCCTCATGCGGGCGAGGACGTCCGCGGCGAGGCCCCGGCCGACCGGCCTGCTCCGCGCGAGCGATTCCCGATCGAGGGCGTCGACGAGGTCGCTGAGCGCGCCGAGCGACCGCTCGGCATGGCGCGCGACGTATTCGACCACATCCGCCTCGACTACAAGCTGACGATCGTCGATCAGCTTCACAAGCACCGCCTTCATGGTGGCGTCGTCCGGCACCTGCAGCCGCGCGACGGGCAGAGCGCGCAGGCGGGAGGCGAGGTCCGGCAGCCTCGGCCAAAGCGCGGTCGGGACGCGTCGCGCCGTGACGAGGAGGTGCGCCCGGCGCTCCCGCGCGAGGTTGAGGGCGTGGAACAGCGCGTTTTCGTCGGCGCCCTCGGCGCCGTCGAGCAACACCCGCGGCTCGTCCCCGCCCGAGCGGAGCGCGGCGATCGCTTCGTCCGGCGTCAGCGTGACCGCGGCGCCGCTCGCCCGCGCCCAGATCGCGCCGAGATGGCTCTTGCCGGCCCCGGGGCCGCCGACGAGCAGCAGCAGCCGGTCCGGCCAGCGCGGCCATCCCGTCACCAGCGCATGAGCCTCGGCGTTCGGCGGGGCGACAAGGAAATCCTCGTCGCCGAACCGCGCCACGTGGGGCAGCGACAGCGGAATCTGACGCGGCGCGTCGCGAACCATGCGGCGGCTCAGACGACGTCCGCGGAGGGCGCGGGCGGCGGAGCCGCGATCGCCTCGGCCGGCTTCGCCGGGGTGAACTTCGGGCCGAACAGGCTCGCGCCCGAGGGGCCTCCCGGAAGCACCGCGGGACCTTCCTCCCCCGTAAAGAACGGGCTTTCGAGGTAGCGATCGAGCGCGAACCGGACGAGCACGCCGACGGCTGCGGCCAGCGGCACCGCGACGAGCAAGCCGACGAAGCCGAAGAGGTAGCCGAAGGCGACGAGGGCGAACATCAGCCACACCGGGTGGAGGCCGACCGATCGACCGACGAGGCGGGGCTGGAGGATGTTGCCTTCCACGAACTGGCCGAAGACGAAAATGCCGAGCACGAGCGCGACCATCGTCCAGTCCGGCCAGAACTGGACGATCGCGACCGTGACCGAAACGATCAGGCCGGTGATCGACCCGATGTACGGAATGAACCCGATCAGACCGGCGCCGAGGCCGATCAGCAGGCCGAAGTTGAGCCCGACCATGCTGAGGGCGATGGCGTAGAAGGTCCCGAGCAGCAGGCACACCAGCGCCTGGCCGCGCACGAAGCCGGCGACGCCGCCGTCGATGTCGCGCGCCAGCCGGCGGATCGTCTCGCGGTGCCGCAGCGGCGTCCAGCTGTCGACCGTCTCCACCATGCGGTCCCAGTCGATGAGCATGTAGAAGGCGACGACGGGGGTGACCACGAGAAGGCTCAGGATCGACATCAGCGCCTGGCCGCCGGTCCAGAGCGAGGCGAGGAACGACGTCGCCCAGTTGACGCCCTGGCTGACGAACGAGCCGAACGAAGATCGCAACTGGCCCATCCCCTGCCCCACCATGCGCTCCACCCAGGGCTGGCTCGACACCAGCTCCTGAAGCTTCTGCACCGTCTGCGGCAGGCGCTCGATGAAGCTCGCGAGCTGCGATCCCAGCAGCGGCGCGACCAGCATGATGACCGCGACGAACAGCACCAGCACCGAGGCCAGGATGACCACGGTCGCGGCGATGCGGGGCAGGCCGAGCCGCTCCAGCCGGTCCGCGATCGGATCGAGCAGATAGGCCAGCGCGAGGCCGGCCACGAAGGGCAGGAGGATGCCGGAGAACAGAAGCAGGAAAATCGCCAGGACGGCGAGCGCCCCCAGCCAGAACAGAAGCTGCCGTTGCAACGTCATTGATCGACTTTCGCTGACGGCCCCGGGGCCAGGGCCGCGTCGGGCCCGGCTTTGCGTTTGCGCGCCCGCAGAAACGCCTTCGCAGTCGCGAAATATGCTCCCGCCGCCCCGAGGGTCAAGACGCCCACTGGGCGCCGTCCCAGCAGACCCGCGGTTGCGCGCATTCCGGCGTCGGTCTAAGGGGTCGACCCAAAGCGACGCGGAGCTGAGATCCATGGCCGAGAGCACGAAAACCGGCGGCGGCCTGACCTATGCGGACGCGGGCGTCGACATCGACGCCGGCAACGCGCTGGTGGAGCGGCTGAAGGCGCTCGTGCGCGCGACCCGGCGGTCCGGAGCGGACGCGGAGATCGGCGGCTTCGGCGGCCTGTTCGACCTGAAGGCCGCAGGCTACGTCGACCCGATCCTGGTCGCGGCCAACGACGGCGTCGGCACCAAGCTCAAGATCGCGATCGAGACCGGCCTGCACGACACCATCGGCATCGACCTCGTCGCCATGTCGGTCAACGACGTGGTGGTCCAGGGCGCCGAACCGCTGTTCTTCCTGGACTACTTCGCCTGCGGCAAGCTCTCGGGCGACACGGCCTACGAGGTGGTCAAGGGCATCGCCACCGGCTGCATCGAGGCGGGCTGCGCGCTCGTCGGCGGCGAGACCGCCGAGATGCCGGGCATGTACGCCGACGGCGACTACGACCTCGCGGGCTTCGCCGTGGGCGCGGCCGAGCGCGGCAAGCTGCTGCCGCGCCGCGACGTGACGGCGGGCGACGTGCTGCTCGGCCTCGGCTCTTCCGGCGTCCACTCCAACGGTTACTCGCTGGTCCGCCGCATCGTGGCGAAATCGGGGCTCGGCCTCGACACGCCGGCGCCGTTCGCGCCCGAGACGACGCTCGGCCGCGCACTGCTCACGCCCACCAAGCTCTACGTCCGCCCGCTGATCGCCGCCCTGAAGGCCGGCCACGCCGTCAAGGCGCTCGCGCACATCACCGGCGGCGGACTGCCGGACAACCTTCCGCGCGTGCTCCCGGATGGGCTGGGCGCCGAGATCGACCTCTCGGCGATCGCGGTCCCGCCGGTCTTCAGCTGGCTCGCGAGCGCGGGCGGCGTGGCCGAGCCCGAGATGCTGCGGACGTTCAACTGCGGCGTCGGCATGGTCGTCGTTGTCGGCGCCGACGAGGCGGCTTCGGTGGAGGCCGCGCTGAAGGCCGAAGGCGAAGCGCCGGTCCGCATCGGCGAGATCGTGACGATCTCCCGCGCCGACGATCCGGTGCGCTTCACCGGCGCGCTCGCGTTGCACGCGCCGACGCCATGAGCCGGCTGCGCGTCGCGGTCCTGGTCTCCGGCCGCGGCTCCAACATGGCGGCCCTGATCGACGCCGCCGCGGAGCCGGAATTTCCGGCTGAGGTCGTGGCCGTGATCTCGAACCGTCCGAACGCCGGAGCGTTGGCGGTCGCCGCGCGCGCCGGCATCGCGACCGCGGTCGTCGATCACAAGGCCTACGCGGACCGCGCGACCTTCGACGCCGCGCTCGACGCCGCGCTGCGGGAGGTCGCGCCGGACCTCGTCTGCCTCGCCGGCTTCATGCGCATCCTGACCGACGGCTTCATCGCGGGCTGGGCGGGACGGCTGATCAACATTCACCCGGCCCTGCTGCCGAGCTTCAAGGGGCTCGACACCCACGCCCGCGCGCTCGCCGCCGGGGTGAAGCTCCACGGCTGCACCGTGCACGTGGTGACGCCCGAGATGGACTCCGGCCCGATCATCGCCCAGGCGGCGGTGCCCGTGCTCGACGGGGACGACGAGGACGCGCTTGCGGCCCGGGTGCTCGCCGCGGAGCATCTGCTCTACGTCCGGGCGCTGAAGCTCTGGGCCCAGGGCCGCGTCCGGCTCGACGGCGACCGCGTGAGGGTCGACGCCGGGGACGACGCCAACGCGACGGCCCTGATCTGGCCCTGAGGGTCTTAGAGCGATCTCGGCGCTAGCGAGCGGCGCCTCACGCGGCATAGCCCCAGACATCTGTACGAAGCAGAACGGCCGGCGCGTGAGCGCCGGCCGTTCTCGTCTCTGGTTCACCTGTTGGGGAAAGTGCGAGGAGCCCGGAGGCTCCTCGCGCCCGGCCCTACGAGGCGTCCTTGATCGTGCCTTCCACCGTCGCGTGACGGCGGCGCTTGATCACGAAGGCGACGGCGAGCACGAGGATCGCGCCGGCCGCGGCCGCGGCGTAGTGCAGCCACTTCACCGCCGTGACGCCAATGTCCTGTTCCGGATCGGGCACCAGCAGCGACGGGTCGAAGCCCTTCAGCCAGTTGATGACGACGACGTCGCCCAGGATCATCTCGCCGGCGATCCAGCCCAGCAGGGCCGCGCCGATCCACACCAGGATCGGGAACTTCTGCAGAATGGCGCTGAGCAGGGTCGAGCCCGCGATGATCAGCGGAATCGTCAGCAGCAGGCCGAAGATGAAGAGCTCGGGATGTCCCTTCGCCGCCGCGGCGATCGCGACCACGTTGTCGAGGCTCATCACGGCGTCGGCGATCGCGATGGTGCGCACCGCGCCCCAGAGGTTGGCGCTCGCTTCGACGTCCGCGTGATCCTCCTGCTCGTCGGTCGCGAGCTTGATCGCGATCCAGAACAGCAGCAGGCCGCCCGCCACCTTCAGGAAGGGCACGCCCAGCAGGAAGGTGATGAAGAAGGCGAAGATGATGCGCAATCCAACCGCGGCGCCGGCGCCGAGCAGGATGCCGAGCTTGCGTTGGTCGGCCGGGAGCTTGCGGCAGGCGAGCGCGATGACGACCGCGTTGTCGCCCGACAGCAGCAGATCGATCCAGATGATCTGCAGCAGCGAGATCCAGAACGTCGGCTGATCGAACGCGAAATTGAATTCCATACGCATCCCCCTAAGCCGCACGTTCGCGGCGCACGTTTGACGTTCAAGGCGAGCCCGGAGCGCGGCCCCTCCGGGTCACGCCCCTGTCGCGGCGTCCCTCAGGACGTCGCGCTCTGACGGCCATTGCGGGTCTTCGCCCGCCGGACGAGCCATCCGACCGCCACCACCACGACCGCCAAGGTGACGGCGGCCGTCGTCTCCCAGCTGTGGACGTACTCGCCGCCGAAACGGTCGACCAACGCGACGTCGTCCACCAGCATCTCGCCGGCGACGAAGCCGAGAAGCGCGGCGCCGGCCCACACGATCAGCGGGAACCGGTCCATGACCGCGAGGATGACGGCGCTGCCGGCGACGATCATCGGCACCGAGATAACAAGACCGGCGATGAGAAGCCCGAAGTGATCGCCGGCGACGCCCGCGATCGCGATCACATTATCGAGACTCATGACCACATCTGCGACAGCGATCGTGCCGACTGCGCGCAGCAGGCTCTCCGACGTCTTCACGTCGCCCTCGGCCTCGTCGTTGGGCGTCAGCAGATCCACCGCGATGTAGAGCAGTGCGAGCGCGCCGACGATCTTGAGGTACGGCACCCCGAGCAGCGCCACGATGATGACCGTGAACAGGATGCGGAGCGCGATCGCGACGCCGGCCCCGAGGATCATCCCCATCTTGCGCTGGCCGCCCGGCAGCCCGCGGCAGGCCATGGCGATCACGACCGCGTTGTCGCCGGACAGGAGGGCGTTGATCCAGATGATCTCGCCCAGCGCGAGCCAGTCCACCGAGCCGAGATTCATCGTCTGCCTCTCAAAAGAAACGACCGGCGCGTTTTGTCGCACGCCGGTCGCACGGCCGCCAGTCGTGGCATGCCGTATTCTGGAAGATGAAAGTCGGCTCAGCCGACGATTTCTTCGTCCTTGAAGAAGTAGGCGATCTCCTCCTTCGCGGTCTCCGGCGCGTCGGAGCCATGCACCGAGTTGGCCTCGATCGACTCGGCGAGGTCCTTGCGGATCGTGCCCTCGGCGGCGTTCGCGGGGTTGGTCGCGCCCATCACGTCGCGGTACTTCGCGACGGCGTTCTCGCCTTCGAGGACCTGCACCACCACCGGGCCGGAGATCATGAAGCTGACGAGGTCGTTGAAGAACGGCCGCTCCTTGTGGACCGCGTAGAAGCCTTCGGCCTGCTCCTTGGTGAGCTGCAGGCGCTTCTGGGCGACGACGCGCAGGCCCGCGGCCTCGATGTAGGACAGCACCTTGCCAGTGATGTTGCGGCGGGTCGCGTCGGGCTTGATGATGGAGAAGGTGCGCTCGAGAGCCATTGGATCGCCTCGTGGTCTGGAAGGATGCGCGCAAGCCCGGCCTGAAACCGGCCGCCCGCCGCGCGAGAAACTGCGGAAAACGCGCGGGCTTATAACGTGACGAGGGCGGCGGCGGAAGGGTCTGCGGCGCCCAGACCAAGCGGCGCTCGTGCGTTTTCGAGGCCGAAACGACTGCGGCGGACCACCGGCCCGCCGTTTCGTTCCGCCGATCGCGGCTTTGCGCGTTCGGGCGGCGTTACTTGCGCGCGACGGTCTGCGTGGGAGCGCCGCTCGCGATGACGTTGCCGCCGAATGAGACGGCCGTCGCGCCGCTCTTCACGACGAGGTCGGTCCCATTGCGAAGGATGTTGTCGGCCAGCGTCACCTCGTTTCCGTCGCCGACCGCGGTGACGCCTCGAATGTTGCCTTCGATCAGGCTCCGGGACACGGCGACCTGATTGGTCCCCGCCGCAGCGGCGACCCGAACGCCGTCCGCGCTGCCCGTCAGGAACGACTCGTCGATCACCACGCGCGCTCCGTCGAGGCCCGACGCGAAGACGGCGTTGTCGCTGAAGTTCCGGATCGCGCATTTGCGGATCGTGAGCCTGCCGCTTCCGATCATCCGCACGCCGTTGACGCCGGCCGGGCTCGCCGTGTTGGCCAATCCTTCAATGTCGAGCCCCTCGAGCAGGACTTCCGATCCCGCGGGAGCGTTGACCGTGACCCCGTTCCCGGCCGCCAGCAAAACGCCGGCGTTGTGGACCGAGACGATGCTGATCGACTTGGTGATCGTCACGGCGCCGAAGCCGCCGGGATCGAGCGTGTTGATCTCGCCGCCCGCCGCCGTTTTGGAGATCGCGCCTGCGAAGGTCTTGCACGGCGCCGTGCGGCTGCACGGATTGACGTCGTCGCCGACGCCGGAGACCCAGGTGCGCGTCGCCTGCGCGAAGGCCGACGGCGCCTGGAAGACCGCGGCGGCCGCCACGATCGCGAACAGAAGAATTCCCCGAATGCACATTCTACGTCCCCCGACATGTCATGCGGAGGGCACTATGGCTGAATTCCAAGCAAGAACAGCAGGCGGACGCTTAGACTTTAGAAAGGTCTTACGGTCTGGCGGCCGCCAGTGGACCGCGCGGTCTCTTCCGCGTCGGTCAGACGGCGGCGAGGTCGTTCACGAGCCGCGCCGCCTCTTCCATCAGCCGGGGCTGCCGGACGCGGCGGATGCGTTCGGCCTGAAGGATGGCGCGCACCCTGTTGAGGCAGTCCTCGAAATCCGCGTTCACGACCACGTAGTCGTACTCGCCGACATGGTTGATCTCGACGGCGGCGTTGCGCAGGCGGCGGTCGATCACCTCCGCGGAGTCCTCGGCGCGCCGTTCGAGCCGCGAGCGGAGCTCCTTGGCGGAGGGCGGCAGCACGAACACGGTCGCCACGTCGCTGCGCATCGCGCCGCAGATCTGCTGGGCGCCCTGCCAGTCGATGTCGAACAGCACGTCGCGCCCTTCGGTCAGCGCGGCCTCCACCGGCGCGCGCGGGGTGCCGTAGAAGTTGCCGTGGACTTCGGCCCACTCCAGCAACTCGCCCTCGTCGCGCATCGCCTCAAACTCGCGCTGGCGGATGAAATGGTAGTGCACGCCGTCGGCCTCGCTCGCGCGCTTGGGCCGTGTCGTGGCGGAGATGGAAAGCGTGATCTCCTTGTCGGTGTCGAGCAGCGCGCGGGTGAGCGTCGACTTGCCGGCCCCGGAAGGAGAGGACAGGATCAGCAGGACTCCACGGCGCGCGGGGCCGGTCTCCAAAGGCGCCATGTCGGTCACTCCACGTTCTGGACCTGCTCGCGGAACTGCTCCACGACGGCCTTGAGCTCGAGACCGATCGCCGTGAGGCTGCGGTCGTTGGACTTGGCCGACAGCGTGTTCGACTCGCGACCGAACTCCTGCGCCAGGAAATCGAGCCGCCGACCGACCGCGACGCCCTCGCCGAGGAGCTGGCGGGCGGCCGCGACATGGGCGACGAGCCGGTCGATCTCCTCCCGTACGTCGGCGCGGGTCGCGATCAGCGCGGCCTCCTGGTGCAGCCGGTCGGGATCGAGCGCGACCCCGGTCCCGACGAGCGCCTTGACCTGATCGGCGAGCTTCTTCGCCACCGCCTCGGGCCGCCGCGCCGGGCAGGCGTCGGCGTCGGCGGTCAGCGTCTCGATGGTCGCGAGGCGCTCGGCGAGGATCGACTCCAGCGCCGCGCCTTCGCCTGCGCGCGCCGCCACCAGGGCGTCGAGCGCGACCGAGAAATCCGCGAGCACCGCCGCCTCCAGCGCGGCGCGCTCCTCGAGGTCGTCTTCGGGTTCGACGAACTCCACCACGCCGCGCTGGGCGAGCAGTCCGTCGATGGACACGGGTCCGGCGTCGGGCAGCCGTTCCGCGATCGCCCGCGCCGCCGCGACGACGGCCGCCAGCGCCTCTTCGTTCACGCGCGCGACGCCCGTCCGCGTGGGTCGGTCGACCGTCAGGGTCGCATGCACCGTCCCGCGATGGAGCCGGGCGCCTGCCGCCTGCCGCGCGGCCGGTTCGATCGCGTCGAAGCCCGGCGGGGTCCGCAGCCGCAGGTCGAGCCCTTTGGCGTTGACGCTGCGGATCTCCCAGGTCCAGCTCAGGTCGCCGCGGCTTCCGGCGAGGCGCGCGAAGCCTGTCATGCTGGCGAGGGGCATGGATCGTTCTCCAGGCTCGCGGCGCCCGGTCGAACCCGTTCACGCCGCAGATGTCGATCGTGCGGCGGCGACCGGGCCGGCCTCAGCCGCCGCGGCGCCGCTCCGGTCTGGCGGGGGGCGTCGAGGACGCCGGAGCGGCGCCCGAGGGCGGGGTCTCGGCCGCCGCGTCGTCAGGCTCCGGGGCCGCGTCGTCGGGCGCCACGCGGTCGGCGGGCGCGCCGCGCGTGCGCTCGATCTGGCGCCATTTCTGGACGTTGCGGTTGTGCTCGAGCAGGGTCTTGCCGAAGGCGTGGCCGCCGGTCCCGTCGGCGACGAAGTAGAGCTCGCCGGTCTTGGCCGGCTGCGCCGCCGCTTCGAGGGCCTGACGCCCGGGGTTCGCGATCGGACCCGCGGGCAGCCCGGTGATCACATAGGTGTTGTACGGCGTGCGCGACTGGATGTCGGTGCGCGTGAGGCTGCGCCCGAGCGTGGCCCGGCCGCCGACGAGGCCATAGACGATCGTGGGGTCGGACTGGAGCCGCATGCCCTTGGTCAGCCGGTTGACGAACACGGCGGCGACCCGCGCGCGCTCTTCGGCGACGCCGGTCTCGCGCTCGACCAGCGAGGCCAGCGTGACGAGGTCCGCCGGCGTCTTGACGGGCACGGCGGGGTCGCGCTCGCGCCACACGCGCTCCAGCAGATCCTTCTGCTCTTGCTGCATGCGGGAGACGAGCTGCACGCGGGACATGCCGCGGGTGTAGCGGTAGGTCTCCGGCAGCAGCGAGCCCTCCGGGGGAATTTCGCGGACGTCGCCCGTCAGCAGCGGCGCCTCGCGCAGGCGCTCGACGATCTGCAGGCTGGTGAGGCCTTCCGGGATCGTCAGCGCGTGCTCGATCGCCTTGCCGGAGACCAGGATCTCCATCGCCTCGCGCATGGAGACGCCGGCGGGAAAGCCATACTCGCCGTAGCGCAGCTTGTCGTTGTTGCGGTAGAGCCGGACGCCGATCTCGAACACCTTGGGGTGGTCGATCACCCCGGCGCGCGCGAGCTGGTCCGAGATCTCGGAGACGCCTTGGTTGCGCGGTATCAGGATCGAGGTTTCCTGCGCCAGCGGTCCTGGCTGATCGAAGGTCACCTTGCCGTAGTAGAACGCGCCGGCGGCCGCGAGCGCGACGAGGCTGAGGAAGGTGAATATGCCGCTGAGATAGCCGACCACGGCGCCGTGCCGTCGGCGCGCGCGCTTCTTCGCAGGGGGCGGAGGCGGCGGGGTCTCGGGGCCCTTAGAGGCCACCCGGCGGTCCGCCGGCGTCGCCTCGGCCTGCCCCGCGACGGGCGGGGCCGGCTTCGGCGCCGCGGTCCTCGGCTGCGACGTCGGGGTCACGGGCGTGACCGGGACGGGACGCTTGTTCTCGGAAGCCGTGCCCTCGTCGGTCAACGCGGCCCTCCAGGCCTTGCGGGCGGCTTGCGCGCCGCCGTGAGTCGTCCGTTCAACGCCACTCTAGGCGCGAATGTGGCGAATCTCGCCCGCTGCTCAGGCGTGATGGCGGCGGAACACCAGCGACGCGTTGGTGCCGCCAAACCCGAACGAGTTCGAGAGCGCCACCTCGATCGGCAACGGCTTCGCCGTCTTCGGAACGAGATCGATCGCGGTTTCCACCGAAGGGTCTTCGAGATTGAGCGTCGGCGGCGCGATCTGGTCGCGGATCGCCAGCAGCGAGAAGATCGCCTCGACCGAACCTGCGGCGCCGAGCAGGTGCCCGATCGCGGATTTGGTCGAGGACATCGTCATCTCGGACGCGGCGTTGCCGACGAGCCGGGTGACGGCCCCGAGCTCGATCTCGTCGCCGAGCGGCGTCGAGGTGCCGTGGGCGTTGATGTAGTCAACCTCGCCCGGCGAGACGCCGGCGCGCTTCAGCGCGGCCGTCATGCAGCGATAGGCGCCGTCGCCGTCGAGCGACGGCGAGGTGATGTGGTAGGCGTCGCCGGACAGGCCGTAGCCGACGACTTCGCCGTAGATCTTGGCCCCGCGCGCCTTGGCGTGCTCGAACTCCTCGAGCACGACGACGCCGGCGCCCTCGCCCATGACGAAGCCGTCGCGGGCGCGGTCGTAGGGCCGGGAGCCGCGTTCCGGCTCGTCGTTGAAGCCGGTGGAGAGCGCCCGGCACGCGGCGAAGCCGGCGACCGCGAGGCGGCAAACCGGCGACTCCGTGCCGCCCGCCACCATCACGTCGGCGTCGCCCAGCGCGATCAGCCGAGCGGCGTCGCCGATGGCGTGCGCGCCGGTGGAGCAGGCCGTGACGACCGCGTGGTTCGGTCCTTTCAGGCCATGCTTGATCGAGACATGGCCGGAGGCCAGGTTGATCAGGCGGCCGGGGATGAAGAACGGCGACAGGCGGCGCGGACCCTTGTCGCGAAGGACGTGGGACGCCTCCTCGATGCCCTGCAGGCCGCCGATGCCGGAACCGATCAGGACGCCGGTCGCGTAGCGCTCGTCGTCCGTCTCGGGCTTCCAGCCGCTGTCGGCGAGGGCCTGGTCGGCGGCGGCGACGGCGAAGACGATAAAGTCGTCGACCTTCCGCTGCTCCTTGGGCTCCATCCAGTCGTCGGCGTTGAACGTCCCGTCGGACCCGTCGCCGCGTGGGATGATGCCAGCGATCCGTGCGGGCAGGTCGTCGACCTGGAACTGATCGATCTTCCGGACGCCGCTTTCGCCCGCCAGAAGACGCTTCCAGACCGTCTCGACGCCCGACCCGAGCGGGGTCACAAGGCCCATGCCCGTGACGACGACGCGCCTCATGCCGTCGCTCACAGGAACTGCTTTCCGTTCACCATGCCACCCGCCGGTCGCCGATCATCGAGCAGGATCAAGCCTGCGCGGCGTTCTTCTCAAGGAACTTGGTCGCGTCGCCGACCGTCAGGATGGTCTCGGCGGCGTCGTCCGGGATCTCGCAGCCGAACTCTTCCTCGAAGGCCATCACCAGCTCGACGGTGTCGAGGCTGTCAGCGCCGAGGTCGTCGATGAAGCTCGCGTTCTCGGTGACCTTGTCGGCGTCGACGCCGAGATGCTCGATCACGATCTTCTTCACGCGTTCGGCAATGTCGCTCATCTACGTAATCCTTCGATGGTTCTCGTTCGGAAGATCGTCTCGCCGGAACACTGCGCCCGACGATCTCGTCTTGAGGCGCGAATCTTCCGAGAGGGCTTTTTGAAGGCGGAACGCGGTTCCGGCAATCCCTTTTCGTCGTGGCGCGAACAGCGTTGGGGATCCCGCAGTTCCGTGTCGTTCCAGACGCCCCCACAAAGGACCGGCGTCTGGTATCATGTCGCATGGCCGCACGCCAGTCGCCGGGCGTCCGCCGTCCCTAAGAGGGACGGTCAGATCATCGCGATGCCGCCGTTGACCTGCAGCGTGTGGCCGGTGACGTAAGAGGCTTCGTCGCTGGCGAGATAGACCGCGGCCGCCGCGATCTCCGCGCCCTGGCCGAAACGGCCGAGCGGGATGTGGGCGAGCGAGGCCTCCTTCTGCTTCTCGTTCAGCGCGTCGGTCATCGGGCTCTCGATGAAGCCCGGCGCGATGCAGTTCACGGTGATGCCGCGGCTCGCGACCTCGGCCGCCAGCGACTTGGTCATGCCGATCAGGCCGGCCTTCGAAGCGGCGTAGTTGCCCTGCCCCGGATTGCCGGTGACGCCGACCACCGAGGTGATGCCGATCAGCCGGCCGCGGCGGCGCTTCATCATGCCTTTGACGGCCGCGCGGTAGAGCCGGAAGCCTGCGGTGAGGTTCACCGCGATCACGTCCGCCCACTCGTCGTCCTTCATCCGAAGGAACAGGTTGTCGCGGGTGATGCCGGCGTTGTGGACGACCACGTCGAGACCGCCAAGCGCGGCCTCGGCCTGGCCGGGAAGCGCGTCCACGGCGGCGCCGTCCTTCAGGTCGGCGGGGAGAACGTGCGCGCGCTCGCCGAGTTCGGCGGCCAGGGCCTCCAGCGCCTCCCGGCGCGTGCCCGACAGCGCGACGGCCGCGCCTTGCGCGTGCAACGCCCTGGCGATGGCGCCGCCGATGCCGCCGGTCGCGCCGGTGACGAGCGCCGTGCGCCCGGTGAGATCGAACATGAGCTTTATCCTCTACCGTCCGGCGGACGAGCCAGAATCACCCGAACGCGCCGTCGCTCTTGAGACGGGCGACGTCGTCGGGGGCGCCGACGGATTCGCCGGTCGCGCCCTCCGCGTTGCGCTTGACGAGACCGGCCAGCACCTTGCCGGCGCCGATCTCAATGAAACGGGTGACGCCGGCGTTGGCCATGAAGCCGACCGACTCGCGCCAGCGGACGGCGCCGGTGACTTGCTCGATCAGGCGCTGGCGGATGTCTTCCGGATCGTTCAGCGGGCTTGCGGTGACGTTCGCCACCAGCGGCGCCTTCGGGGCGGAGATCTTAACGCCCGCCAGCGCCTCAGCCATGACGTCGGCGGCCGGCTGCATCAAGGCGCAGTGAAACGGCGCCGAGACCGGCAGCAACACCGCGCGCTTGGCGCCTTGCGTCTTGGCGATGGCGATGGCGCGCTCGACCGCGGCCTTCGCGCCGGAGACGACGACCTGTCCCGGCGCGTTGTCGTTCGCGGCCTGGCAGACCTCGCCCTCCGCCGCCTCGGACGCGACGGAGCGCGCCGTCTCAAGGTCGAGGCCGAGAAGCGCGGCCATGGCGCCGGCGCCGACCGGGACCGCCTTCTGCATGGCGTCGCCGCGGATCCGAAGCAGCCGCGCCGCGTCCGCGATCGTCAGGCTGCCGGCGGCCGCGAGCGCGGAGTATTCGCCGAGCGAATGGCCCGCCACGAAGGCGGCGTGGCGGGACACGTCGAGGCCGGCCTCGGCTTCGAGCACCCGCATCGCGGCGAGGCTCACCGCCATCAGCGCGGGCTGCGCGTTGGCTGTCAGCATGAGCGCGTCGTCGGGCCCTTCGAAGATGACGGTCGAAAGCGCTTGGCCCAGCGCCGCGTCGACCTCTTCGAACACCGCGCGGGCGGGCGCGAAGCTGTCGGCCAGCGCCCGGCCCATGCCGACCTGCTGGCTTCCCTGCCCCGGGAAAATCAAGGCGATGCTCACGTGGACGGCCCTTGTCGCGTTTCTGGTCGGCGCGTGCAAAGCAGGCCTTGGGCGGAAGTGTCAAGGCAGCGAGCGCTCCCTAATTCTCAAGAGCGCCGGCGTGAATCCTTAAGAGCAGGGCTTGCGCCGGGCCTCAGGATCGGCCGTGCGCCCTCTAATCCTTGCGTCCAAACGGCCAATCCCCTATACGGCGCGCTTCGCGTCGTTCGGCTGGGGGCTGAACGGAGAGGTTTTGGGCTCGTCCGCCGTTTGGGCCGGCCCGACCAGGATCGCATGATCCGATCTCCCGTGTCTCCGCCTTCGAGAATTCGTTCGAGCCTTCGCGGGCTCGGAGGGCTTCGCGCCGGACGGCAGTCGTTCACTGGAAGAAGGTTCGTACCCTCATGCCGCTTTACGAACACGTTTTCCTGGCGCGCCAGGACGTGACGTCGCAGCAGGTCGAGGCTCTCATCGAACAGTACAAGGCCGTGCTCGAAGGGCTCGGCGGTCAGGTCAAGAAGACCGAGTACTGGGGCGTGAAGCCGCTCGCCTACCGCATCAAGAAGAACCGCAAGGCCCACTACACGCTGCTCAACATCGACGCGCCCGCCGCGGCGGTGGCCGAACTCGAGCGCCAGCAGGGCATCAGCGAAGACATCCTCCGCATTCTGACCCTGAAGGTCGAAGAGCTCGAGGAAGGCCCGTCGGCCATGCTGCAGCGCCGCGACCGCGACGACCGCGACGACCGCCCCCGCGGCGGTGGCCGCGACGGCGAGCGCGGCGGCTTCCGTCGCGACCGTGAAGGTGGCGGCGAACGTCCGGGCGGCGGCGGGTTCCGCCGCGATCGTGAAGAGCGCGCTCCGCGCAGCGAAGGGGCCGAGTGATGGCGACCACCGTTCCCTCGGCCGGCGGCACGCAGCGCCGCCCGTTCTTCCGCCGTCGCAAGACCTGCCCGTTCTCGGGCGCCGGCGCGCCGAAGATCGACCACAAGGACGTGCGTCTGCTGCAGCGCTACATTTCCGAGCGCGGCAAGATCGTGCCCTCGCGCATCACGGCGGTCTCCGCCAAGAAGCAGCGTGAGCTCGCTCGCGCCATCAAGCGCGCGCGCTTCCTCGGCCTGCTGCCCTACGTCATCAAGTGACTTGAGGGCGGACGATCGCCCGCCCTCAAGTCATCCCGGACGCCGCAAAGCGGCGGTCCGGGATCGCGTTCCGGAAGGCATGCTTTTTTCTGACGATCCCGGCTCTGCGGCCGGGATGACGACACTTCCCAAGGCGCGCGTCTCCGGACGGCGCCGTTGGGCGGGGCTCAAGACCTCGCCCTAACCGCTCCGAACGCCGGAGCGGGACAGCAGGACGACCGATGACCAACGCGCCGCTTTTCCTGATAGGCCTCGGAGCCGGACTGGCGTCCGCCCTGCTCTACGCGTCGGCCGCGTCGGGATCGCCGCTGGCGGTCTTCCTGTTCTACGTCGCCCCGCTTCCCATCCTGCTGGCCGGGCTCGGCTGGCGCCACCACGCCGGGCTGATCGGCGCGGCCGTCGCCGCGATCGCCCTGTTCCTCGGGGTCGGCGCGTCGGCTGGCGCGTTCCACGCCGTCGGCGTCGGGCTCCCCGCCTGGTGGCTCGCCTATCTCGCCCTGCTCGCCCGTCCGGGCGCCGACGGCGCCGCGACCGAATGGTATCCGATCGGCCGCCTCGTGCTGTGGTCCGCGGTCATCGGCGCCGCCCTCGTGGCGCTGTCGATCCCGCTCGTCGCGTCCTCGCTCGAGGAGTACCGCGCGGCGCTGAGGGCGCTGTTCGAGGAGCTCTTCCGCGACCGCGCCGGAGCGCCCGCGCTTCCCGCGCCGGAGAACCGCGAGGCGCTGATCAACCTCCTGACCGCGGCGCTTCCGATCATGGCGGCCGCGCTTTGGACGGTGTCGTCGGTCTTCAACCTATGGCTCGCCGGGCGGATCACCCGCGCGTCGGGCCGTCTCGTGCGGCCCTGGCCGCAGATCTCGGCGATGAGCTATCCCCGGACGGCGGACCTCGCCTTCCTCGGGGCTTCGGCCGCCTCGCTTCTCCCCGGCCTCGTCGGATTGATCGCGGAGCTCTTCGCCGCCACCTTCCTCGTCGCTTTCGCCATGCTCGGCCTCGCGGTGGTCCACGTCACCACCCGCGCCATGCCGACGCGCGGCCTCATCCTCTTCGGCGTCTACGCGCTGCTGCTGATCCAGCCCTGGGTCGGCGTCTTCCTCGCCGTCCTCGGCGTGGCGGAGCAGACGATCGGCGTCCGCAAGCGCTTCGGTCCGCCGCCGGGCTCCCCGCCCACGGCGACCGCCCCCCTGCCCTGACCGATCCAACCCCTCACACCTTTAGGAGACCACCATGCAAGTCATTCTGCTCGAGCGCATCGCCCGTCTGGGCCAGATGGGCGACGAAGTCCGCGTCAAGGACGGCTACGCCCGCAACTTCCTGCTGCCGACGCACAAGGCGCTCCGCGCCAACGACGCCAACCGTCAGAAGTTCGAAGGCCAGCGCGCCCAGCTCGAGGCCCGCAACCTCGAGCTCAAGCAGGAAGCCGAAACGATCGGCGAGAAGCTCGACGGCACGACGGTCGTGCTCGTCCGGCAGGCGGGCGAGACCGGCCAGCTCTACGGGTCGGTGTCGGCCCGCGACGTCGCCGAGGCGCTGACCAAGGCGAGCTTCAGCGTGGCGCGCAACCAGGTCGTGCTCCACACTCCGATCAAGACCATCGGCATCCACACCGTGCCGGTGCGCCTGCACCCGGAGGTCGAGGTGTCCGTCTCGGTCAACGTCGCCCGCTCCGAGGCCGAAGCCGAGCGCCAGGTCGCGGGCGAGGATCTGTCGGTGCGTGAGGAAGGTCCGGCGTTCGAGACCTTCTCCGAGGACGACGACGACCGTCGCGGCCGCCGCAATCGCGACGACAACGACGGCGAGCGGGACGACGAAGACGAGGCGCGCTGAGCGCTTTCCGGCTTTGAGTTCATCTGCGGACGCCCGGCCTCAACGCCGGGCGTTTCCGTTTCGGGTCGGGACAAGGCGTAGCCCCCGAGTCAACCGACTCAGGCGCCTCAATATTCCCGCTTGTGTGAATCGGGCACGACGGCGGGATTCCGGCGGCTGCGATCTCGCTTCGTTCTCGTCGTGTTAGGGTCCGTTAAACCAGCCGCAGCCGAAGACACCTCAGCCATGGCCCAAGCCGATTCTCTCGCCCGCCGCCTGATGGACCCGGAGCCCGCCTACCGGCAGGCGCCGTCGAACGTCGAGGCGGAGCAGGCGCTGCTGGGCGCCCTGCTCGTGAACAACGACGCCTTCTGGCGCGTGTCCGACTTTCTGGAGCCGGGCCATTTCCACGAGGGCCTGCACCAGCGCATCTACGAGATCGTCACCAGCCTCGTCCGCGCCGGCAAGTCCGCGACCCCCGTCACCATCAAGACCTTCCTGCCGCAGGACCTCGACCTCGGCGGCATGACGACGCCGCAGTACCTCGCGCGGCTCGCGGCGGAAGCGACGACCGTCATCAACGCCGAGGACTACGGCCGGTCGATCTACGACCTCGCCATCCGCCGCTCGCTGATCGGGATCGGCGAAGAGCTCGTCAACGAGGCCTTCGACGCGGGCGTCGACGCCACCCCGCGCGACCAGATCGAGCAGGCCGAGCGCAGGCTGTTCGCCCTCGCCGAGACCGGCCGCTACGACGGCGGCTTCCAGCCGTTCGCGCAGGCGCTCGCGACCGCCGTCGACATGGCGGCCGCCGCCTACAAGCGCGACGGCGGACTTTCGGGCGTCGCGACCGGCCTGACGGACCTCGACCGGCTGATGGGCGGCCTGCAGGCCTCCGACTTGATCATCCTCGCCGGACGCCCGGCGATGGGCAAAACCTCGCTCGTGACGAACATCGCCTACAACGTGGCGAGCGCCTACCAGGGCGAACTGCAGCCCGACGGGCGCATGAAGACGATCAACGGCGGCGTCGTCGGCTTCTTCTCGCTGGAAATGTCGGCCGAGCAGCTCGCCACCCGAATCATAGCCGAGCAGGCCTCGATCTCGTCGTCCAAGATCCGCCGCGGCGACATCCTCGAGAGCGACTTCTTCAAGTTGACCGAAGCCGTCGCCGAGATGCAGCGCGTGCCGCTGTTCATCGACGAGACCGGCGGCCTGTCGATCGCCCAGCTCGCCGCCCGCGCCCGCAGGCTGAAGCGCTCCAAGGGCCTCGACCTGATGGTCGTGGACTACCTCCAGCTGCTGTCCGGCTCCGCCAAGAAGGGCGAGAACCGCGTGCAGGAGATGACCGAGATCACGACCGGCATGAAGGCGCTCGCCAAGGAGCTGAACGTGCCGATCATCGCGCTGTCCCAGCTCTCCCGCCAGGTCGAGAGCCGCGAGGACAAGCGCCCGCAGCTGTCCGACCTGCGCGAATCCGGCTCGATCGAGCAGGACGCCGACGTGGTGCTGTTCGTGTTCCGCGAAGAGTACTACGTGAAGAACAAGAAGCCCCGCGAAGGCACGCCCGAGTTCGACCAGTGGATGTCGGAGATGGAGAACGTCGCCGGCAAGGCCGAGGTGATCATCGGCAAGCAGCGCCATGGCCCGACCGGCTCGGTGCTGCTGCAGTTCGAGGCGGAGTTCACGCGCTTCGGCAACCTCGCCCAGCTCGATCATCTGCCGGACCAGATGTGAATCGTTCGGGCGACGCGTGATGAGCGACTCCTTCGCCGGCGGCCGGCTGACCATCGATCTCGGGGCGCTCGCCGCCAACTGGAGCTTTCTCGCCCGGCTCGATCCCACCTCCGAATGCGCCGCCGTGGTGAAGGCCGACGCCTATGGCCTCGGCATCGCCGAGGCCGCGCCGGCGCTGGCGCGCGCGGGCGCCAAGACCTTCTTCGTCGCGCACCTGTCCGAGGCGCGGGCGGTGCGCGGCGCCGTCCCGAACGCCACGATCTACGTGCTGAACGGCCTGCCGCCCGGCGCCTGCGACGCCTTCGCCGCGATCGACGCGCGCCCCGTGCTGGGCTGCGTCGACGAGATACTGGAATGGGCCGCTTTCCACGCGGCGAGCGGAGCGCGCGGCCAAGCCGCGGTGCATGTCGACACGGGCATGACGCGGCTCGGCCTCGACCCGGACCAGGCGCGCGACCTGCTGCCCCGCCTGCCCTTCACGCCGGCGCTGCTGATGAGCCACCTCGCCTGCGCCGACGAACCGTTGCGGCCCGAGACGGGGCGTCAGCGCGCCCTGTTCGCCGAGCTGTGCGCGCAGGCGCCCGGCGTCCCGGCCAGTCTCGCGAACTCCGCCGGGACGCTTCTGCGGGAGACGGACGGCGGGGGGCTGGGCTTTCATCTCCGCCGGCCCGGCGTCGCGCTCTATGGCGCCAATCCCATCGCCGGGCGTCCCGCCGCGCTTCGACCCGTGGTGCGGCTCGAGGCCCGCGTGGCCCAGGTGCGCGAGGCGCCCGCCGGCGCGGTCGTCGGCTACGGCGGGGCCGAACGCCTCCGTCGGCGCACCAAGCTCGCGATCGTGTCGGTGGGCTACGCCGACGGCGTCCTTCGCGCCGGCGGCTCGGAGGACGGCGCGCCCGGCGCCGCGGCGGCGGTCGGGGGAGTTCCCTGCCCCTATGTCGGCCGGATATCGATGGACCTCATCGCGGTCGACGTCACCGACGCGCCGGAGCCGGTCGCCCGCGGCGGGTGGGTCGAGATCCTCGGCGACACGATCGGCGTCGATGATCTCGCCCGCGCATGCGGCACCATCGGCTACGAGGTGCTGACGGGGCTCGGGCGCCGACACGAACGTCGGTTCATGGGCTGAGCTTCCAGATTGAACACGCAGGACCCGCCGCTTATTATCAACAGGTGATAATACAGGGGTTCGGTGATGCCATCCAGCTACGCGCTCGGCGACCACTTCGAGGCGTTCGTTCGGAGCCTCGTGGCCTCCGGACGCTACAACAACGCGAGCGAAGTGGTGCGCGCGGGGTTGCGGTTTCTCGAAGATCACGAAGCGACGCTCCGCGCCCGTCGCGCGGCGCTTGAAGCGTCCTTCGAGGACGCGCTGGCGGACGTCGAAACCGGTCATGCTCTTTCCGAGCAGGAGATCCGCGCCAATCTCGATCGCCGCCATGAGGCCATAACGCGGCGCCACGCGCGCAAATGAACGTCAGATTTTCGCGGCAGGCGAACCGCGACCTCGAGGACGCCTACCTATTTCACGCCGAACGCAATCCGGACCAGGCGCGGCGCCTCCTTGACGACGTGATCTCCGCGGCGCTTTCCCTGTCGACCTTTCCCGATCGCGGCTCGCCCCAACCCAATGCGGCAGGGCGGCCTTTCCGCCGGCTGATCGAAAAAGGTCACGTGATCGTCTACGTCGTCGACGATCACGGGGTGATCGTTCTTCGGATCGTTCATGGCGCTCGGGACCTCGACGCCCTGTTTGCGGAGTTCGACTGATCCGATGGCCCGATCAAAACCCTCCTTCGTCTGCCAGGCCTGCGGCGCGGTGTCTTCGCGCTGGCAGGGGAAGTGCGAGGCCTGCGGCGCCTGGAACGCGATCGTCGAGGAGGCCGCCGCCGCGCCTCTGCCCGGCGGCGGGTCGTCGACCGCCGCGCGCGCGCTAGGCAAGGGACGGATCGTCGTCCTCGAGGGCCTGTCCGGTGCGACCGACGAAGCGCCACGCCTCGTGTCGGGCCTCGGCGAACTGGACCGCGTCACCGGCGGCGGCTTCGTGCACGGCTCGGTGCTGCTGCTCGGCGGCGAACCCGGCATCGGCAAGTCCACGCTCTTGCTTCAGGCGAGCGCCGCGCTGGCGAACGCCGGACATCGCGTCGTCTACGTCTCCGGCGAAGAGGCGCCGGCGCAGGTGCGGATGCGCGCCCAGAGGCTCGGCCTGCACGAGGCGCCGGTCGCGCTCGCGGCTGAGACCAACGTCGAGGACATCCTCGCGACGCTGAAGAACGGCGAGACGCCGAAGCTTGTCATCATCGATTCGATCCAGACGCTGTGGACCGGCCAGGTCGAATCCGCGCCGGGCACGGTCACCCAGGTGCGCGCGGCGGCGCAGGCGATGATCCGCTACGCCAAGACCACGGGCGCCTGCGTCATCCTCGTCGGCCACGTCACCAAGGACGGCCAGATCGCAGGCCCTCGGGTCGTCGAGCACATGGTCGACGCGGTGCTGTCGTTCGAGGGCGATTCGGGCCGCGACTTCCGCATCCTCCGCGCCCAGAAGAACCGCTTCGGCCCGACCGATGAGATCGGCGTCTTCGCCATGACCGGTGACGGGCTCGAGGAGGTGACGAACCCCTCGGCCCTTTTCCTCGGAGATCGCGAGCCCGACGCCCCCGGAACCGCGGTGCTCGCAGGCCTCGAGGGCTCGCGTCCGATCCTCGTCGAGATCCAGGCGCTCGTGGTGCCGACCAGCCTCGGCACGCCGCGGCGCGCCGTCGTTGGCTGGGACGGGCCGCGCCTCGCCATGGTGCTCGCGGTGCTGGAGGCGCGCTGCGGCGTCCGGCTCGGCAGCCACGACGTGCACCTCGCGGTGGCGGGCGGCATGCGCGTGCAGGAGCCGGCCGCCGACCTCGCCGTCGCGGCCGCTCTGGTGTCCTCGCTGATGGGAACGGCGCTGCCGGTGGACGCGGTGTTCTTCGGGGAGATCGGCCTCACCGGGGCGGTGCGGCCGGTGTCTCACCCGGGCCCGCGGCTGCGGGAGGCGGCGCGCCTGGGCTTCACCCGCGCCGTCCTGCCGGCGGCGGCCGCCGAAGCCGCGACCGACGCGGGCGTCTCCCCGATCGCCGTTCCCGCGCTTGACGCGCTCGTGGCCCGCTTGGCCGCACGGGCTGATGCGCAGCAAGGTCGCATCAAAGGCGCGTGACGCGGCAAGGCGCCCGCTGTATAGAGAGCGCGCGCCCCGCCCGAAGGTGGTATTCCGCACATGATCCCGAGTCAGGCTCGATCGCGTAGATGACAATCACCCTGCTCGACGTCGTGCTGATCGCCGTGATGCTGATCTCGGCGGGCCTCGCCATGGTGCGCGGCGTCACCCGCGAAGTGCTGGCGATCGCCTCCTGGGTCGCGGCCACCGCCGCCACGATCTACTTCTTCGAGCCGGCGCGGACGCTCGCCCGCGAGCACATCAAGTTCAACCCGCCGCAGATCGCCGACGTCGTCGCCGCCGGCGGCATCTTCGTCGTGACCCTGCTTGTCGTGTCCTTCATCACGATGAAGATCTCCGACGCGATCCTCGACAGCCGGATCGGTCCGCTCGACCGGACGCTCGGCTTCGTCTTCGGCGCGGCCCGCGGGCTGCTGCTGGTGGTGATCGCGTTCCTGTTCTTCACCTGGCTGGTGCCCGAGAAGGGTCAGCCGGAGTGGTTCCGCACCGCGGGGTCGAAGCCCATCCTGCAGAGCGCAGGTGATCAGCTTCTCGCGCTGTTGCCGGACGATCCCGAGAGCACCATCTTGCAGAAACTCAAGCGGCGCGACGGCGAAAGCGGCGACGCGGCGAATCCCGCCGCGCCTGCGACGCCGGACTCGGCGCCGCCGGCGGACGACGGCCCGGCTGGGCCGAGCACTCAGGATCGGCAGGGACTGCAGAACCTGCTCGACAGGAACGGCCGTCCGAGCCAGTGACGATCGCGCGCGGCTCGCGCGGCCGGATGCGAGAGGCGACAGTCGCGCCTCAGGGAGACGAACGTCATGACCGTTTCTGAGCCTTCCCAGGCGCCGAACGTCGTGGAAGACTGGTTCGACGTCGAGTCCGACCGTCTCCATGAGGAGTGCGGCGTCTTCGGCGTCTTCGGGCACCCCGAAGCCGCCGCCCTGACGGCGCTCGGCCTGCACGCGCTGCAGCACCGGGGCCAGGAGGCTGCGGGCATCGTCTCCTACGACAACAAGCGCTTTCACGCGGAGAAGCGCCTCGGCCTGGTGGGCGACCACTTCTCCGACGCCGAGGTCATCCGACGCCTCCCCGGCCGCGCCGCGATCGGCCACAACCGCTACTCGACGACCGGCGAGACCATCCTCCGGAACGTCCAGCCGCTGTTCGCGGAGCTCGACGCGGGCGGGCTCGCCGTCGCCCACAACGGAAACTTGACCAACGCGCTGACGCTGCGCCGCGAGCTGGTGAAGGCCGGCGCCATCTGCCAGTCGACCTCGGACACCGAGGTGATCCTCCATCTGATCGCGCAGAGCCGGCGGCCCCGGATCATGGACCGCTTCGTCAACGCGCTGCGCGAGATCGAAGGCGCCTACGCGCTGGTCGCGCTCTCGACCAAGAAGATGATCGGCGCGCGCGACCCGCTCGGCATCCGCCCGCTGATCCTGGGCGAGCTCGACGGCTGCTACATCCTGACGTCGGAGACCTGCGCGCTCGACATCATCGGCGCGAAGTACATCCGCGACGTCGACAACGGCGAAGTGGTGGTCATCACCGACGAGGGCGTGCAGTCGCTGCGTCCGTTCCCGCCGCAGCGGATGCAGCCCTGCATCTTCGAGTTCGTCTACTTCGCCCGGCCGGATTCGGTCGTGCAGGGGCAGTCGGTCTATGAAGTCCGCAAGCGCATGGGCATCGAACTCGCGCGCGAATCCGCGCCCGAGGCCGACGTCATCGTGCCGATCCCGGACTCCGGCGTGCCCTCGGCGCTCGGCTTCAGCCGGGAGTGCGGCGTGCCCTTCGAGCTCGGCATCATCCGCAACCACTACGTCGGCCGCACCTTCATTCAGCCGACCCAGGGCGTGCGCGAACTCGGCGTCCGCATGAAGCACAGCGCGAACCGCAGCCAGATCGAGGGCAAGCGCATCGTGCTCGTCGACGACAGCCTCGTGCGCGGCACCACCTCGCGCAAGATCGTCAAGATGATGCGCGACGCCGGCGCCAAGGAGGTGCACTTCCGCCTCGCCTGCCCGCCGATCCTCTACTCCGACTACTACGGCATCGACACGCCGGAGCGCGAAAAGCTGCTGGCGGCGACCCACAGCCTCGAGCAGATGCGCGAGCTCATCGGCGCCGACTCGCTCGCTTTCCTCTCGGTCGAGGGCCTCTACCGGGCCATGGGCTACGAGGGCCGCGACGACCTGCGCCCGCAGTTCGCCGACCATTGCTTCACCGGCGACTACCCGACGCCGCTGACCGACCGGACCGGCGAGCACCCCCGCCAGCTGTCGCTGATCGCCGAAGCGAGCTGACGCTTCGGCTCGCCGCCTCACTCGGACCGACAGCCCATGACCGACAAACCCCTCGCCGGCCGCGTCGCGGTGGTCACCGGAGCCTCCCGCGGCATCGGCTACGCGACGGCGTTGGCGTTGGCCGAGGCCGGCGCCCATGTGGTCGCGACCGCGCGTACGCAGGGTGGGCTTGAGGAGCTCGATGACGCGATCAAGGCCGTCGGGGGGCAGGCGACGCTGGCCCCCTTCCCGATCGACGACTTCGACGCCATCGACCGGCTGGGCGGCGCGCTCTACCAGCGCTTCGGAAAGCTCGACGCGCTGGTGGCGAACGCGGGACAGCTCGGTCCGCTGACTCCGCTCGGCCATGTCGAGCCGAAGGACTGGGACAAGATCGTCGCGGTCAACCTGACCGCGAACTGGCGGCTGATCCGCTCGCTGGACCCGCTTCTGCGCGCCTCGGACGCCGGCCGGGCCGTGTTCCTGAGCTCGGGAGTCGTCCACAAGGACCGCGCCTACTGGGGCCCCTACGCCGTCACCAAAGCCGGTGTCGAGGCGCTCGCTCGCTCCTACGCGGCCGAGACGCGCACCAACACGCCCGTAAAGGTGACGCTGGTGAACCCCGGGCCGCTGCGCACCAAGATGCGCGCGAGCGCCATGCCGAGCGAAGACCCCGAAACGCTGCGCACCCCGGCGGAGCTCGCTCCCAGGATCGTCGCGCTCTGCCTGCCGAGCTTCGCCGAGACCGGCAAGCTCTATGATTTCCCGACGAACACGCTGCAGAGCTTCCGCGCACCGGAGTGACGGCCGCCTCCCGCCGAGATCCCCTGACGCTGAACCTTTTACTGCGGAGCCTGCGGACCGGGTGTGTCGAGCCGGTAGGGCGTGGCCGGCTCCAGCGGCAGCTTCGCGGCCTCCCAGCCGTCCGTTCCCTCGGGATACCACCCGACGCGCGCGTAACCCCATTCAATCGCCCGCTTGGCGGCGTTCCAGGACATCCAGCAGGCCGCCCGGCAGTAGAAGGCGATCGGCCTCGCCTTGTCGCCGCCGGTGAGCGCCGTCAGGCTGTCGGCGAAAAACCGGCTCATGTCGGGCGAAAGCTTGCCGTAGCCCACGTTCACCAGCCACGGCGTGCCGGGGATGTGGTCGCGCGCGTGGTCGCGCCAGATCGTGCCGGCGGGCAGGTTGGCGGGTTTCTCCGGCCGGGGCATGACGTCGATCAGCAGGACGGACTTGTCCCGCCAGGCCGCTTCGGCCATCGCGGTGTCGAGCACGCGGGCCCCCGCCAGGGTCGCGGGGGTGGGGCTGCGGTAGCCGTCCATCCGGTAGTCCGAAGGCTCGGGCGGGGTCGGATCCGTGATCGCGTCCTCCGCCGGAGCCGCGGCGGCGGGCGCCGGCGACCCCACGCTCGCGAGGCACCCAAGCGCGGAGCCGACCAAGACGAGGCGAAGCGCGGCGCGCCTCGGCCAGCGTCCCGAAGCGCCGCGCCTCGCCTCGAGCCCGCCGCCCACGCCAGCCCGCCTCAACGCGCCACGGTGATCGGCTTGTCCTGCTCGTCGAGCAGCGGCACGCCGTAGTCGAGCAGGATCTTGTTGATCTCGTCCTGGTTCTTGGCGATGAACTCGTTCAGCCGGTGCTTCCAGTTCAGCTCGTTCGGCCGGATGCCCATCGTGATGCGATAGGTCATCGGCGGCTGTCCCGGCTCCTTCACCAGCGGCACGACGTTGTACTTGCCCTCGCCCTTCACGGTCGCGAAATAGCCGCCGATCGGGCCCCAGAGGATGCCGCCGTCGATCTCTCCGGCGTCGATGTCGCGCAGCATCTGCTCGGCGGGCGAGTCGAACCGCCGGTCCACCATTAGCGAATAGGGCCGGGCGCGGATGATCAGGCCGTCGCGCACCATGTGGCTCGCCGGCGCCGTGCCGGCGATGACGCCGAGACGGGTCTCCTTGACTTTGGGATCGGTGAGCGTGTCGACGCCGTCGAGCGCGCCACCCTTCTTTGAGATCAGCACCCAGGCGGACTTGAAATAGGGATTGGTGTTGAGCACGGGATCGCCGGCGGCGACGAAGCCCATCACCACGTCGCAGCGCTTGCTGCCGAGCGTCATGCGGTAGAAGCCAGTCGCCTGCGGGAACCACGTGTAGTCCACGGGCACGCCGAGATCCTTCGCGAGCAGATCGGCAAGCTTGTTCTCGAAACCTTCGCCCTTTTCGTTCGACAGCGGCATGTCCGCCGGATCGGCGCAGACGCGAAGCGTCGCGCGGTTGACGAGGTCGGAGGTCTGGGCCGCGGCGGGGCCGCTCAGGCCAGCCACGAGGGCTGCGGCCGCAAAGCTCAAGCTGAGAAACGGCGTCGAAACACGACGTCGACCGAAAGACTCCATAAGGCGCATCCTTCCGCTGTGCGCCGTATTCGGCGCCAGTCTTTATGATCTTCTTAAGTTCAGCTCCAAATACGGAAGAGCCCGGCCACTGGATCAACCAATGGCCGGGCCCCCGATTTTCAGTACGACCTGAGGTCGTCCGTCAGCTTACGAGTTCGGCAGCTTGAACACCGTCAGCTGGCCGCCCAAGGCGGTGTACTGGGCGAGAGCGGCGTAACCGCCGACCGCGCCGAGGCCGTCCGTCGAGTTGGTCAGGCCAGCCGCGAGGCCGATGCCGGCCCAGCCGCCGACGCCCGAGAGCACCGCAACGTACTGCTGGCCCTTGTGCTCGTAGGTCATGACGTTGCCGATGATGCCGGACGGGGTCTTGAACTTATACAGTTCCTTGCCCGACTTGGCGTCGACAGCCTTCAGGTAGCCTTCGAGCGTGCCGTAGAACACCACGCCGCCAGCGGTCGCGAGAGCGCCGGACCACACGGAGAACTGCTCCTTGTTGGACCAAACGATCTTACCCTTCTTGCCGTCCCAAGCGATGAAGTTGCCCATGCCGCCATGGCTGTTCGGGGCCGCGTACATCGAGAGGGTCGCGCCGACGTAGGGCTGTCCGGCGGTGTACGAGACCTGGAAGGGCTCGTAGTCCATGCAGACGTGGTTGGTCGGGACGTAGAACAGCTCGGTCTCCGGCGAGTACGCCGCAGGCTGCTGGTCCTTGGTGCCGAGAGCCGCCGGGCAGATGCCCTGCGAGTTCACGTCTTCGCCGTTCTGCTCAGTGGAGTACTTGGCGACGACGAGCGGCCGGCCGTAGGTCTTGGACGACTTGTCCATGTCGACCTTGGTGGCCCAGTTCACCACCGGGTCGTACTTCTCGGCGACCAGCAGCTCGCCCGTGGCGCGGTCCAGCGTGTAGCCGAAGCCGTTACGGTCGAAGTGCGTCAGGAGCGGGCGCTCCTTGCCGTCGATCTTCTGATCCGTGAGGATCATCTCGTTGATGCCGTCGAAGTCCCACTCGTCGTGGGGCGTCATCTGGTAGACCCACTTCGCCACGCCGGTGTCGGCGTCACGGGCGAACACGGTCATCGACCACTTGTTGTCGCCGGGGCGCTGCTTCGGGTTCCAGGTCGAGGGGTTGCCCGAACCGTAGTACACGAGGTTCAGCTTCGGATCGTAGGAGTACCAGCCCCAGGTCGAGCCGCCGCCGATCTTCCACTGGTCGCCCTGCCAGGTCTTCAGCGAGCTGTCCTTGCCGACCGGCTTGCCGTGCTCGAGGGTCTTCTCGGGGTCGACGAGCATGTCCGCGTCGGGGCCCATCGAGTAGCCGCGCCAAGCAAGCTTGCCGTCAGCGATGTTGTAGGCCGTGACCGAGCCGCGCACGCCGAACTCGCCGCCGGAGATGCCGACGATGACCTTGTCCTTGACCGGGAGAACGGTCGCGGTGTTGGTCTCGCCCTTCTTCGGGTCGCCGTTGACGACCGACCACACCTTCTTGCCCGACTTGGCGTCGAGCGCCACGAGCGTGGTGTCAGCCTGGTGCAGCAGGATCTTGCCGTCAGCGTAGGCCAGGCCACGGTTGACCGTGTCGCAGCACATCACCGGGATGACGTTCGGATCCTGCTTCGGCTCGTACTTCCAGATGATGCGGCCGTTGTCGTTCAGGTCGAGCGCGAACACATTGTTCGGGAACGGCGTGTGGACATACATGATGTCGCCGATCACGAGCGGGCCGCCTTCGTGGCCGCGGAGCACGCCGGTCGAGAAGGTCCAGGCGACCTGGAGCTTATCGACGTTCTTCGCCGTGATCTGATCGAGCTTGGAGTAGCGGGTGTTGGCGTAGTCGCCGGTCTGGATGCCCCACTGCTTGGGATCCTTCAGGATCGTTGAGACGCTGTCATTCGCCAGCGCCGGCAGTGCCATAGCGACGGTGCCCAGCAGGCCCGCCGCGATTGCGACATTGCGCATTCGTATTCTCCCTCTTAAACGCAGTCCTTAGGCAGCCGCAGTTTTTACTGCAGCGTAATCTTTATTATTGGACTTGCGCCTCCCTCATCGTGTCACGGTCCGTCGGGATTTTTATCCTCGACATTGTCGCCTCGAGGCTCACCCCGGACTAGACCTACGAACCGCTGTCACCCCTAGAGGCTCTAGCGTTGAAGCTGAAGACTGCGGGGACCCTAGAACGCTTCCCCAAGGCACGCAACAGGACTTTAAGATATAAGAGCATTATTATGATTTTGCTGCGTTTGCGAACTTATTATAGTGCAACGCAGTAGGGGCGAACCCGTCGAAATCGCGGAAAGCTTCCAAGGTCTGCAGAATTGGACCGTTCCAAGCCACGCCTCAAAGTTTAATACTTTAGTCGTGGTAGGATGGGTGGATGGGCCGCGGCGCCCCGATTCGGGACCCCGTCAGCGCCACTCCTGTTCGCGGTAGGCTTCGATCGCGTTGCGGCTGTTGAACTCGTCGAACAGCGCCCAGGCGTCGCGCTCGGCGAGGCCGGCTTTCTCCGAGGCCTGGCGGAGAGTCGCGCCGCCGGCCATCAACGTCTCGACGTCGGCGCGCAAGCGGTCGAAGTAGCGCCGCTGCGGGCCGAGCGCCTCGGGCCAGGACGCGAAGGCCGGACCGTGGCCCGGCACGATCCGCGCCGCCGGCCGGGTCGCGAGCGTTCCCATTACCTTGACCCAGCCCTCGAGCGAGCCGTCGATGCTCGGCAGATGGCCGAGGAAGACGAGGTCGCCGAGGAACCAGGTGCCCGTCGCCTCGTCCAGCACGGTGAGGTCGTTGTCGGTGTGGGCGGTCGGCCAGGGCTCGAGCTTCAGCGCGCGTCCGCCCAGGTCCAGCGTCGTGGGCTCCGCGATCGACGTCGCCGGCAGGACGGCCTCCGTCCCGTCGAAGCTCGCGCCGAGCAGCCGCTTGCCGGCGTCGAGGTAGGTCTGCGCCCGGGCCTGAAGCGCCCGCGCCAGCTTGGCGTGGCCGACCACGGTCGCGCCCTCCTCCCGGAAGGCGACGTCGCCGAGCACGTGGTCGGGGTGCATGTGCGTGTTGACGACGTAGCGGATCGGCAGAGCGGTCCGGGCGCGCACCGCGGCCAGCAGTCGTTTGCCGGCGATCCGCGAGTTGCCGGTGTCGATCACCGCGACCGCGTCCCGCCCGACCACGAAGCCGACGTTGGCGATCGCACCCTCGTTCGACGGCGCAATGAGCTGGATCGGCGCCTCGTAGACGAACACGCCCGGCGCGACCTCTTTCGTCGGCAGCGGCTCCGCGGCTGCGGCGGGAGCAGCCGCGACGAGCGTCAGGGCGGCCCAGAACGCAAAAAGCCGCCCAAGGATTCGGGCGGCTTCGCGAGCGGCCGACGGCCCCGTGCGCGACGGGAGGCGGTCGTTCATAGCGTCAGCTTTCGTTGGAGCGGGAGCCGGCGAGGCCGGCCGTCACGAACCTTCGATCACTTCTTCTTGCCGGTCTCGTCGAACTGGGCGAGGTAGGCGATGACGTTCTTGCGGTCGTCTTCCTTCTTGAGGCCGGCGAAGGCCATCTTGTTGCCGGGAACGAGCGCCTTCGGGTTCTCCAGCCACTTGTCGAGGGTGGCCTCGTCCCAGTTCTTGCCTTCGCCGAAGGTCTTCAGCGCGTCGTCATAGGCGAAGCCGGTCGAGGCGATCTTGCGGCCGACGACGCCGTTCAGTTCCGGGCCGGCCTTGTCGGCGGCGCCTTCGCCGACCGCGTGACAGGAGCCGCACCGTTTGAACACGGCTTCGCCCTTGGTCGCGTCCTGCGCGAAAGCGCCGGTAGCGAGCGTCGAAAGAGCGATGGTCGCGGCGGCGAGAGTCACATGGCGGATCATGGGTTGGCGTCCTCCGGATTGTTTGTCGTGACGGCGGCGCGCGCCGCCGATTGGAATTAGAAGCGTTACATGTGGCAGGGCAACCGCCGTTGGAAGGCCGAAATGTCGCAGTCTTTGGTATGGGTTCGAGGGCCACGATACGCCCCGTGGGGGTCCTGCGCCGGTTCGCTCCTTGGAATGCGCGGCGCGCGGGGGTAGGAGAGCGTCGAGCCATCCCGAGCCTCCCGAGGAGCCTGGACTTTCATGCTTGAGCGCGCCTCTGCGCCCTCCCCGATCGTGAAGCTCGGCGGCAGCCTGCTGGCCGCCCCGACGCTGCGCGCGGCGCTCGACGCCTGCGCCGCGGCGCGCGCCTTCGTCGTCCCCGGCGGCGGGCCGTTCGCGGACGCAGTTCGCCGCGCCCAGTCGGAAGTCGGCTTCGACGACCGCGCCGCGCATGGGATGGCGATCCTCGCCATGGAGCAGACCGCGCTCGCGCTCGCGAGCCTCCGCCCGGCCCTCCGCCTTCGCGCCGAGGCGGACGAGGTGGTGACCGCGGTGCGCGACGGACAGGGTGGCCTGTGGGCGCCATCGCGGATGGCGCTCGGCGCCGACGTGCCGGCGAGCTGGGACGTGACCTCCGACAGCCTCGCGCTGTGGCTGGCGCTGACGTTGGGCGCCAAACGTCTGGTGCTGGTGAAGTCGGCGCCGGCGGCCGCCGGGGCCGGCCCCCGCGGCTGGGTCGAGGCCGGTCTCGTCGACCCTTACTTTCCGACGCTCGCCGTACGTTTTTCCGGCGAGATCGTCTGCGTCGAGGTGGCCAACCTCGCCCAGGCGCTGCGCCCCGCAAGGACCGCGGCATGAGCGGGGAGAAGGTCGCCCTCGTCACCGGCTCGCTCGCGGAAGCGCGGCTCGTCAAGCTCGCGGAGCAGCTCGCGAGCGAGGCGCTGCAGCCGCAGGTGGTCAACGTCGGCGTGAAGGTCGCGGCGCTGATGACGGCCGAGATCATCGAGCGCCGCCTCACGCTGCCGGACAACGTCGACCGCGCCGTGATGCCCGGCCGCTTCCGCGGCGATCTCGAGCGCCTCTCCCGTCACTTCGGCGTGCCCTTCGTGCGCGGGCCGGAGGAGCTCGCGGACCTGCCGGCGTTCTTCGGACGCGGCGGCGTGGAGCTGGACCTGTCGCGCCACGACTGCGCGATCTTCGCCGAGATCGTCGACGCCACCACGCTCGACGTCGACGGCGTCGTGGAGCGGGCGCGGGCGCTCCGGGCCGAGGGCGCGGACGTGGTCGACCTCGGCTGCATGCCGGACACCGACTTCCCGCATCTCGAAGCGACCATCGCCGCGCTGATCGCGGACGGCTGCAGGGTCAGCGTCGATTCGGCGAACCCGGACGAGCTCGCCCGCGCCAACCGGGCGGGGGCGCACCATCTGCTGAGCCTCAACGAACACACGCTCGCCATCGCCGACGAGGGCGCGGCCGTGCCCGTGCTGGTGCCGGCGAACCCCGGCGACCTCGAGTCGCTGCTGCGTGCCATGGACGCGATGGACGCGAAGGGCCTGCCCTATCTCGCCGACCCGATCCTCGACCCGATCCACTTCGGCTTCACCGCTTCGGTGGTGCGCTACACTGAGCTGCGGCGGCTGCGGCCGGAGGCGTCGATCCTGATGGGTATCGGCAACGTCACCGAGCTGACCGACGCCGACACCACGGGGATCAACGCCATCCTCATGGGTATGATCTCGGAGCTTCGGATACAGGCGGTTCTCGCGGTCCAGGTCAGCCCGCACTGCCGGACGGCGGTGCGCGAGTTCGACCGGGCCCGGCGCGAGTACTTCGCGGCGCGCGAGGCCGGCTCCCTGCCGCAGGGCTTCGGCTCCGGGCTGATGGCGCTGCGCGACCGCAAGCCTGTCGCCTCTACCGCGGCCGAGATCGCCGACCTGGCGAAAGAGATTCGCGACCGGAACTACCGGATCGAAGTTAGCGAAGAGGGCGTCCACGTCTTCAACCGTGACGGCCACCGCATCGCGGTCGATCCGTTCGACCATTTCCCGCATCTCGCGGTCGAGGGCGACGCCGGCCACGCGTTCTACCTCGGCGTCGAGACCGCCCGCGCCGAGATCGCCTTCCGGCTCGGCAAGCGCTACGCGCAGGACGAGGCGCTGAAGTTCGGCGTCGCGGGCGAGACGGCGCAGAGCCTTGAAGAGGCCCACAAGCTGAGCTTCAAGAACGCCGGTGCGACCTTCGCCGACAAGCGCGCGGAGCGGGCGAAACGCGCGCCTGACGCCGCGACGCCGGACGAACCCGAGGACCAGCCCTAAGTGATCCGCGAGACCATCGTCACGACGCTCTCGCCCGAGGGCGTCCCCCACGTGGCCCCGATGGGGGCGACCCCGATCGACGGCGGCTGGCTGCTGCAGCCGTTCCGGCCTTCGCGCACGCTTGAGAACTTCCTCTCAACCCGCTGCGGCGTCGTGAACTTCACGGACGACGCGCGGGTGTTCGCAGGCTGCGTCACCAAGCGCCGGCCGGAGTGGCCGACCGAGCCGGCCGAGTCGGTAGCCTCGGTCCGGCTCATGGCGGCGCTCGCCTGCGACGAGGTCGAGGTGACGGCGATCGAGGACGAGCATGGCCAGCGGCCGAAGCTGACCTGCCGCACGACGCGGCAGGTCGCGCTCCGCCCCTTCCCCGGGCTCAACCGGGCGATCGCCGCCGTGCTCGAAGGCGCGGTGCTTGTGAGCCGCCTCCACATGCTGCCGGCTGAAAAGATCGAGGCCGAGATCGCCTATCTCCAGATCGCGATCGACAAGACCGCGGGCGAGGCGGAGCGCGAGGCCTGGGGCTGGCTGCTCGACGCGGTGAACGCGCACCGCGCGAAGGCGGCGTCGTGACCGGCTTTCTGGCGAGCGTCGCGAACCCGGACGAGATGGAGGCCGTCCGCATCGGCGGCGCCGACATCGTCGACCTGAAGGACCCGGCCAAGGGCGCGCTGGGCGCCTGGGACACAGCCGCGCTGGAAGCCGCCGTCGCACGCTGGCGCGGCTGGGGGCCGGAAGCGCCTGCGCTCAGCGCCACCATCGGCGATCAGCCCATGCGGCCGGAGATCGTGGTGGCGGCGGCGGAGCGGGTCGCCGCCACCGGCGTGCCGCTGGTGAAGCTCGGCGTCCGGGCTGACGGCGCCCTCGCCTGCCTCGACGCGCTCCGCCGCCTGGCGCAGCGGACCCGGCTGATCGCCGTGTTCTTCGCGGATCTCGGCGTGGACCTCGCCCTGGTCGACGCGGCCGCCGACGCAGGCTTCGCCGGCGTCATGGTGGACACCGCCGACAAGGCCGCAGGCGGCCTGCGCCGCCATATGGACGACGCGGCGCTCGCCGCCTTCGTGGCGACCGCTCGTGGACGACACCTGCTGACGGGGCTCGCGGGGTCTCTCGCGCTGGCGGACGTCGCCCCGCTCGCGCGGCTCGCGCCCGACTACCTCGGCTTCCGCGGCGCGCTCTGCGACGGCGGGCGAACCGGCCGGCTCGACGCCGAAGCGGTCGCCCGTGTCCGCGCCGCGCTCAAGGGCCGGCGCGCCGCGGCCTGAAGGCGTCTGGAAACTCAGCGTCGTCTATTGGGGTGCGTGCTTCGAGACGCCGCCTTTTGGGCGGCTCCTCAGCCTGAGGAGGTCTTTGTTTCCAAACGTAACAACGTCCTCATGCTGAGGAGCCCGCCTTTTGCGGGCGTCTCGAAGCACGCACTCCGCCCCACCTGCGGTTTGTGATCAGCCGCGAGCTTCAGCGCAGCAGCATCGCCACGAGCGGCGCCGCCAGGACGTTCATCAGACCGACCAACACCATCACCAGCCCGGCGATGGAGCCCTCCTCGCGCCCGATCTCATGGGCGCGCGCCGTTCCCGCGCCGTGGGCGGCGACCCCGAACAGCGCGCCCCGCGCCAGCGCGGAACGGATCGGCAGATGGGTCAGCATGAGATCGCCCAACGCCGCGCCGAGCACGCCGGTGAGCATCACGAACAGGGCGGTCAGCTCCGGCGTGCCGCCGATGTCGCCCGAAACCGTCATGGCGAACGGCGTGCTGATCGAGCGCGGCAGCAGACTGAGCCTCAGCTCGTCATCGAGCCCCAGCAGGGTCGCGAGCCCCCAGCCGGTGAGGAACGCGGTCGCGCTGCCCGCCGCCATCCCGGCCGCGAGCACCGGCCAGTGTCGCCGAATCAGGGCCCGCTGCTCGTAGATCGGCGCGGCGAACGCGACGGTCACGGGGCCGAGAAGCACCGCGAGCCAGCCTGCTCCGCCGATGTAGTCGGCGTAGCTCACATGCAGCGCGAGAACCGCCGCCACGACGAGCGCCGGCGTCACCGCGAGCGGCGTGAGCCACCACAGCCGCCAGCGGCGATAGAGCGCCTTCGCGAAAAGGTAGAAGCCGATCGTCGCCGCCGACCAGAGCAGCGCCTGGCCGAGCGACGCCTCAAGCCGCATGTCCATGACGCGCCCCCAGGCGGCAGCACAGCTCGACCGTGAACGCCGTCACGCCGATGACGGCGGCGGCGCCGCCCAGGATCACCACAAGGATCTTGAGACCCAGCAGACCGAGCAGTTCGTGGTGATCGACGACCGCGACGACCAGCGGCACGAAGAACAGCAGCATCTCGGCGATCAGCCAGTTCGCGCCGCGGCGCAGGCTAAACAGGCTGAGCCGGCCGGTGGCGAGCAGCAGCAGCGCAAGCCCCAATCCAACCACCGCGCCCGGAAGGGGCGCTGTGGTGACGCGCACGACCGCCTCGCCAGCGAGCCAAAGCGCCGCGATCAACGCGATCTGGGCGACTCCGCTGTGGTGAAAGCTGCGGCGAAGAGAAACGGCGATGCGGGCGACGGTCATGGCGAAAATCTCCAGGCCCCCTTCTACACCTTGATGCGTTATGCCCATAATGACTTATTAGACTTTTGATCAGTCCTTATGGGAATGACGATGGAGTTCCGCACGTTGCGCGCCTTCGTGGAGGTCATCCGGCAGGGCAGCTTTTCGAACGCCGCCAAGACGGTGTTCACGACCCAGTCCGCCGTCAGTAAGGCTGTGCGCCAGTTGGAAGACGAGCTTGGCATGACCCTGCTCGACCGCGTGAGCCACCGCGCCGCGCTGACGACCGCGGGCGAGACCGTGTACCGCCGCGCCGTGAAGCTGCTGGCCGAACGCGACGATCTGCTTGCGGAGCTGGACGAGGTGCGCGGGCTGAAGCGCGGCTCGCTGCGGCTCGGCCTGCCGCCGATCGGCAGCAGCACCCTGTTCGCGCCCCTGTTTGCGGTCTACCGCCAGCGCTACCCCGGCGTCGACGTGCGGCTGGTGGAGTACGGCAGCGACCGGCTGGAGGAGCTGCTGCGGGCCGGCGAGATCGACCTCGCCGCCTCGCTGCTGCCGGTCGCGGACGATTTCGAATGGCGCATCGTGCGGCGGGAGCCGCTGGCGGCGCTGCTCGCCGCCGGCCATCCGCTCGCGACGCGCCCCTCGATCCGGCTGGCGGACCTGCGCGAGCAGCCGTTCGTGCTGTTCGAGCGCGGCTTCGCGCTGAACCGCATCCTGCTCGACGCCTGCCGCTCGTCGGGCTTCGAGCCCTCGATCTCGGCGCGGAGCAGCCAGATCGACTTCATCGTGGAGTTGGCGGCGCTCGACGTCGGCGTCGCGTTTCTGCCGCAGTTCATGATGGAGCAGCGCCCTCACCCGGGCGTCGCCCGGGTCACGCTCGACGAGCCGGCCGCCCGCTGGGACATGGCGATGGTCTGGAGGCGCGGCGCCTATCTTTCCCACGCCGCCCGCGCCTGGCTCGCGATCGGCGCAGAGGCGCAGGCGGGGACTTAGAACGGCTTTCGAGTTTCGTCGTGGGGATCAACCACGTCGTCGTTCCCGGTGAAGTCCCGGGACGACAGCGGAGCGTCAGGCGGCGTTAGGCGACGATGAGCGCCTCGCCCTTGCCGGCGACGTTGAGGTCGCCCGCGAAGCGGCGGGCGCGGGCGACGTCCTTGCCTAGGAAGGAGGCCAGCTCCTGGGAGCGGCGCACCAGCACCCGCAGCATGACGAGGTCATGCTCGCCGGCGTCGCCGAATCCGGAGGCGAGACCCTCGGCCGCGCGCAGCAGCAGCGTGCCGCGCTTCATGCCGCGGCCGGCCGGCCCCGCCAGCGCGCCGCCGACGGCGAAGGTGCCGGCGATCAGGTCGGTCGCGGCGCCTTCGGCCGCATCGCCGTGGACGATGACGACGCCGCCGCGCAGGCGTTCGCCGGCGCGCAGGCCGGCCGAGCCGCCGACCACGACCGCGCCCCCGCTCATGCCGCGGCGGGAGCCGTCGCCGGCCGCGCCGAGGCGCTCGCCGACGTCGCCGCCGATCACGACCTTGGCGCCGGCGAGCTCGCTCGCGGCATAGGCGCCGGCGGAGCCCTTTACGATCGCCACGCCGCCGGTGGCGCCCTTGGCGAACTCCGCGCCGACGTCGCCGTCAACCACGAGTTCACCCGCGGTTAACCCCGCCGCAACCCGGTCGAGCAGCGGCAAGCCGCCCGCGATGGTGAGCCGGTCGGCGCCGGAGCCGGACACCGCGAACAACTCGCCCAGCGCCACGCGCCGGAACCCGTAGCCGATCGACAGGCGCTCGAGGTCGGCCGCGCCGGGAAGTGCGCCGGTGAGGTCGACGCGCGCGTCGAACGCGCCGCGGGGGGTGAGGACGATGCCGGTCACGCCATGATCTCCCGCAGCTTGAAGTGATAGGGTCCGAGATTGCCGCCGTAGTTGCCGGCGTCGATCGCGACCACGCCCTTGTCGCGCCCGAGCGCCACCAGCGCCTCGATGCCCGCCTTGGTGCAGGCCGAGACCGCCTCGAAGCTGACGCCGTCGATCACGATTTCCTGCACGGAGGCGACCTCCGGAGGCAGCTTGGTCTCGGTCTGCGCGCGCAGCGTCGGGCAGTAGGCGTTGTTCGAGGAGGCGAACATGCCCTTGTACTTGGAGCCGACTTTGGAGCCCGAGCGCACGATGCCGCCGGGGAACGGCAGGATGCAGCCCTCGACCTTCTGCATCGCGTCGACCGCGACTTCCGCCGCCGCCAAAGCCTCGCCGCGCGAGGTCCCGAGGATCAGGATGTTGCCGCCGCCGACCCCTGAGACCGTGCCGCTCTCGTGATCGCAGACGAACTCGCCCTCCATCACCGGCACGCGCCAGATGCGGCGGCCGTCGACGTTCTTGGCGATCTGCCAGCCGTCGCCGAAGTAGCGCAGCGCCTTGCCGATGGAGACGACGTCGCCGCCCTCCATGCCCGCGTAGCAGGCGGAGGTGGGCGAGGTCAGCACGCACTGGCCGATGCGCAGGGGCACCACGGCCTTCAGGCCCTTGATGTCCATGGCGAAGATCAGCACCGCCACGCCCGGACGGCCGTCCGGCGTGTCCTCGGGCGCGAGTTCGCGCTCGACGCCGGCCTCGCAGCCGCAGCCGATGACCGAGGTCGCGAAGCCCGTCATGGTCTTCGCGGCGATCATCGCCCACTTGGGGCTGTCGGCGGTGATGATCAGGCGCGTGCCGACCATCGGAAAGGCCTCCGCGAACGAATCGCGGATCTCGACGCCGTTCAGGATCATGCCGACCTCGTCGTGGCGTGGGTGACCGCGCCCTGCCCGTCGCGGATCTCGTCGTCCGCGATCTTGAACGTCTTCGCCTTGAAGCCCATCGCCTCGTCGAACCAGCGATCGAGCTTCGTCTCGATCCCCGTGTCGTAGTCCGGCGCGACCTGGTGGGTCTGGCCATAGGCGACGCTGACGATCTCGCCGTCTTTCACGATGACCTGGCCGTTCTTCAGCACGTAGTCGGCCTTGGTGAACATGGCCTCGCGGTCCGGATCGTCGCGGTAGATCACGACGTCACCGACCGCGCCCGCGCCGAGATGGCCGCGGTCCTTGAAGCCGAGGATCTTGGCGGGCGCCGCCCGGGTGACGATCGCGATCTCCTCCAGCGTGTACTCGCGCTTAAGCTCGCCGACGATCGAGTGCTTGCGCACCGCCTTCGGCAGCCGGGCGAAGTGCTCGTCGCGGAAGTCCTTGTCCATCAGCAGCCGGATGAGGTGCGGATAGGTGGTGAACGGCGCGCCGTTGGGGTGGTCGGTCGTCAGGAAGATCCGCCAGGGGTCCTCGACCAGCAGGAACAGCTCCAGCCCGATCGCCCACTGCAGGGCGTTCACGAAGGACTTTTCCTTGTAGACGAAGGGGACGATGCCGCAGGCGGCGTCCATCTCCATGTCCATGCCGATCCAGCGCTTCGGCGAGGCGATGCCGCGGTTGCGGTGCTGGGACATCAGGTCGGCGGAGGCCGTCACCGTCTGGCCGAACATCACCTGCCCGACGTCGATCGAGATGTTCGGGTTGGCGTTCACCGCCTCGGCGATCTTGGCCGCGCCGGAGGAGAACTTCTTGTCGCCTTCGGTTCCGTAGGAGTGGAACTGCACATGCGTCATGTGCAGCGGCAGGCCTTCCGTCGCGGCGATGGTCGCGAGCGTGGTGTCCTCGTTGCCGGGGACGCCGAGGTTGCAGCCGTGGAGATGGATCGGATGGGCGAGCCCCAGCTCCGTCACCGCCTTGATCAGCGTCGTCAGGATCGTGCGCGGCGTGATCTCGTAGTGCGGGTTCGCCTCGTCGAGGTCGAGCCGGCGCTGGTTGAACTTGAACGCGTTGATGCCGCCCGGATTGACGATCTTGACCGCCATCGCCTTGGTGGCGGCGAGCTGCCAGGCGACGTAGTCGTTGACCGCCTGCTGGCCGGCCCCGCTCGAGATCAGGTCGAGCAGGAAGTCGTCGTTGCCGAGCACCACGTAGCCGCCGGTGTCGAGGAAGGGGATGTCCTTCATCTCGGCGTGCATGTGACGGGCGTTGGCCGCGACCATCGCGGGCTCGAACACCGCGGTGTAGCCCATCTCGGCGTAGCGGCAGCCGGTGGCGTGGGCGGTCATGGTGGAGAGGCCGCCGCCGCAGCCGCAGAAGTCGCCCGCGGGCTCGCGGTTGGCGCGCTGCTCCTCGACCATGAGCAGGCGGGTGATGTTCGACTTGCCGCCGGCGATGTGGCTGTGGATGTCGATCGCGCCGGCCATGACGACGCCGCCCCGGGCGTCGATCGTCTCCGTTGCGCCGGTAAAGCCCTTGGCGTCGACGATGCGGCCGCCGTCGATGACGACGTCGCGGACGACGCCGGACTCGCCGTTCGCGGGGTCCAGCACGCGGCCGTTGATGATACGCACGGCGCTCATGCGCGCGCCTCCGAAATGAGCGTCACGACGTCGGCGACGCTCTTCAGCCCCGCATCGCGATGGCGGCGCAGCGGCAGGCCGACCACGGAGTCGGCGCGGAACGCGAGACCCTGATGGTCGAGGCCGGGCTGGCCGACGGGGATGAACACGTCCGGCTCCGTGTCGAACACGGTGTCGGGATGCGACAGCGCGATGACCGCCGCCGAGGACTCAGGCGGCAGCTCGGGCCGGAAGGCCGAGGTCCAGACCACGAGATCAGCGCCCTTCACCGCGTTCGCGGTGGCGTAGGCGGTCTGGTCGTGGTCCGACACGCCGTCGCGGAAGCCGACGCGAAGCGGGAAGCCAATGTTCCAGAGCGTCGCGTGGTAGGCGCCGGTGAGGTTGTCCTTGCCCGACAGCGGCAGGCAGGCTGCGCGGGTGGTCACGTTCAGAGTGTCGACGACCGACACGGCGCGCTCGATCACGAGGTCGCCGTCGTCGTCGAGCGACGCCGCGCTCCAGGCCAGCACGCCGTAGCGGGCGGCCTTGAGCGCCTCGGCGAGCGCCTTAATGTCCGGGGACGCGCCGGGAGGAACCGAGCCCGCGACAAGCGCCGAGAGCTGCGACAGCGCGTCGACCAGGCCGCCCTCGGGCGTCGCGATGATCTCGACGCTCAGACCCTCGAGCTGGCTCTTGGCGTCCTCCGTCGGCGCGCCGCCGAGGAAGACCACGCGGCGCGGGCCTTCGACGAAGCGGCCGGTCGCGGGGAGCACGCGCTCGTAGACGCGGTGATAGGCCTTCGACGGATCGGGGCCGACGACCACGAACAGGTCGCAGCGGTTGCGCACCTCCGCGAAGGTGGTGGCGACCCAGCCCTTGCGCTGGGAGCTCGCGAGGTTCCGGAACATGCCCTCGGAGGCGTAATGGTCGACGCTGCCGCCGGTCTTGGCCGCAAGCTTCAGCACCGCGCGCACGCCGTCGACGTCGGTCCCGAGGCCGGCGTAGGCGATGGTCTTGGACGCATCGAGGCGCTTTGCGGCCTCCGCCACCGCCTCCTCGAAGGAGACGTCCTTGCCGGCCACCCGCGCAGAAGGCGCCGGGGCGCCGGAGCGCGCGAACAACTCCGCCGCGCGGCCGCAGGTTCCCTTCGCCGCCGTGACGGCGGCGCCGTCGACGGTGAGCGTGACGTCGTCGCAGCCGATCCCGCAGAACGGGCAGACGACGTCGTGGCTCGTCATTTCCGCCATGGGGCCCTCAGTCATACTTCACATAGGAGAAGCGAAGGTCGCCCTGGGGCGTGCCTTCGAGGGCGTCGTCTTCGGCGGGCTTCCACTGCACGACGCTCTCGATCTTCGCCGCGAGTTCGAAGTCGCGCTCGGTGATCCCCTTGGCGTCGTGCGACATCAGCCGCACCTCGACCCAGGCGTAGGACGCCGTCAGATCGGGATGGTGCCACGCCGCCTCGGCAAGATGGCCGACGGTGTTGATCACCATCAGCGTGCTCTTCCAGCCTGTCGTCTTGTAGGTGCGGCGTATCCAGCCGTCCTCGAGCCGCCACTTCGGAAGGTCAGCGGCGAGACGCCGTTCGACTTCCTCGGGCGGAATCGTCGTCTTCGGATCGGCCACTTGGGCGCTCCTCGGGTTTTTGATTTGACCGGGACCGTTACATGGGCGGATCAGCCCGCGCAACGCGGCGCGACGTTTCGTCCGGCTAGGCTTTTGGCGCATCCCGCAAGGATGGCGCGGGCGGTTGGCTGCCCCTAAGGTGCGCGCGGAAACGCCATGGACCGAACCAGCACCCCAGCAACGCCGCCCCGACGCGGCTCGGAAGCGCCGCACGCCGTTAGGGTAAGCGCGCCCGGGCGTCTGCACGTCGGTTTTCTGGATCTCGGCGGCGCCCTTGGACGTCGTTACGGCGGACTCGGCCTGTCGCTCGAGACTCCCGTCACCCGCGTGACGTTGCGCCGCGCCGCGCGACTGAGCGCGACAGGACCTGACGCGGACCGCGCGGCGGCGGCGGTTCGAACGATCGCCACGGCCTTCAGGGTGTCCGAGAAGGTCGCGGTGGAGGTCGAGGAAGCGTTGCCTGCTCACGCCGGCTTGGGATCGGGCACGCAACTTGGCCTCGCCGTCGGGGCGGCGCTGGTGCGGTTGCAGGGGTTGAACGTCGCCCCGCGCGCGCTCGCAGCGTCTCTCGGACGTGGCCAGCGCTCCAGCATCGGCCTCGGCGCGTTCGAGACCGGCGGCGTGATTCTCGACGGCGGACGCGGCGCCCGCGACGAGCCGCCTCCGATCGTGGCCCGCGCCGCGATCCCCTCCTCCTGGCGGATCCTCCTGATCTACGACCACGCTCTCGCCGGCCTGAGCGGCCAGCGCGAGACCGCCGCCATGGCGAGCCTGCCGCCATTCCCCGAAGAGCTCGCCGATCGCCTGTGCCGGCTCGCCGTGCTGGGCGCGATGCCCGCCGCCGCCGAAGGCGACGCGCAAGCTTTCGGACGCGCGATCGGCGAGATGCAGCGTCGCCTCGGCGATCATTTCGCCAAGGCCCAGGGCGGGCGCTTCACCAGCGCCGACGTCGCGGAGGCCCTGGCCGTGATCGAGGCGCGCGGCGTTCCGGGTGTCGGCCAAAGCTCATGGGGCCCGACCGGCTTCGCCGTCCTCGGCGACGCGCGGGAGGCCGAGGCGCTCGCGGCGGAACTGCGCGCGCGCTTCGCCAGCCGGCCGAACGTCGCCTTCGAAATCACCCGCGGCGCGCGCCGCGGCGCCGACATTGAGGACCTTCCCGGCGACGCCGGCGCGGAAGGGCTTCTGCTTACCGGAGAGACGCATGTCCGACGCTGAACCGATCTTCCACATGATCACGCCGCTCAAGCACACGAGCCCGTTCGACGTGAATATGGCGGTGGACGCGGGCTTCCAGGTGATCTCGGCGAACGTCGAGGTGGGTCTCAAGGACGTCGTCGGCCTCACGCAGGACGCGATGTTCTCGCGCTCGCCGGACGACGCCAAGCGGACCGTTCTGTTCATCGGCGGCAAGGACGCGAGCCTGGCGTTGGACCAGATGAAGGCCGCAGGCGGCGCGCTGTTCCCGCCGTTCGAGATTTCGATCTTCGCCGACCCCGCCGGCTCCTTCACCACGGCGGCTGCGATGATCGCGCTGGTGGAGAAGCATCTGGCGAGCAAGCGGCCCGAAGGCCTGAAGGGCGCCAAGGTGCAGATCTACGGCGCGACCGGCATCGTCGGCGGCATCGCGGCGGTGATCGCCGCCCAGCAGGGCGCCGAGGTCACGCTCGTCAGCCACCGGGTGATCGAGGACGTCGAGGTCAAGGCGATCGACTTCAAGAAGCGCTTCGGCGTCCTTCTGGAGTGCGCCGTGGCGACCGACGACGCCGAGAAGAAGGCGCTCGTGCCGCAGGCGGACGTGATCCTGACGGCGGCCTCCGCTGGCGTCGAGGTCATTTCCCGCGAGGTCCTGGAGGCCGCCACAAACCTGCTCGTCGCCGCCGACATCAACGCTGTCCCGCCTACCGGGATCGCAGGCGTCGGCGCGAACGACGACGGGATCGCCTTGCCCCACGGCGTCGGCGTCGGCGCGCTCGTGATCGGCCAGCTGAAGTACCAGGTGCAGCACCAGATCCTGAAGCGGATCCGCAATTCCGACGTGGCGCTCAGAGTCGGCGTCCTTGAGGCCTATGAGCTCGCGCGCACCCTCTCGGCCTGACCCGTTCGACGTCGTCGTCGTCGCGCTTTCCGCCCGCGCGCTCGCGCGCTCGGCGAAGCGCGCCGGCTTGCGCGCCCTGAGCCTCGACCTGTTCGCCGACGCCGACACCCAGGAGCATGCGGCGCGCGCCGCGCGTGTCGATGGAGGCCCGCGCGGATTTGCCCGTCGCGGCCTGCTGGCGGCGCTCGAACGGCATGCGCCGCCGGGAACGCCGGTCGTGCTCGGCGCCGGCTTCGAGCACGCGCCTGGATTGATGGCCGCGATCGACCGCCGCTGGCCGGTGAGCGGCGCCTCGCCTGGAACCGTAGCGCAGCTCAAGGATCCGTTCGCGCTCGCCGCGCTCCTACGCCGGATCGGCGCGCCGCATCCGGCCGTCGCCGCCGACGCGCGGCCGGGATGGCTCTCCAAGCGCGCCGGGGCGTCCGGCGGGGGGCATATCCGCTTCGGCGGGCGTGCCGCGCGCGGCCGCTATTTCCAGCAACCCATAGCCGGCGATCCGGTGTCGGCGCTTTTCCTCGCTGACGGTCGCCGGGCGTCGCTCATCGGCTTCTCGCGCCAGTGGACCGATCCCGCGGCCAACGCGCCGTTCCGGTACGGCGGCGCGGTGGGGCCCGTCCCCGTTCCCAGCGCGTTGCGCTCAGCTGTCGATGCCTGCCTCGACGGGATCGTCGCGCAGACCGGCCTGCGGGGGCTCGCGAGCCTCGATCTTTTGGTCGACGGCGAGGCGTTTGTGGCGCTTGAGGTCAACCCCCGGCCCGGCGCGACGCTCGACGTGTTCGACCGGGGACCAGCGTCCCTGTTCGCCGCCCATCTCGAGGCCTCCGCAGGCCGGCTGCCCGCCATGCCGTCCGCCGCCCTGGCGCCGCAGGCGGCGGCGGTTATCTACGCACCTGTCGACTGCGCCGTCGCCGCGCTCGCCCGTCCGTCATGGACCGCCGACTGGCCCGCGGACAACGACGTCATTCCCCGCGGCGCGCCGGCCTGTACGGCGTTCGCCGCCGCCGCGACTCCCGAGGCAGCGCGCGCGCTCGTAGCTGCGCGGCGCTCGCGCCTCCTCACCTCGCTCGGCGCGGGCCATTCCGCCGCCCGGCCAACACGAACAACGGTGTCCGCATGACCCAATCTCCTCCCAGCGTCGGCGCGCTCGTCGCGCCGCACGTCGCGTCCCTCGTCGCAGACGCGCAGGCGCTGCGGCTCGGCGTCGAGCTCACCGCGACCGGCGCGACCATCGTCGACGCCGGCATCGCCGTCCGCGGCGGCCTCGAGGCCGGCCGGCGCATCACCGAGATCTGCCTTGGCGGCATGGGCAAGGCGACCTTCGCCCCCGACACGCGCTTCCCGCGCTGGAACACGGCGATCCAGATCACCACCGTCGATCCCGTGATCGCCTGCCTCGGGAGCCAGTACGCCGGCTGGAGCCTCTCCGACGGCGACTTCTTCGCGCTCGGCTCCGGCCCCGCGCGCGCCCTCTGGGCCAAGGAAGAGCTGTTCGGCGAGCTTGGCTACAAGGACGCGTCCGAGACCGCCACGCTGGTGCTCGAAACCGACAAGCGTCCGCCGGACTCGCTGATCGCCCACATCGCCAAGGAGTGCGGCGTGGCGGAAGACAAGCTGACGCTGATCCTCACCCCCACGACGAGCCTCGCCGGCTCCGTGCAGGTGGTCGGCCGCGTGCTCGAGGTGGCGCTCCACAAGGCGCACTCGCTGCACTTCCCGCTGGAGCGGATCGTCGACGGGGCGGGCGTCGCCCCTGTGCCGCCGCCGGCCGCCGACTTCATGTCCGGCATGGGCCGCACCAACGACGCGGTGCTCTACGGCGGCGAGATCTCGCTCTACGTCGAAGGACCCGAGGACGAGGCCGAGCAGCTCGCCAACGGCCTGCCCTCCTCCACCTCGCGCGACCACGGCCGCCCGTTCGGCGAGATCTTCGCGGGCTACAACTACGACTTCTACGCCTGCGACGCCGGCCTGTTCTCGCCGGCGGTCGTCACCGTGACGGCGCTGTCGACCGGCAAGAGCTTCACCGCCGGCGCCTACGAGCCGGCGCTGATCGCGAAGTCCTTCGGCGGCTGAGCCGCCCCAACCCGGCGGGACCCCCTTTGGCTCCGCCGCGTCCGTTCCGGGAGCCGCCGCATGCCGACCGAAGCCTCTGGCTCACTGATCAGGACGGCCGACATCGAGGACGTTCCGGCCCTCGCGGCGATCTACGGCGACCATGTCCTTCACGGCACGGCCTCCTTCGAGGAAATCCCGCCGAGCGTCGACGAAATGACCCGGCGCCTGCGCGCGGTGCAGGAGGCTGGGCTGCCCTACCTCGTCGCTGAGGTGGACGGCGCGGTCGTGGGCTTCGCCTACGCCGGGCCGCACCGGCCCCGCGCCGCCTATCGGCACACGGTGGAGGACTCGATCTACCTCGCACCGGAGGCCCAGGGCCGCGGCCTGGGACGCGCCCTGCTTGAAGAGCTCATCCTGCGTTGCGAAGCGACGGGACGACTGCGCCAGATGATCGCCGTGATCGGCGACAGCGCAAACGCCGGTTCGGTCGCGGTCCACGCCCGCGCCGGTTTCCGGATGGTCGGCGCCATGACGGACGTCGGATTCAAGTTTGGGCGCTGGCTCGACACGGTCATCATGCAAAGACCGCTTGGCGATGCTTGACCAAACCGAGACTTCGGGCGATGAGCGTGCGCCCGCGAAGGCGAAGGGGTAGGCACAAAGACGGCACAGGAGAATCGGGTTTAGAGCGTGCCGCCTCCTCCTACGTAATTGCGAATACATAGCGAATAACGCCGACGCCGGTTTAGCTCAGCGGTAGAGCAGCGGTTTTGTAAACCGAAGGTCGGGGGTTCGATCCCCTCAACCGGCACCACTTGGCCATCAACGGCGTTCAGCTTGAGCCGCCAGCCCACCTCTTGAAGTGCTGTCTCCAAGGACCCTTCGGATAAAGTGGTCGATTGACCATCAGTCGTTAAAAGTTGAGCTGGAAGCTGCACTCGGAGTTTAATCCGCGCCGTGCGTTAATGGATGTCGTCCGCCGAGGCATCGCACCGGAATGTCGCTTAAGCTTCAGAATGAGATCCTTGAAATGATCGCGCGCGGCAAGCCCGTCCGCGAGACTGCGATGAAGCTTTGCGAAGAAGCCCAACTCCTCGCTCCGGGATGCCTGTGCTCGATCCTCCGAGTGGACCAGGACGGTAAGCTTCGCACTCTCGCGGCCCCAGTCATTGATCCCGCATTTTCCGCTGCGATCGAAGGCCTCCCAATCGGGCCAAACGTCGGGTCGTGCGGCGCCGCCGCCTTTTTCGGAACGCCGATCGTCGCGACGGACATCGCAACCGACCCGCGCTGGGCCGACTTTCGCGCCCTGGCGCTGGAGCATCATCTGGCGGCCTGCTGGTCGAGCCCGATCGTCGGGCGCGCCGGAAAAGTCGTCGGAACGTTCGCGTTTTACTCCCGAACGCCGCGGGGCCCCACCGTCGCCGAGAAACTGATCGTTCGATCGTGCATCGACCTCTGCGCCATCGCGATCGAGCGCAGCGACGCCGAGGAGGAAAGCCAACGCCTCGCCTATTTCGACTCGCTGACGGGGCTTGCGAACCGTGCGAGCTTCGATCGCGCGCTGGAGCAGGCGAAGAGCGACGCGCCCGGCGATTTCGCCCTGCTGCTGATCGACGTCGACCGCTTGAAGCTCGTCAATGACACTCTCGGACACGCCAGCGGGGACGATCTTCTGCGCGAGGTGGCGCGGCGCATCGAAGCCGCGTCTCCCAAAGGGGCGGCGTACCGGCTTTCGGGCGACGAGTTCGCGGTCGTCGCCTTCGGACCTCTGTCGTCGGTGCGGCTTCAGGACGTCGCTCACGCCGTCATTACCTCCATGACCGCGCCGACAACCTGCGGCGGGCACGTCGTTCGCGCGACCGTCACGATCGGAAGCGCCGGTTTGGACGCGCCCGGCGACACCCCCGACACCGTCCGGCAGAACGCGGACTTCGCGCTCTATCACGCGAAGGAAAACAACCGCGGACGTCTGGTCGCCTACGATCCTCATCTCGTCACCAAGATCACTTCCCGCTTCCGCTGCATTCGCGACGTCGGCGAGGCGCTGAACGAAGGGCGTGTGGAAGCCCATTACCAGCCTATCGTGCGGCTCGACACGCGCGAGATCGTCGGTGTGGAAGCTCTTTGCCGCGTAAGGACGAGAACCGGCGAGATCGTGCCCGCCGCGGCGTTCCAACAGGCCGTGGCCGACGCCACGACGTCCGCGCGGATCACCGAGGTCATGCTGGCGGCCGTCGCCCGCGACGTCCGCGGCTGGCTGGACGCCGGCATCCCGTTTCAGCATGTGGGCCTGAACGTCACGACCGGGGATTTCCAGCGCAGCGACCTGGTTCAGCGCATCGAGGGAGCCTTCGGCCAGCATGACGTGCCGCTGAGCCATGTGATCCTCGAGGTGACCGAGTCGGTCTACATGAGCGACAATGACCCCATGGTCGCCAACGCTGTCCGCACCCTTCGAAACCGTGGCCTGAGGGTCGCGCTCGACGATTTCGGGACCGGCTTCGCCTCTCTCACCCATCTGCTTACGTTTCCCGTCGACGTCATCAAGATCGACAAGTCGTTCGTGGCGGATCTAAGCGGCGGCGGTCCGAGCTCGGCGATCGTCGAAGGCCTGATCGGCATCGCGCAGAAGCTGAACATGCGGGTGGTTGCGGAGGGGGTAGAGACGGAAGAGCAGCGGGCCCACCTGCGAACCTTGGGATGCACCCTGGCGCAGGGGTTTCTGTTTGCGCATCCGTCGGATCGTCACACGACGACAGATCTCCTCAAGCGGTTCGCGCAGCCCTCCGCGCGGTCGCCGGGCGCATCGTCCCGTAGCTACGTCCGGTCCGCGTAGCGACCAAGGCGACAGGACCGTCGAGGCCCGTCGGCGCGCGCCGGCCGTCGTCGTGCAAGCATCAGTCCGCGCGCGGCGCTCGATCGAGATCGATCGTGCGGCTTGCCGGCGGCGTGTCGACCGCCAGCATGCTCCGGACCTTTTCGGCGACGGTCTCGAGCGTGAACGGCTTGGTGATCATCGACATGTTGGCGCCGAGAAATCCGGCGCGCATTTCCGCGTTTTCTGCATATCCCGTCACGAACAGGATAGGCAGGCTCGGCCTTGCGACCCGCGCCTCGTCCGCCAGCTGGCGTCCGTTCATGCCGGGGAGACCGACGTCGGAGATCATCATGTCGAAACGTGTCTCAGAGGTGAGTAGGCGCAGCGCCGCCGGTCCGTCCGCCGCTTCCTCGGTCCGGTAGCCAAGTTCGTTCAAGGCCTCGCGCAGCACCTGCCGAACGGCGTCCTCGTCCTCGACGATCAGCACGCGCTCGCCGTCGCCATCAGCGATAAGCTGCCCAACGGGCTGAACCGCGCCCGCCTGGACGAACGACGATCCCGCGGAGGGCAGGTAAAGGCTGACGGACGTGCCCTGCCCGACCCTGCTCGAGACTTTGGCCTGTCCCCCGCTCTGCTTCGCGAAGCCGTAGACCATCGACAGACCCAGGCCGGTTCCCTGGCCGATCGGCTTGGTCGTGAAGAAGGGGTCGAAGACCTTCTTGATTGTCTCCTTCGACATCCCGACGCCGGTGTCCGTGATCGTGATGACGATGTAAGCGCCCGCAGGCAGGTCACGGTCCTCGAACTGTTCGCCGGGCTCGATCTGGACCGCGCGGGTTTCGACGGTCAGCGCGCCGCCGTCCGGCATCGCGTCGCGCGCGTTGATCGCGAGGTTCAAAATCGCGCTTTCCAACTGGTTCGCGTCGGCGACTGCGGAATTGAGGCGCTCGGCCAGAGCGAGCCGCAGCACGATGCTTTCGCCGATTGTCCGCAGCATCAGCTCTTCGAGCGAGCGCACAAGCCCGTTGACGTCGATCGCCCGCGGGTCGAGCGACTGGCGCCGCGAGAAGGCCAGGAGGCGCTGGGTGAGGTTCGCAGCGCGCTGCGCGGACGTCGAGGCGGCGGTCATGAACCGATCGAGGTCGTCAAGCCGGCCTGAGTCGATCCGGCGCCGGATGATGTCGAGCGAGCCCATGACGCCCGTCAGCATGTTGTTGAAATCGTGCGCGATGCCGCCGGTGAGCTGGCCGACGGCCTCCATCTTCTGAGCCTGGCGAAGTTGCTCCTCGGCCCGCTCGCGCTCCGCGACCTCCTCCCGAAGCTGCAGCAGCGCCTGCTCCAGATCGCGAGTCCGCTCCTTCACGAGCTCATCCAGCTTGTCGGCCGCCCGTTTCTGCGCGGCGATGCTGTCCCGGATTTCATACTGCTTGCGGCGCCCGCGCAGCGCCGAGGCGACGGCGCTCACGAGCGACACCGCCCCGATCGGGCGCTCGAGCACGATGACGTTGGTCGCCCGCGACGGCAGACGAAAACGGACGTGCTCCGTCTGCCAGGACGCAGAACGCGATCGCGGCGCGGTCAGAAATAGGATCGGCAGATCCGCCCAGGGCTCCTGGGCTTCCAGAGCGCGCGTCAGCCCGCTGTCGCCGTGCCGCAGGGCTTCCTCGGTCAGCAGCAAGGCTCCGACGCGTTCGTCCAGAAGCGCGTCGACGTCGGAGAGACCCGCCAAGGCCTTAGCGGCGTAGCCGGCGTTCTGAAGGAGGGCGATGGCGCTTGAAGCGTCGTGGCCGAACGGAGCGCACACGAGGACGCAGATTTCGTCCCCTGGCGGGCTAGGCTCCATCGCCGCGATCTTCCATCAGCGGCCTGCGGGGACCGACATATTCGGGCGTACCCGTCAGCACGCCGCGGAACTCCGACAGCGGCGCGCCGACGCGGACGCCGTGCGAATCAATCCGCAACTCGCGGATCGCGTCCTCATGCTGGCCGCTCCGGTTTTTCAGGATCGAGATCGCCTTGCGGATGCGCCCCTCCGCCTCGAAGAACCTGATGAGGATCACGGCGTCGGACACGTAGGAGATGTTGATCGATCCGGTGGCCATGCTGCCGACGAGCCCTGTCTGCGGATTGATCAGCAACGTCGTGACGCCGCGTTGGTTCAGATAGGAAAGCAGTTCGTGCACCTGCAGAACGAGCTGCTGCTCCTGAGGCATCGCGGCCATGTAGCCGTTCAGGCTGTCGATGACGACGAGACGCGAGTCGCGGCCCTCCACCTCCTGGCGCACGCGCCAGGCGAACTCCCCGGGAGAGATTTCAGCGGGGTGGACCTGCTGGATGACGAGCCGCCCCGCCTCGATATGGCGATCGAGATCGAGGCCCATGGCCTTCGATCGCGACAGCATGGTGCCGATCCGTTCGTCGAACTCGTAGATCGTGCAGTGCTCGCCGCGCTCGCAGGCGGCGTAGGCGTACTGGAGCGAGATCGTCGTCTTTCCGGCGCCGGCTGGCCCCGACAGCAAGGTGGTGGTGCCCCGACGAGGCCCCCCGCCGAGCAGTTCGTCGAGCTCCGGCACGCCGCTCTGCACAGGCTCCCCGACGAACGGCTCGTGATGCTCGGCCGCGATCAGGCGCGGGTACACCTCGAGCCCACCCTTGCGTAGGACGAAGTCGTGATACCCGCCGATAAAGTCGACGCCCCTCAGCTTCTGGACTTCGAGCCGCCGCCGCGCGGCGCCGAACTCCAGCGTGAGCCGCTGCAAGGTGATGACGCCGTGGCAGAGGCTATGAAGATGGGCGTCGCGCTGGCCGATCTCTTCGCCGGTAAGGTCGTCCACGATGAACACGGTGACGTCGAGCGGCGCGAAAAACTGTTTGAGGGCGAGCACCTGGCGACGGTAGCGCAAGGGATCCTGCGCGAGCAGCCGCATCTCGGACAGGCTGTCGAAAACGACGCGGCGCGGCTTGATCCGCTGCACCTCGTCCTTGATCAGCTGGATCGTGCCGCCGAGTTCGTTTTCCCAAGGGTGGAGAATCGATTGCTGCCGCTCGGCGCCAAGCGCCTCCTCGGCGGCGGCGAGCTCGAAGATGGAGATCGCGTCGAGCGACCATCCATGCGACGCGGCCACGCCCCGCAGCTCTTCGTCGGTCTCGGACAGCGTCACGTAGAGGCCGGGCTCACCCCGCGCGGCGCCGTCGAGAAGAAACTGAAGAGCAAGCGTGGTCTTTCCCGAGCCCGGCGAGCCTTCGAGGAGATAGAGCCGGTTCGTCACCAGGCCGCCCCGCAACACCGCGTCGAGGCCCTCGTTTCCCGTCGATGTCCGTCCGTCAGCACGCGCCATGTCACACTCCTCGTGGCGGCTCGGTACCATCTATTGGAGCGCTCGGGCAAAAATTACAGCCGTCCCCGCCGCCCTCCGCAGAATTGCCGTCATGGGCGCGCCCGATCGTTATTAATCGACTACTTCAGGTAAGCCTGGGCTGGCCTGCAGGTCATTTCCTCCGGCAGGGTCGCACTTGCGGAGCCGCGAAAAGCTGGAATTCTCAACCGCCGGAAACGGCGTCGCAGCAGCGCGGGGTGCGAGACATGTCCGTTGATCCGTTCAATCTCGATCGCTTCCTCTCCGCGCAGGAGCCGATCTACGCAACGGCGCTCGACGAACTGCGAGCGGGGAAGAAACGCAGCCATTGGATGTGGTTCGTGTTTCCTCAGCTCAGCGGTCTCGGGACCTCCCCGACGGCGGCTTTCTACGGCGTCGTTTCGATCGAGGAAGCGCAGGCCTACCTCGCGCACCCCACGCTCGGCCCACGCCTGGTGGAGAGCTTCGAAGCCACGCTGGAACATGCCGACCGCGGGCTGCGCGACATCTTCGGATCGCCGGACGACATGAAGTTCCGCTCGTCGGCGACCCTGTTCGCGCAGGCGAGCCTCGACGGCGGCGTCTTCGAACGCGCGCTCGACGCGTTCTGCGCCGGAGAGCGTGACCGAAAGACGCTCGAGCTTCTGGCCAAAACGGCGGGCCGCTAACTGATAGCGGCCATCGCGAGCCTCGCCTTTCCAGACTGTAGCGGGGCCGGCGCGGCTCGGCGGCCCGGGGGACCGCAAGAGCGCCTTTGCGAACACTGGGGACGCGGAAGATGGGTTGCGCCGAACGCGGAATGGCTCTAGAGCATCGCGACCCGCGAGGGTGTCGGAGCGTGGCGCAGCCCGGTTAGCGCACTAGTCTGGGGGACTAGGGGTCGGAGGTTCAAATCCTCTCGCTCCGACCATTATTTTCCGAAACGTCGATCGGGCGCCCCGCGAAGCCAGCACGTTTCGCGCCTCCCCAGTTCCCAGGACCGCTCCGCCGATGGATGACTACCAGGCTCTGCTCGACCGTATGAAGACGGCGCAGCGCGAACTCCTGACCGCCGCCGCCAAGGCGAACACGCTGCCTTCTGACGGCGCGTTGCGGAAGATCGCCGATCTCGAAGTCGCGATCGGGGCGGTGGAGCATCTGCTCGACGAGGACGACGAGGCTTAACGCGCCGGTCCGCATCGCGCCCGATCTAAAGATTTCGTGAAGATTTAGGGCCCCGCGGGAACGCGGCGGCCCTTTCATACGTTCAGGCGGCAATCAACATCGCAAGCTGAGCGCCGCTCATGTTCTACGTTCTCGAAACCCGCAAGACTACGAATGCTCGCCCGATCGACGTCGGGGTTCGTTCGGTCAATACGTTCTCCATGACGCCCGCCCGGCCGGATGAGGTCATCGACTACGCCGAGGCGGACATCGATTTCGTCGACGATTCGATGCTGAACACTGCGCCGCACAATCCTATCGAACGTCAGCTGCTGACGGGCGACATGATTGGCCTCGCGCTGATGTCCGGCGCGATCATCTGGAGCGCCATGGGCGCGATCGCCTGACGGCGACCCGCTCAGGGGGCGAGGCTTGAGAATCCTCTACGTCGACGACGAGGCTGACATCCGTGAGATCGTGGGTATGTCGCTTGGGCTCGACCCCGACATCACGGTGGAAACCGTGTCGTCCGGCGCTGAAGCTTTGGCCGCCGTCGACGCGCGTCTTCCGGATGTCATCCTCCTGGACGTGATGATGCCAGACATGGATGGTCCGACGACGCTGTTCCGGCTAAGGGAGCGCCCGGATACTCGTGAGGTTCCGGTGGTCTTCATGACCGCTCGGACGCAAGGGCGCGAGATCGAACGGTTCAAGACGCTTGGAGCGCTGGGCGTGATCGCCAAACCGTTCAATCCAATTACGCTGGCTTCGGATCTTAGGGCTTTGCTTGCACAGGCGTTGCGCGGATAAAAGCGCCGAACGCGCGCGGCCCATCACCGACATCAAACGATTTTTCGACCTTCAAGGTCGCGACGTCGATCACAGACATCGCGTTCGAGAACCAGTTCGCCACGTAGATCTTGGTCTGGTCCGTAGACACCCCTACGCCTTCCGGATACTCGCCGACCGGAATCGTGGCAAGCGTCTGGAGGGTCGAGACGTCGAAAACCGAAACGCTCTCCGCGTATTGGTTGCTCACGAACGCTTTGCCTCCGGCCAGACCGACGACATAGGGCCGTTCGCCGACCGTCACGACGCCCACCACCTTTTGGGTCGCAATATCTATCACGGACACATCATTGCTTGCGACGTTCGCCGTGTAAGCGCGTCGACCGTCCCGGTCGATCGTCACACCGAACGGCCGCTGGCCGACGGGAACCGTGGCGACGCGTTGCAGCGTCTTCAGATCGACAAACGACACCTGGTCGGAGTCGCGGTCCGCCGACAGCAGCGTCGCGCCGTCCGGCGTCACGGCGAGGCCAGAAGGCGACGCGCCGACGTCAACGCGGGCGATCACAGCCCGCGCGACGGGATCGACGACCAGGATGTGCTTCGCATACCAGTCCGCCACAAAGACCGGCGATCCGCTAGGATGAACCGCCACGCCCAGCGGGCCGCCTTCGAGCGGTATTCGGTCGATCACCTTCCGCGCTCCGGCGTCGATCACCGCGAGCGATTTGCCCTCGGGACTGGTGACGTAGACGCGCGCGCCGTCCGCGCTCACGGCCACGCCGGCGGGCTTTCCCCCGATCGGGATGGTCGCCACCGCCTTGCCGTCGGCCAAGTCGAGCACGGTGAGATCGTCGCCGGTCTGGTTCGTGACGAAGGCCTCGTCGGCGCAGGCGGCGCCTGCGACGACGAGGCTGAGCGCGACGAGCGCCGCGCGCATCGGACGGGTCAGCTTCCCTTCTCGACCTTTTCCTTCACCGAAGCGAGGCCGGCCTGGTAGAGCTCGTTCACGGCCTTGATCGCGGCCTCGTCGGAGAGCTCCGGCGGCGGGTCGTTGTTCGGGAAGCCGCGGTAGAACGCCCCTTGCCACGTCACCGTCGACTTGTCGCCCTCGCCTTTGACGCTGATGTGCGAGGAGTAGTTGCTGACGGGCAGCACCTTCACGTCCACTTCGGTGATCTTGTAGGCGTAGCTCTTGGCGTCGGCGTCGTACTTCGACAGCTGCTCCTTGACGGTCGCTCCGCCCTTGAGCGTCAGCGTGCGCGTCGCGTCCTTGTCGTTTCCGCCGGCGCCCTCGGTCTTCTCGACCGGCGGCAGCCAGCTCATGTCCTGGAAATTACCGATCACGGTCCAGACCTTGTCCGGGGCCGCGTTGATCTCGATCGACTGGGTGGTCTTCTGGCGCGTCGGGCCATGAGCCTCGGCCGCGCCGGCGAAGCCGACCAACAACGCCGCCGCCGCGGCGAGCAGTTGAAACTTCATGCGTGTGCTTCCTTCCGGTGGTCGGCCGTCCGCGCGGAGCGTCGTCGGAGGCCTGTTGGGCCCTAGGGCCAGCGGGCGCAGTGAACCAAAGGCGCGCGGCCGGATAAAGGCCTGTCGCATCGTCCCTTCGCCGCACCCCCGGCTCAGAACCGGTAGCCGATTCCGAGCTGCGCGCCCCGCTCGTCGAGCGCGTCCCGCGCCGCGGGCGTTGCGAAGACAGCCGCGTAGATCGTCATCGTCGACGTCAGGTCAAGCAGGGCGGCCGCCTGAACCTTGTGGGTGCGCTGCTTCAACGCATAGGGCCCGCCCCAACGGCCTTGGCCGAAGACGTTGAAGCTCTGCGCCAGAAGCAACCAGCGCGCCGCGGGGCGGACGCCAAGCGTCGCGTCGACCCGGACTTCATCCGCAGGATCGCCGCTTCGGGTCCGGTAGCCCGCTTGGACGTCCAGGAACGCCGGTCGTGCAAAAGCGTCGAAGCTGCGCGCCACGAGAAGACGCAGGTCGACCTGATCATCCGTTTCGCCGACTGCGGCGGGCCCCTCCGAGCGCTTCGCGCCGGCGATCACCACCCCGCCCTGCGCGGAGACGATCCAGGCGCCTGGTTCGGCGAGCCGGACGCGCACGCCGAGCTCCGTGCGCCCAAGGCCGCTTCTCTGTGAGCGTTCGTCGCCCGAGACCGTGATGCGTTCAAGGGCGCCGGCGCCGAAGACGGTGAGGCCGTCGGCCAGGCCATGTTCGATGTAGAGCTGAAGGTCCTGCTTCTTCAGCCGATCGCGCGCCTTGAGCCGTCCGCGTCCGTCGAAGTAATGATCGCCGGACGTCACATAGGCCGTGGCGAACACCTTGGTTTCGCTCTTTTCGAGCGTGAACGCGCCAGCGCCCGCCACGTCCGGCGTCGCCGCGAGCATTGCAGCGGTCGTAGCCCATCGCGCTGTCCCGCTCATCGCCGCCCCCCGCACCTGGGCCACGATTTTGCCGCAATGCGACTTACACGCGCAACATCTGATTCGCTATGCACGTCGCCGCGGGACGTCCGTCAGGAATTTCGCGTTCGAAGCTTCTGTCTCAGATCTTCTTCGGCGAGCGCTTCGCCCCGCCCGATCGACGCTTCCAGGGCGCGGGCCTCAGCACCGAGGTGGTGAAGGCCGAGCGTCGCCGCGGTTCCGGCGATGGTGTGGAGGCCCCGCTGAAGCGCGATGCGGGCGTCCGCGTCGCCCGAACCCGCCGCGGTGGCGAGGTTTCCGAGTTCGACCAATCTGTCGTCGAAACTCGCGAGAAACCGCGTCCTCACCGCCTCGACAGCGGCCGTGATCTTCGCGCGGCGCTCGGCCTCGCCGTCCGCCACAGCGCCTAGTAGTCCCATTCCACGGCGACGCCGGCGGACGCGTCGCCGCTCGCGCCCGTCTCGCCCTGGACCTTCACGTTCTTCGTGACGTCGATGTCGACGGTGACCCGGCTCGAGTCCGGGCTCGTGCCCTGTCGAACGCCGAGATAGATGTTGTCCGAGATGTAGCGGCCGACGCCGACCGCCGGCCCCCCGCCCTGCCCGTCGCCGGCCGTAACGTCGAGCACGTCCACGCCGAGGCTCTTGCGCACGCTGTCGAGCGCCCCGGAGCCGGCGCCGCCGGTGTACTGCGCAAGCCCCTGCGCCAGTTGCAGCGCTTCGCTCGCGTTCAGTTCGCCCGCCGACTTCTTGAACAGCAGGCGCGCCAACACCTCGTCGGTCGGCAGCGCCGGCTGCGAGGTGAAGTTGATCTGCGGCCGCGACGCGGTCCCGGTCACGACGACCTGGGCGGTGATGTCCCGCGCCTTGGTCTCGGCGAGGAAATCGAGCGTCGGATCAAGATCGCCGGCGAACGACACCGAACCGCGGGTGAAGGTCAGCCGCTGGCCGATGACCACGATCTGCCCACGGCCCGAGCGCAGTTCGAAGGCGCCGACGGGCTGCGGATTGGCGGAGGTTCCGGCCAGCTTGATCGAACCGCCGGCTTCCGACGTGATGCCCATGCCGCGGATGAAGATGCGGTCGTTGGCCTGCACGTCGATGTCGAGGGTCGCGAGGAACCCGTCTTCCGACCGCGCCGTCTTCTGGCCGGCGTTCACGGCCTTGAGCTGCGACGTCACGCGGGCCGGCGCGCCCCGGTGCTTCACGCCTTCGAGCGGCGTGTACTGAGCCGGCAGCCGATCCGGGATCTGAATCTCCACGGACCGCGCGCGGATGTTGCCGGAGACGACCGGCCTGCGGGCGAGCGCCCCCTGGAGCGTGAGGTTGCTGTCGATCACCGCGGTGACGATGTCGGTCCCAACGACCTCAGCGTTCTGCGCCTGGATGCGGATCTCGCCGGGGAAGCCGCGGCCGGGATCGACCGCCACCCGTCCGGAGCCCGAGATCGTGCCGCCGTTGCGCGTGGTGGCGCGGAGGCTCCGAACCTCGACGTTCGTTCCATTGCCGGCGACCACCGCCTGGATGCCGCGGAGCTGAAGACCCGAGGCGCGGTTTGAGTAGGACGCGTTCTCGAGCCGCGCCGTGCCGTCGATCGCGGGCGCAGACGTCGTTCCGCCGACCCTGACGTCGAAACTCGCGGCGCCGTCGACGCGGTCCCCGGACACCGAGAGCGTGTCGTTGAGGAAGGCGAGCGGCGCGCGTCCGACGACGCGGAGATCGAGGTTCCCCTGTCCGAGCGGCGCCGAGCCGTTCGCCGTAACCCGAAGCCCGCCCGCGCCGGTGACGACCGTGTCCGTCACGACGCGCACGCCTTCGAGCCGGCCTTTGCTGTCGATCTGCGCAGCCGGCACGCCCGCGCCGCGCGTCTGCGCGGTCGAGAGGTTCGAGACCTTCAGCGTGTAAGTCCCGCGCGGCGCGGCGATGGGCCCTGAGACCTTGGCGTCGCCTTGCAGCGTGCCCTGCGCGCCGAGGCCGGGGGAGAAACCGTTCGCCAGCGCCAGCGGAACACTGCGGAGCTCCACCGTCATGTCGAGGTCGCCCGCGCCGACCGGCGCAGCCCCCCTCGCCGTCAGACGCAGCCCGCCGCCACCGGTCACTTCGGTGTTGGTGGTGATCCGATTGCCTTCGAGCTCGCCCTTGGTCGTGACCTGCAGCGCCGGAACGCCCTTGGCTTGAGCCGCCGTGAGACCGGTGATCTTGAAGTCGTAGCCGCCGCGCGGCGCGGAGACGGGGCCGGTGACCTTAGCGCCGCCCTGGAGCCGGCCCGCCAGACCAAGCTCCGGCATGAAGGCGTTCGCAAGCGACAGGGGCAATTCAGCGATCGCGATGTCCATGTCGAGCGGCCCGGCGCCGATGGGCGCCGACCCTTTCGCCGTGGCCCGAACGCCGCCGCCGCCGGTGATCACCGTGTCGGTGGTGACGCGAACGCCCTGGAGCTCGCCCTTGGTCTCGATCGCGACGGCCGGGACGCCCTTCGCCCTCGACGAGGTGAAGCCGTCGATCTTGGCCGCATAGGTTCCGCGCGGAGCCGCGATCGGACCGGTCACCTTGGCGTCGCCGTTAAGCTGACCGGCGAGGCCAATACCGTCGACGAAACCGTTCGCGAGCTTCAGCGGCAGGGCGCGGATCGCGACGTCCATGTCGAGATCGCCCGCGGCGATCGGAGCGGAGCCGACGGCCGTGAGCCGCAGCCCGTCCGGGCCGGTCACGGTGGTGTCGGTCGTCACGCGGTCGCCGGCGTAGCGCCCCTTGGTCGCGACCGTCAGCGCGCCGACGTCGGCCGCCCGGGTCTGGGCCACCGAGAGGTCGCGCATCGTGACGTCGAAGTCGGCGACCGGGGCCGTGGCGGGCCCGGTGACCTTGGCCGTCGCGCCCAGCGCGCCGCGCACGCCGAGGTCCGGCGCGAAGGCGTTGGCCAGCGCGAGCGGCAGGTCGCGGATGGCGACGGAGAGGTCGAGCATCTGGCCGGCCTTGCCCGAAAGGTCGAGTGCGCCGCCCTGCCCCGCCTTCAACGCGAAGGCGTCGATGAATACGTCCGATCCGACGAGCCGCACTTTGGCGGGGCCTGCGAGGCTCGCGTCCTGGCCGCCGCCCTTCAAGTTCAGCTTTGACAGGTCGATGCGGGTCTCGGCCGGCGCGTAGACCACGCGACCAGCCGCCGAGGCCGCGGCTCCGAGCGCCGTCACGTCGGCCGTCACGTCCATGCCGTCCGGCGCGCCGTTCGCCTTCACCGCGAGACGCTCGATGACCTGGCCGCCGGCGGCGATCCCGGCCCCGTTGACCACGCCGTCCACGGTGATCTTGCCGGTCGGATCGAGCACTGTGGCCGCCACGTCGATCTTGCCGACGCGCGCGCCCGGCGCGGCGATGTCCGCGCCATTCGCCGTCACAACCGCTTTCTGCACGCCGTTCTCGACGGAAAGCCCGATGTCCGCGGACAGCCGGCCGCCAAGCTCCGTCAGCGCCAGCGCGCCGACTTCCGCGAGGTCGGGCGCGCCGATCGTCACCCGGCCGGTCGCGAGACCCGCGGGGGTGATCGAGACGCCGCCCTTCACGCTCGCCGTCGCGACGACGAGGTCGACGTCCTCGAGCCTGCGCGCCCCGTCGGCCTCGGTGACGAGGCGCGCCTGGCCCCGCACGGGCTTGCCGTCAAGCGAGCCGCCGAGACGGACGACCCCGCCGACCGCGTCCGTCACGTCCGTCGCATCGACGTCGACGGTGAGGTCCTTGATGACCCGGTCCATCGCCCGCCCGTCCGGAACCGCGAGCTTCGCCGTCACGGCGAGATCGTCGAGCCGGCCCGTGAGCTTGCCATCGAGCGTGGCGCGGCCGGCCGCGCGGGGATCGACGAGGTTGAGGTCCTCGACCTCGGCGCGGAAGGTGACGTCCGCGTCCTGCAGAGTCGCGGAGCCGTCGGCCGCCAGCGCGACGTGCTTGCCGGTGACCTTCAGCCCGTTGAACGCGAACGAGCCGTTCTCGGCCCGCGTCACGCCGCCCGTAATCGCGAGGTCGCCGCCAGTCAGCGCGTCGACCTGCTCGACGCCGACTTTCAGACCCTTGCCCGCCCCGTTCGCCGCCACCGCGAGACGCGACAGATCGAACGCCACGTCGACGTCGGCGGCGAGGTTGGCGGAGCCCGCCAATGTGCGTCCCGAAAGCGCGGACAGCGGCGAGAGATCGGCGGCGGCAAGCGTCGCCTTGCCCTTCGCCATGTCGGCCGAGACGGCGCCGACGTAGGACGCCTTGATGTCGCCAAGCGCCACGTCCGCCTTCGCGATGTCTGCGGCGCCCGCGACGGTGGCGACCAGGTCGAACGCCGCCGTCAGATCCCGGCCGGCCCCTGCGAGCAACCGGTCGTCCGCGAAGGTGACGCTCTTGGCGTCGATCGTCCCCTTGGCCGCGATCCGAGTCGCATCGTCGGTAAGCGGTCCGTTCGGTTCCGCGTCGAGCGTGATATGCGCGGTCGCCGCGCCGCCCTGAGTCGCGTTCAGGCCGGTTCCGTCCACCGTCGCCACGACGTGGGGATGCGTGAACGGCCCCTTCGCGGCGCCGACCGCGGAGATCGCGCCCCAGGCGATGCCGGGCGGCAGCAGAGCGGCGAAGCGCGAGACGTCGCCTGCTTTCAGGTCATAGGTGACGTCGAGCGTCTCGGCCGCCAGATCGACCGCGCCCTTGGCGGCAAGACGCGCCGCCGGCAGATCGAATACGGCGTCGGCGATGCGGATTGCGCCCTCTGCGGGCACGAAGGCGTCGATGCTCGCCTTCGTCGGACCATCCACGAGCGCGGCGTAGGCGGGCGGCGCAATGCGCCCGACATCGCCGTCGAGCGAGAGCTTGACGCGACGTCCGGCCCCCTCGCCCGCGAGCTCCACCACGGCGTCGAGCCGGCCGCGGTCTCCCGCAGTCAGCGCCGCCTGCACGCGCAGCGCGTCGGGCGTCCCGCCGCCCTCGATCCCGATGTCGATCGGCGGCTGGCCGGGCATGTCGGCCAGGCGGGCGATCAGCCCGCCGGCGGGCTCGCCGCCGCGGATCGAGATCTGGAACCGCTCGGTCTGCGGCGCGAAGCTCGCCGAGCCCTTGATCCGTCCCGCGACGCCGTCGATGCGTCGCACGTCGAAGCGAGCGTCGACGCCGTCTCGCGGGTTGCGGAGCGATGCGGACATGTCGGCGGCGAGGCGCGCGGGCACGCCCATGAGCGCCTGAGCCAGATTGAGATCATCAACCGCAAGGCGCTTCAGCTCGATCTCGACGGGCAGGTCGGGGATCAGCGGCGCGTTGGGATCGGAAACCGGCTCGGGCTCGGTCGAGGCCGGCAGGTTCGGCGTGCGCGCGACGTCCACGCGACCGAGCTCCAGTGCCTCGACCTGCACCTTGCGAGAAAACAGAGCGAGCGGGGCCCAGGCGAGACGCACCCGGTCGATCGTCAGCCAGACGCCGTCGCGATCGGCCAGAGCGAGGTCGCGGACCGTGAGATCGTCAGGGAACGATCCCTCGATCTTGCCGATCGCGATCTTCGAGTCCGCCGTGCTGCCGTAGGTCTGGGCGAGGTTCGCGATCGTCGCGAGGCCGGTCTCTGTGCGGGCGAACAAAAACAGCCCGGCGGCCAGAAGGACCGGGATCATCAACAGGACGACGAGGACGATCAGCGCACGCTTCAGAATGGCCATCGGATTCCGTTCGCACGCCGCCGCCCAAATTCGTCGCGCGGCGCAGGTTGGGCGGACTGTTCGTCCATAGAGCCTGCGTTGATCCCTGATGTACAGGGATACCGCCGGCCAAGGCTTCGGTTCGTCAGAACGACTGTCCGACGCTTACGTAGAACGCGACCAGCGGATCGTTCTTCGTCTTGCCCATGACCGGCGTCGCCACGTCGAATCGAATGGGTCCGATCGCGGTGTAATAGCGCAGGCCGACGCCCGCGCCGACGCGGATGTCCTCGCCGAAGTCCGGATAGGTCTTGTCGAAGGCGGCGCCCGCGTCGACGAAGGGCACGACGCCGATGGTGTCGGTGATCTTGATCCGCATCTCCGCGGAGGCCTCGAGCAGGCTCCGGCCGCCGACCGGCGTGTCCTTCTTGCAGTCGAGCGCGCGCCTCGGCGTCGGCAGCGACGAATCGCAGTGCGGGCTCGCGCTCTGGTAGGCGAAGCCGCGGATCGAACCGCCGCCGCCCGCGAAGAAGCGTCGGTTCGCCGGCACGTCCTCGATCGCGCTCGGCCCGATGATCGAGCCGAAGCCGATCCGCCCCGCCGCGATGAACCGGGCGTCCTCGTCCAGTTTCTGGTAGGCCGAGACCTGCCCCTTGATGATGTTCAACGAGGGCGCGTCGCCGGTCGTGTTGAAGTAGGGCGCGGCCGTCAGGGTCGCACGGAAGCCCTCAGTGGGATCGAGTTTGCTGTCGGTGTTGTCGAAGGTCGCGCCGAGCGGCAGGCCGACGAGAAGGAAATCCTTTTCGCCGAACGTGTCCCGGATCGTCGAGGCCTCGACTTCGAGACCGGCCTGGATCGAGAGGTCGCTGGTGAGGCGGCGGCGGATGGCGACGGCGGCGCGGGCGCCGTCGCGCCAGTAGGCGTCGGGACGCTCGCGCATCGCTTCGACCTCCGCCAGCAGGTCGTCAAAGCCGCCCCAGATCCCGGGCTTCTCGAACGAGGTCTTGACCGCGTACTCGTAGTCCTTCGGGTCGTTGCTGATCAGGCGCGAGGCGCTCGCCTCCACCCGCAGCTTCTCCGCGCCGCCGAACAGGTTGCGGTGGCCCCAGTAGGCGCTGACGCTCGCCCCGTCGGTGGTGCTGTACTTTGCGGCGGCGCCGACGTAGCGGAACTTCTTCTCCTCGACGTCGATCGTCACCGAAACGCGCCCCTGGGCGTCGGGCGCGGTTCCTTCCTTCACGCGGATCGAGGAGAACACGTCGAGCTTGGCGAGTTCGTCCCGCAGCTCGACCATTTTCTCCGGATCGTAGCGATCGCCGGGTTCGAACGGCACACGACCGCGGACCACCGTCGGATCGACGTCCTTCGTGCCGTTGATGGAAATCTGGCCGAACGGCGCACGCGGTCCGGCCGCGACGTCGATGGTCACGTCGAGCTTCTTCGCCGCGTGGTCGGCGATCACCTCTCGGTTCGCGACCTTGGCGAAAGGGTAGCCGTCGCGTCGCAACTGGTCGACGATCTTGGCTTCCGCGCCGAAGACCGCCGACGAGGGCGCCGGCGCGCCCGGCGCGAGACCGATCTTGGCGGGCTCGATCCGGGGCAGGACGGTGGAGCGTTCCGCATTGCGAATCGCGACCCGGCCGATCGTGAACACCGGGCCGGGATCGACCTTGATCACCACCGGCACCGGTCGCCGCGACCGCTGCGCCACGTCAGGCGCGCTGGTCGTCGTCACGGACACGCCCGCGATGGTCACGTCGACGATTGCGCCATAACGGCCGGTGGCCATCAGCGCGGCGGCGAGCCGCTCTATGTCGACCTTGGCGCGCCCGACGAGGCCGGCGGCGCCCGGCGGGGAGTCCTTCTGGAGAGACTTGAGGGTGGAGGTGTCGTCGACGATCTTCTGAACCGCGGCGTCTTCCCCGACGACGGACACGGTGGTGACGTAGGAAACGCCGGCGACGGCGGACGCCGCGGCGGAGGTTGCGGCGGGCGGCGCGTCCTGCTGGGCGTGCGCGATTCCTCCCGCGCACAGCGCGGCCGCAGCCGCGCCGACCAACAAAGACCGGCGCACGCCGGGGGGCTTTCGTCTACGCAACACTCGAATCCCACACCATCCTGCGCATCTCCCCTCGGATACCACTCATATTCCGTTAACGGGCGGGGCGACACGTACGCAACCCTATGTGGAGTTTCAAAGTCGTTCGTCGAGCAGACGACGGCAGGCTTCGAGTTCGGCGAGCGCCGTCCGCAGCCGCTGCGCATGACCCTCCGGCAGAGCGGATGTCGGACGCTCCGGAGACGGCTCCCGCAAAGGGTCTACGCGATCAGGGGTCGCGACGGGCGGGGGAGGCGCCGCCTGAGCGGCAGGCGGAGGCTCCGACGGCGGCCGGCGCTGCGGCGCCCAGAGCTCCGGACCGGCTTGCAGACCCAGCAGACCGATCGACGCTTCGGCCTCCGCGGCCCGGTCGGCGCGCGCTTCCGCCACGTCCTGATCCGCGGCGTCGGGCGCAGGCGCGCCGCCGTCCGCGTAAGCCGCGACCTTCCGGCCGCCCTGCTCTCTCAGGATCCGCTGGACGCCACGGATCGTGTAGCCCTCGCCATATAGCAGGTGCTTGATGCCGGTGAGGAGGTCCACGTCGTTGGGACGGTAGTAACGACGCCCTCCGCCGCGCTTGATCGGCTTGATCTGTGGGAAGCGGGTCTCCCAGAAGCGCAGCACGTGCTGGGGAACGCCGAGTTCTTCGGCGACCTCGCTGATCGTGCGGAAGGCTTCGGGGCCCTTCTCCACAGCTCACCTCTTCCGTCAGGCCGCGCCGTTCGCCTTGGCTTTCGAGCGCGACTTGGGCTTGGCGTCGTCGCCGCCGCCGTTGATGCGATCCTTCAGAATGTTCGATGGCTTGAACACCATGACCCGCCGCGGCGGGATGGGAACTTCCTGGCCGCTTTTCGGATTCCGGCCGACGCGCTGGCCCTTGCCGCGCACCACGAACGAGCCGAACGACGACAGCTTCACGGTCTCGCCGCGCTCGAGGCAGTCCCCGATCTCCGCCAGCACCATTTCGACCAGAGACGCCGATTCGGTCCGGGACAGCCCCACCTTCTGGTAGACCGCCTCGCACAGATCAGCGCGCGTCACAGTGCGCCCCGTCATCACTCGCTTCCCCCGGATGGCCGCCCGCCCTCTCGCTTTCGCGGCGAGAGGTTATTGAGGCTAAAGGCTATTCAGCGCGTGAGCTATGGTCAACGTGCCACGCTCGTTCGTTCGTCGAACGCTCACCAACGCACGAGGGCGGATCCCCACGTGAAACCGCCGCCCATCGCCTCGAGCAGCACGAGGTCGCCCTGCTTGATGCGTCCGTCGGCCCGCGCCTCCGCGAGCGCCAGAGGGATCGAGGCGGCCGAGGTGTTGCCGTGGTGATCGACGGTCAGCACCACCTTCTCCGGCGCGATGTGAAGCTTCTGGGCGCTGGCGTCGATGATCCGGCGGTTGGCTTGGTGGGGAACGAACCAGTCGATGCTTTCCGCGGTCTCGCCAGTCGCCGCGAAGGCGTCCTCGATCACGTCGGTGATCATGCCGACGGCGTGGCGGAACACCTCGCGGCCCTCCATCCGCAGATGGCCGACCGTGCCGGTGGACGACGGCCCGCCGTCGACGAACAGCTTGCTCTTGTGGCGGCCGTCCGAACGCAGATGCGTCGTCAGCACGCCGCGGTCGCTGCTCTCGCCGGGCTGCTCCTGCGCTTCGAGCACCACGGCGCCGGCGCCGTCGCCAAACAGCACGCAGGTGCCGCGGTCGGTCCAGTCGAGAATGCGCGAGAACGTTTCCGAACCAATGACCAGCGCGCGTTTGTGCTGGCCGGAGATCAGGAACTTGTCGGCCGTCGCGAGCGCATAGAGGAAGCCCGAACAGACCGCCTGCACGTCGAACGCAAAGCCGTGCGTGATGCCGAGCGCCGCCTGCACGGTGGTGGCGGTCGCCGGAAAGGTGTTGTCCGGGGTCGCCGTCGCGAGAATGATGAGGTCGATCTCCGACGCCTCGACGCCCCCGTCCGCGAGCGCCTCGCGCGCGGCGAAGAGGGCGAGATCCGAGGTCATTTCACCATGGGCCGCGATGTGGCGTTGGCGGATGCCCGTGCGCTGGACGATCCACTCGTCCGACGTGTCGACGGTCTTCGCAAGGTCGGCGTTCGTCAGCACCTCCGAGGGCAGATACGCCCCGCAACCGCGCACCACGGACCGTATGCGGCTCACGACGCCGCTCCCGCGAGAGACGCCGGCGACGCGTCGGCGCCGTGGTCGTGAAGCAGCCCCTGCCGGATCTTCGTCATCAGATCGTACCGCACCATTTCATACCCAACCTCGACCGCGGAGGCGAAACCCTCGGCGTCGGTCCCGCCGTGGCTCTTGATCACCACGCCGTCGAGACCGAGAAACACGCCGCCGTTCACCTTCCGGGGATCCATCTTTTCCTTGAGCGTGTCGAAGGCCCCGCGCGCGAGCAGGTAGCCCAGCTTCGACAGCCACGTGCGGCCCATGGCCGAGCGAAGATATTCCGCGATCTGCCGTGCCGTCCCCTCCGCCGTCTTGAGGGCGATGTTGCCGGAGAAGCCCTCCGTCACCACGACGTCGACCGTGCCCTTGCCGAGGTCGTCGCCCTCGACGAAGCCGCGGAAGTCGAGAGCAGGGAAATCCTCCTCGCGCAGGATGCGGGCGGCCTCCTTGACCTGCTCGACGCCCTTGATCTCCTCCACGCCAACGTTGAGCAACGCGACCGTCGGCCGATCGAGGTCGAACAGGATTCGCGCCATGGCGGAGCCCATCACCGCGAAATCGACGAGCTGGCGGGCGTCGGCGCCGATGGTCGCCCCGACGTCGAGCACGATGCTTTCGCCGCGGAGCGTGGGCCAAATCGCTGCGATCGCCGGGCGTTCGACGTCCGCCATCATCCGCAGGCAGAATCGGGACATGGCCATCAGCGCGCCGGTGTTGCCGGCCGAGACGACGGCGTCGGAGCGATGCGTCTTCACCGCGTCGAGCGCGAGCCACATCGAGGATTTCCACCGCCCCTTGCGAAGCGCGACGCTGGGCTTGTCGTCCATGCGCACGGCGACGTCGGTGTGCAGGATCTCGCAGCGCCCGGCGAGCCGTGGTTCGGCGTCGACGAGCGGGCGGATCTTCGCTTCGTCGCCGACGAACAGGAACGTCATGTCCGGTTTGCGGGCGAGCGCGAGCGCGGCGCCCGGCACGACGACGGAGGGGCCATGGTCGCCGCCCATGGCGTCGAGGGCGAGGCGGACTGTGTCGGTCATGGGGCGCAGAAGACGAGATCTTTCAGCGGGCGCGGCCAAAACGCCCCGGGGGAGCGCGGCGCGCGCGGACCATAACGGTTGGCGACGGGGTGGCAACCCTCGGCGGACGTTGCGCTTAGCCGCCGTCATCGGGCCGCTTGAGCTTGCGGAGTTCGGCGAACGGCGATCCTTCGCCATCCAGGCCCGAGGGCTGCTCGAAGGTCGCGCCGGGCTTGCGCGGATAAGGATCGAGGCCGAGCGTCAGGAACTCGGACACGACGGCGCCCACGTCGATCACGCCGCCCACGAAGGGGTCCGGCGGATCGTTCGGCCCAAGTTCGATCTCGCCGCCGTCCTCGACCGCGGCGACCTCGGCCGCCGGGGCGAAACGGATGTCGATCGGCTCGCTGACGATCTCGACGAACGGCTCGAGCGTCACGACGCAGATGCGCTGGACCTTGGCGTCGACGCGCCCCGCGACGGCGACGCCGTCCTTGCCGAAAGGCCGCACCGTGACGCCGGCCCGCAGCTCTTCGACCGCGACCGCCTCGTTGGCCTGCGCCAAAGCGGCCCGCTCGGCCTCGTCGGCGACGATGTCCATGGTCAGGCCGTTCGGGCCGACGTCGACCACGGCGATCTGGCGGGACAAGGGCGATGCGGTCAAGTTGAGGCCTCCGCCTGGGGGAACGTGGGTCCGGTTTGAACAAGCGCGAGAACAGATTGCGTGGCGAGCGCATCCACCGACGCACGAAGGTAGCGCGCGAGCGGCCGCGCGCCCGTCGCGTCAGCGCCTTCGAACGGCCCTGCCGCGAGCGCCGCAATCAGCTCCGCGTCATCGGCTGACGTCAGGGCCGCTTCATAGGCGGCAGCGCGCGCATAGAACACGCCGGCCATGCTTTTGATCCGCTTGGGGACCGTCAGGTCGCCGACGCCAATCTCGCGAAGCGCGGAGTCCGTCTCCGCGAACATCAGGTCGAAAACCTCCTGCGCCGCGTCCTTCGCCGCGGGCTCGGCGACCTTAAGCCGGTGAAAATACAAGAAGGCGTGCAACACGATCATCTCGTAGCGGCCCATCACCGTGTCGGGCACGCCGAGCTCTCGATAGAAGAACGGCGCGCGCGCCCGGGCGACAATCAAGCCGTAGACGCGCTCGGTCGCGGACGGCGTCGGCGCGTCGCGCCGCTGGAACAGACCAAACACCATCGCCCGTCGTCGCCTTCGAACTGCCGCGCGCCTGCGAACCGCAGCCGCTTTCGCCTGTTGAACTGGGCCGTTCCGCGGGTTACGCCAAGTGCGGCGGAGGCACAAGTCCGGCGACGGACGCGTCGACCCGCCATGAGCTTCGCGTGCCGCGTTTCGGGAGGAAGTCCAGGACATGCCGATCTCGCTTGGGAAGACGACCGCCGCTGGGCGCGCCGCCGCGGCGACGCTCGCTCTCGGACTGGCCTCAGTCGCGCTCGCCGGCTGCGCCGAGACGCAGCAGAAGGGTTACGTCCTCTCCGAGAGTTCGCTGCAGCAGGTGCCCGTAGGCTCGAGCCAGGAGCAGGTGCTCGTGGTGCTCGGGACGCCGTCGACGACGGCCACCCTGAAGGGCGAGGTCTATTACTACATCTCCCAGACGACCAAGCGCTCTGTCGCCTTCATGAACCCGACGATCACCGATCAACGCGTGGTCGCGGTCTACTTCGACCAAAATCGCCGCGTTCAGCGAATCGCCAATTTCGGCCTGAAGGACGGACGCCTGTTCGACTTCATCGGCGAAGTCACGCCGACCGCCGGACAGGAGCGCAACTTCCTGGAGCATGTCTTCAGGGGCCTGCTCTCGAACGAGGAATGATCGGGAGTGCGACGCAGATCGCCCCCTTCGTCCGGAGGACGCCCATGCGAGTTTTGCATTTCCTGTCCCCCGCGGGTCTCGTCGCGGCGGCGCTGCTGCTCGGCTTCGCCGCGCCTGCTTCCGCTGCGCCGGGCGACGAGCAGTACGCGACCATCGAGAACCACGATCCCGCGGCGTTCCAGCGCGCGCTGCGGGCCGGCTCGGATTTCGTCAGAAGCGGACGCGGCCGGAAGTTCAACCTGATCCTCGCGAACCGGGGCGTCATCTCCGTGATCCCCGGCACGACCACCGTCCAGCGCGACATCGGGCGGCTGAAAGCCCCGGGCCTCACGATCATCGCCTGCGCGGAGACGATGCGCGGCCTGTCGGAGGCGAACCGGCGCCGCGTGCCGGTGGTGCCCGGCGTCACGGTGCAGCCCTGCAAGGGCCTGCGAAACAAGCTCGACGTGTCCGGCTGGCAGCGCGCTCCAGGCATCTGAGCGCGGCCATCCCTGCTCTGTTGTGGACGCGTCTAACTCGGCGCTTCGCGCAGGGGCGTGGAGGGCTAAGGTGGCGACGTCGCCGCCCGTGAGAACCTGATGCCGCTCCACCTCCAGAAACTCTGCGTCGGCTGCGATTCGGTCGAGGATCTGCGGTCGTGGATCGTGGAGCGCATGGCCGAAAAGCGGCGGCGCGGACTGCCCGAAGAGCAGATCCACACCACCCGGATGGCGCCGAAGCGCGCCGCCGAACTGCTCGACGGCGGCTCGCTCTTCTGGGTTATCAAAGGCGTCATCCTTGTCCGGCAGCCACTCGTCGACCTTCGCTCCTCCAAAGGCGCCGACGGGATCGAACGGTGCGACCTGGTGCTGTCGCCGGAGCTGATCGCCACGCGTCCCGCGCCGCGGCGTCCGTTTCAGGGGTGGCGCTACCTGCCGGACGCCGATGCGCCGAAGGACGTCGCGACGGACGAAGCCGCCGCGCCTGGCCTCCCTCCGCACCTCGTGGCCGAGCTCCGCTCCCTCGGCCTGCTGTGAACCGGGCGCCATTGCGCACCCGCCGGGCGCCGCGTTTAAACTCCCGGCCATGACCTTGACCGGCTCGCCGCTCGACATCGTCGCCGTGATCTATTTCCTCATCGTCTGGTTCGGCCACTACACTTGGTCGGAGCGGTCGGGGCGCAGCCTGAACTCCGTGATGGCCGAACGGCGCAGGGACTGGATGCGGCGGATGGCGGCGCGCGAGAACCGCATGCCCGATTCGATCACGATGCAGGGGCTCCAGAACGGCTCGGCGTTCTTCGCCTCGACCTCGTTGATCGCGATCGGCGGCGCGCTGGCGGCTCTCGGCGCAAGCAGCGAGGCGGTCGAGGTGTTCGCCGCCCTGCCCTTCGGCCTCGTGACCACGCGCGAGGTCTACGACGCGAAGATCCTCGGCCTCGCCGCCATCCTCGTCTACGCTTTCTTCAAGTTCGTCTGGGCCTACCGGCTGTTCAACTACGGCTCAATCCTCGTGGTCTGCGCCCCGCCGCACGATGAGATCGATACGCCCGAAATGGCCGTCGCGCTCGAGCGCGCCGCACGGATGAACATCGAAGCCGGACGCCACTTCAACCGAGGCCTGCGCGGTCTGTTCTTCTCGCTGGCCTACATCGGCTGGTTCGTCAGCCCTTGGGCGCTGCTCGTGACGACGACGCTCGTCACCGTCATCCTGCACCGTCGCCAATTTTCCTCCGAGCCGCTGAAAGCCGCGGGCTACGAGGGCTAACCGGGGCCGGCTTGCAGCGCTGCGCTCTCGCCGCCGTCCGTTCGTTTTCGACGGGGCTCGGCGAGCGTGGCGTTGTCAAACGACAGCGGTCGGCAAAGGCGATCCGGCGGATCGCGCCTTACGGCGCGGGCGCGCCCGCCTTCAACAGCTTGTAGGTCAGGCTGTCGACCAGCGCCTCGAACGAGGCGTCGATGATGTTGGGGGACACGCCGACCGTGGTCCAAACGACGCCGCCGCCGTCGGTCGACTCTATCAGGACGCGGGTCACGGCTTCGGTGCCGCCGTTCAGGATGCGGACCTTGTAGTCCGTGAGCCTAAGGTCGGCGATGTAGGGCTGGTAGCGACCGAGATCCTTGCGGAGCGCCACGTCGAGCGCGTTTATCGGACCGTTGCCCTCGGCGGCCGTGATCAGCGTCTCGCCGTCGACCGTCAGCTTCACCACCGCCTCGGACATGGTGACGAGTTCGCCCAGCGCGTTGTGACGGCGCTCCACCATCACGCGGAAGCTCTCGATCGTGAAGAAGTCGGGCACGCGGCCGAGCGCGCGGTTGGCGAGGAGCGCGAAGGAGGCGTCGGCCCCCTCGTAGGCGTAGCCCTCGGCCTCGCGTCGCTTCACTTCGGCGAGCAGCCGATCGAGCCGCGGGTCCGCCTTGCCGACCTCGACCCCGATGCGCGCCAGCTCCGACACGAGGTTCGACTTGCCGCCCTGGTCGGACACCAGCAGCCGCCGGTGGTTGCCGACGGATTCCGGCGCGACGTGCTCGTAGGTGCGGGGATCTTTCAGAATCGCGGAGGCGTGGATGCCCGCCTTGGTCGCGAAAGCGTTCGCGCCGACGTAGGGCGCGTGCCGGTTCGACGGCCGGTTCAGCAGCTCGTCGAAGGCGCGGGACAGCTGCGTAAGCGTCGCGAGACCCTCGTCCGACACGCCGATTTCGAACCGTTCGGCGTAGTCCGGCTTGAGCTTCAGCGTAGGGATCAGCGTCGCGAGGTTGGCGTTGCCGCAGCGCTCGCCCAGACCGTTCAACGCGCCCTGGATCTGCCGCACGCCCGCGTCGACCGCCGCGAGCGAGTTCGCCACAGCGAGGCCCATGTCGTCGTGGGCGTGGATGCCGAGGTTCTCGCCTGGCACGACCGCCTTGGCCTTCGCCACGATCGCCGCGACCTCGTCCGGCGTCGTGCCGCCGTTGGTGTCGCACAGCACCACCCAGCGCGCGCCGGCGTCGTAGGCCGCCTTGGCGCAGGCCAGCGCATAGTCCGGGTTCGCCTTGTAGCCATCGAAGAAATGCTCGCAGTCGATCATCGCCTCGCGCCCCGCCTCGATCGCGGCGGCGACGGTCTCGCGGATCTGCCCGATGTTCTCCTCGAGCGTGATCCCCAAGGCATGGACCACATGGAAATCCCAGCTCTTGCCCACGAAGCAGCAGGCGGCGGCCTTCGCCTGCAGCACGCCCTGCAGGCCGGGGTCGTTCTCGACCGACCGCCCCGCCCGCTTCGTCATGCCGAAGGCGACGAAGGTCGCCCGCGTGGTGCGGTTCTCCGAGAAGAACGCCGTGTCGGTGGGGTTCGCGCCGGGGTAGCCGCCCTCGACATAGTCGACGCCCAGGCGGTCGAGCGTCGTCGCCACCGCCATCTTGTCCGCGAGCGTAAAGTCGACCCCCGCCGTCTGCGCGCCGTCGCGCAGCGTCGTATCGAACAGATAGACCCGCTCGCGGGTCACGACGCGTCGCTCACCGCGCGACCTCCCAGGTGGTGCCGCCGGCGCCGTCCTTCAGCACGACGCCCTTGGCGAGCAGCTCGTCGCGGATGCGGTCGGCCGCGGCCCAGTTTCGCTCGCGGCGGGCCTCGAGCCGCGCGTCGACCAGGCGCTCGATCTCCTCCTGAGGCACGCTGAGCTCCGGCGCCTTGGCGGCCTGCCAATCAGCGAGCACGTCGGGGCGGAAGCCGAGGAAGGCCAGCGTCCCGGCCAGCGGCTTGCGGCGGCCCTCGGACTTCAGGCGATGGATCTCGGCGATCATCTTCGGTGTGTTGAGGTCGTCCGACAGAGCCTCGACCACGCTCTCGGCCGGCCGCGGGTCAGCCTCGCCAGCCGCGGCGTCGAACCATTGCGCAAGCGTCCGCTCGGCCTCCTGAAGGCCCTTGAGCGTCCAGTTGATCGGCTGGCGATAGTGCGCGGAGAGCATGGCGAGGCGGGCGACGTCGCCCGGCCAGTCGGCCAGCACCTCGCGGATGGTGACGAAGTTGCCGAGCGACTTCGACATCTTCTCGCCTTCCACCTGCAGGAAGCCGTTGTGCATCCAGACGTTCGCCATGGTGTCCCCGCCGAAGCAGCAGGTCGATTGGGCGATCTCGTTCTCGTGGTGCGGGAAGATCAGGTCGATGCCGCCGCCGTGGATGTCGAAGGTCTCGCCGAGCAGCGCGGCCGACATCGCGGAGCACTCCAGGTGCCAGCCCGGACGGCCCTGCCCCCACGGGCTTTCCCACGCCGGTTCGCCCGCCTTCGAGGGCTTCCACAGCACGAAGTCCATCGGGCCTTTCTTATAGGACGCGACCTCGACGCGGGCGCCGGCCTCCATCTCGTCCAGCGAACGACGCGCAAGGCGACCGTAGGCCGGCATTGAGGCCACATCGAACAGCACGTGGCCGTCCGCCTCATAGGCGTGGCCGCGGGCGATCAGCCGCTCTACCAGCTTGACCATGTCGAGTTCGTCCGCGCCGCGGCAGATGAACTCGGTCGCGCGGGGTTCGTGCGTCGGCGTCAGCGTCCCGAGCTCCGCCACGTCCTCGCGGAAGCCGCGGGCGGTGTCTTCGGTCAGCTCGCGGATGCTGATCCCGCGCTCCGCCGCGCGCGTGTTGATCTTGTCGTCCACGTCGGTGACGTTGCGGACATAGGTCACATGCTCCGCGCCGTAGAGATGGCGGAGCAGCCGGTACATGAGATCGAAAACGATGACGGGGCGCGCGTTGCCGATGTGGGCGCGGTCGTAGACCGTCGGGCCGCAGACATACATCCGCACGTTCGCGGGATCGATCGGCGCGAAGTCGTCCTTCGTGCGGGTCAGCGAGTTGTAGATCTTGAGCGCAGACAAGCGCCGTCCTCCTCATCGGCCGGGAGGTCGTTCTTCTCTCATCCAAAGATCAAGAAAAAACCGCCGCGGCCCGCTTTTCAGCTAACCGCAGATAATGACGATCCGGTTGATGCGGGTCGACGGCTTGGCTTTCATGGCGCGGGACAATGGTGAACCCCGCGCGAGGCGTCAAGCGAACGGTCGCCCAACCCGTGGCCTGCAACCGCTCGCTGTCGCCCACCCCGCCTGAGACGAACGTCTAACGAGCTTGAATACCCGCCGGCGCGTCGCCGATCGCCGGAAAACGAAGCCGCCCAAGAGCGCGTCGCGATTGCGGCGATACGGCGCCGCCGCGGACCGCGCGGACAGTTGCAAACCTAAGAGGTTCTTGAGAAAACCACGCCCGCATTACCAAGATTTAAGGCGGCGTTCTATGGCGGCGGATGGGCGCCGAAGCTATATTCCATCGTGCGCCAAATCGAACCGGATCTTATCCGTCGGCGCGGAAGTCTTAGGAAACCCCGAAGGAGGTTAACATGGCCATTTGGACCGCTCCGATCGTCTCTGAGACCCCGGTGGGCCTCGAAGTCACGTCCTACAGCCCGGCTGAGCTCTGAGCTTAGTTGGAATGTAGTGAGGATGACAGGCGCAGCGGCGGATTAACATCATGGCGTTGCGCCTTGTCGTTCTCGGTTCTGCCGCCGGCGGCGGCTTTCCTCAGTGGAATTGCCGCTGTCCGGTGTGCGATCTCGCGTGGAAGAACGATCCACGCGTGAAGCGCCGGACCCAGTCGTCGATTGCGGTCGAGACCGGTGAAGGGCGCTGGACGCTGTTCAACGCGTCGCCCGACTTGCGCTCCCAGATCCTGGCGACCCCTCTGCTGCAGCCCACGGGTCTGCGCGAGACTCCAATTCGCTCTGTGGTGCTGACCAACGGCGACGTCGACCATGTCGACGGCCTTATCACGCTGCGCGAGCGTTCGCCGCTAACCGTCTACGCAACCTCGCAAATCTCCGGTATTCTCGACGCCAACCCGATTTTCGGGGTGCTGGCGAAGGACATGGTGGCGCGAGAGGTCGTGGCGCTAAACCAGCCGTTCCGCATCGACGACTCGACGATCGAGTTCTTCGGCGTCCCGGGCAAGGTGCCGCTCTATCTCGAGACCGAGAATCTCACCATCGGCGACGCCGGCGGCGACACGGTCGGGGTGGGGATCACGCGCGACGGGGTGACGCTGGTGTACATACCGGGATGCGCGACGGTTGACGCCGGCGTGCTCGCCCGCGTCGACGGCGCGGACGCGCTGCTGTTCGACGGCACTGTGTTCGAAGACGACGAAATGCGCCAGGCGGGAGTCGGCGTGAAGACCGGACGCCGCATGGGCCACGTGCCCATCTCGGGCGAAGGCGGATCGCTTCACGCCTTCGACGGTGCGCAGGTGGGTCAGAAGATCTACATTCACATCAACAACACCAACCGTATCCTCGTCGAGGGCTCGGCCGAACGCGCGGCCGTCGAGGCGGCCGGATGGCGGGTGTCGGAAGACGGGCTGGAGGTCGCGCTAGGCGGCCTCGCCTTGGAACGGACGTTCGACGACCGCGGGACAACCGCGGCTTGAGATCTGCGGAGGACTTCGCGATGCCAGACCTGCTCTCCCACGCCAAACTGGAGGCGCGTCTTCGCGACGTCGGCGCCCGGCGGTACCACAGCCGGCATCCGTTCCAGATCCGCCTGCAGTCGGGCCAGTGCACCCGCACCGAGGTCGAGGCCTGGGCGCTCAACCGCTACCTCTATCAGGCCTGCATTCCGCAGAAGGACTCGCAGATCCTCGCGCGGCTGGAGGACGCTGGCATGCGGCGCGAGTGGCGTCAGCGCATCATTGATCATGACGGCGAGCGCGAGGGCGAGGGCGGCATCGCCAAGTGGCTGAAGCTAACCGACGACCTCGGCCTCGACCGCGAGACCGTCATGTCGGGCCGGCTCGCCCTCCCCGCTACCAAGTTCGCGGTGACGGCCTACATCTCGTTCTGCCGCGACCGATCGTTGCTGGAGGCGATCGCCTCGTCGCTGACCGAGCTGTTCTCGCCGTCCGTCATCAAGGTGCGGTCGGAGGGCATGCTGGCGCACTACGACTACGTGACGCCCGAGACGCTCGCTTACTTCAACAAGCGTCCGGTGCAGGCCAAGCGCGACAGCGATTTCGCCCTCGCCTACGTGTTCGAGCACGCCAAGACCCGCGAGCAGCAGGACGCGGCGATTGCGGCCCTGGAGTTCAAGTGCTCGATGCTTTGGAGCATGCTCGACGCGCTGGAGCACGGCTACATTTACGCCAAGCCTTGGCCGGACGCGTTCCAGGCCGAGCGCGGCGACGCCCGCCAGGCCGCGGAATGATCGAGGTCTCCTCGGACGCGGTCCCGAAACTTCCGCGCGGCGTGCGTCTTCGCCGCGACGAGGTGCGCAACGAATGGCTCCTGCTCGCGCCCGAGCGCGTGCTGAAGCCCGACCCGATCGCGGTCGCCGTGCTGGAGCGCTGCGACGGCGTCCGGACCGTGACTGCGATCGTCGACGATCTCGCGACCGCCTACGCGGCTCCGCGCGAGACGATCGAGGCTGACGTGAAGAAGATGCTGGCCGATCTTCAGGCCAAGCGCGTGCTGGATGTGGACTGAGGGCGACGGCAACGGCGACGGGTCGCGCCGTCATGCCCGAAGCGCTTTCCCGCAAGACGCGCTTTGCCGGGCGGCGCCCTGAGACGCGGTCTCGGCGCGAACGAAAGGAACGCGCAATGAACGACATGACCGTTCCGAACCCGTCCACGGCGACCCGCGTGCCGCCGCCGGCGCCGCTGGGCATGCTGGCGGAGCTCACGCACCGCTGTCCCTTGTCCTGCCCCTACTGCTCCAACCCCGTGGACCTCGAGAAGCGCTCGCTGGAGCTCGACACCGAAACCTGGAAGCGGGTGTTTTCCGAAGCCGCCGCCATGGGCGTGCTCCACCTGCATCTCTCCGGCGGCGAGCCGACGGCGCGCAAGGACATCGTGGAGCTGACGGCCCATGCGGTGAAGGTTGGGCTCTACACCAACCTGATCACCTCAGGGATTGGCGTCACCTACGACAAGCTCAAGGAGCTTGCGGACGCGGGCCTCGACCATGTCCAGCTGTCGATCCAGGACGCGCTGCCCGACAACGCCGACCGCATCGCGGGCCTCAAGGGCGCGCATGAGAAGAAGCGCATTCTCGCAGGCCAGGTGCTCGAGCTTGGCCTGCCGCTGACCATCAACGCCGTTATCCACCGCGCCAACATCGAGAACATCGAGGCGCTGGTGCACATGGCGCTGGAGTTCGGCGCCCGGCGGGTCGAGATCGCCCACTCGCAGTATTACGGCTGGGCGCTCGAGAACCGGAACATGCTGATGCCGACGCGTGAGCAGGTGATGGCGGCCGCCGCCACCGTCGAGCGGCTTCGGGAGGAGCTTCAGGGCAAGCTCGTCATCGACGCCGTGGTGCCGGACTATTACGCGCGGCTGCCGAAGCCCTGCGTCGGCGGTTGGGGCAAGCAGTCGCTCAACGTCACGCCGCAGGGCAAGGTGCTGCCCTGCCACGCGGCCGAGACCATCCCGCACCTCGTGTTCGACTACGTCACCGAGAGGAGCCTCTCGGAGATCTGGGAGCACGGCTCCGCGTTCGAGGCCTACCGCGGCACGAGCTGGATGAAGGAGCCCTGCACCTCCTGCCCGCGCAAGGAAATCGACTTCGGCGGCTGCCGCTGCCAGGCGCTGGCGATCACCGGCGATCCGGCGAACGCCGACCCGGCCTGCTCGCTGTCGCCGTTCCACGCAAAGATCACCTCGCTTGCGCTGAAGGCGGCGGACTCGGGCAAGACTGACTATGTCTACCGCAGCTTCGGCGGCGTGGACGGTCGGCCCAAGGTGCAGATCACCCGCAACAACGGCGCGCCGACTTAGGACCGACGTCGCGTCGGCCGTCCGGCTTACGGTTGCCGGAAACGATCGGTCCTTGCCTATTGGGGAAGACGGAGCGCAGGAGCGCCGCAACGCGTTCATTCCGGCGCGCGCGAGATATGATAGGCAGCGCCCTTCAACGGACGGGAGCTGCGCATTGAAATTCGAGATCCCCCACAAGCTCGGCCGGACTGAAGCCAAACGCCGGATCGAGAACGGCCTCCCGGCATTGGAGCGGCACATCCCCGGCGGCGGGATGGTCGCGTCCTCCTGGACGGCTGACGACAGGCTCGCGCTTCAGATTTCCGCCATGGGGCAGTCCGTTGGCGTCGCGATCGAGGTCGAGGACACGCTGGTCCGGGGCGAGATCGAGGTGCCTCTGATGCTGTCGATGATGTCCGGCGCGATCCGCGACTTCGTCGAGAAGAGCTCGCGCATCATGCTGGAGAAGCCCGGTCCTTCGCGCGCCTGATCCGGCGCTTTGAAAAGCCGCCTCGGCGTCCCGATATTCTCCCCATGACCCAATCGAAGGAGACGGCGATGAGCACGACCACCGAACGCGCGGTTCTGGCCGGCGGGTGCTTCTGGGGCATGCAGGACCTGATCCGGAAACAGCCCGGCGTGGTCTCGACCCGGGTGGGCTACAGCGGCGGCGACGTGCCGAACGCCACCTATCGCCACCACGGCACCCACGCCGAAGCGATCGAGATCACCTTCGACCCCGAGATCACGAGCTTCCGGCGGATGCTCGAATTCTTCTTCCAGATCCACGACCCCACGACCCTGAACCGCCAGGGCAACGACCGCGGCCTCGGCTACCGGTCGGCGATCTTCTATGTGGACGACGTCCAACGCGAGATCGCTGAGGAGACGATCGCCGACGTCAACGCGTCCGGGCTCTGGCCGGGGAAAGTCGTCACCGAGGTCGCGGCGGCCGGCCCGTTCTGGGAGGCCGAACCCGAGCACCAGGACTATCTCGAGCGTTTCCCCAACGGCTACACCTGCCACTATATCCGCCCCAACTGGCGGCTGCCGACCCGTGACGAGGTCCGGCGGGCAAGCTAAGGCGCGGCGAGGAGCGTCGGTCCCAAGGGGTCGACGCTCCTTCAATTCGTGCGCCGCGCGAGCGCGGGCGAAGCTGGCGTCAGGGGCGGATTTCGCCCGCCTCTTCGCCGTTCCAGTAATGAATGCGCTCGGCGCGCACCTTGATCAGGACGACGCCCGGCGTGTCGACGCCGTTCGGGAACCAGCGATCAAGATCCTTGGTCCAATGCGCTTCGAACGCGCTCTTGTCCCGGATCAGCTCGGCGACGCCTTGCACGGAGACGAAGAGGGGCGGCTTGCCCAAAAGCCCTTTGGACCCTTGGAACGACAGCGAGACCTTCGGATCGCGCTCCACGTCGGACACCGTCCGCGACTGTTCGAAGGTGAAGTAGAAAGAGTCGCCGGCGTAGTCGACGTCGCGGTTGTTGCTCATCGGACGGCCTGCAAGCGCGCCGTTGTCGGTCGTGGTGAAGAGCATCGCGAAATCGATGTCGCGCATCTTTTCCGCGAGGTCGGTGATCGTCAGGTCGCTCATGCAAGTCTCCGGTTGATCGCCCCCGGATCACCCCAACGCCCTGCCTCGAAGAAAGTTTGCTTGAGCGCGGCCGCGCCTGACGAAACCCGATCGATCTCCATCCAAGCTCCCTAGCTCGGACAACCTTGCAAGGCGGAAGCTTCAGTAGTTCGCGGCCTCTTCCGGCGACTGGCCGCGGCGGTAGACCAGCATGGTCCGCTCGAAGCTCATCACCTCCGCGCCGTCCTGGTTCACGCCGCGGGTGAGCACCGTCACGATGCCCTGATGCGGCCGGCTTTTGGATTCGCGTTTTGAGAGCACCGTGCTTTCGGCGTAGAGCGTGTCGCCGGCGAACACCGGCGCCGTCGCCTTGACCTTGTCCCAGCCGAGATTGGCGACCACCTTCGCGCTCACCGTGCGCACGCTCATGCCGGTGAGCAGCGCCAGCGTGAAGGTGGAGTCGACCAGCAGCTTCCTCCACTCGGTCTTGTCGGCGTAGGCGGCGTCGAAGTGGACCTGCTGCGTGTTCATGGTCAGCAGCGTGAACCACACGTTGTCCACGTCGAGCAAGGTCCGGCCGGGCCGATGCTCGTAGATGTCGCCCGGTTCGAAATCCTCGAAGTAGAGACCGGAGGTCTCGCGGAAGCGGCGCTCGCCGACGATCTTGTAGGCGGGAAGGCTGTCGGTCATGGGGGGCGGCTCTCCGGGTGTCGCGCCCGCGCCGCGATAGGGCGCGGGCCGCCTGGCAAGGACGGTCAGTCGGCGTATTCGCCGGCGGCCCTGATGATCGGCGCCCAGCGATCGATCTCGGCGAAATACTTCGCCTTCAGCCCCTCGGGCGTCGCTTCCGCGTCGGACACCGGCGCCGTGCCGAGTTCGGCGAAGCGCCTCACGGTCTCCGGATCGTGGAGCGCGGCCTTCAGAGCCGCGTTGAGCTTGTCGACCACCGGCGCGGGCGTGCCGGCGGGCACGTACATGCCGTGCCAGACGCCGACCTCGAAGCCCTTCAGGCCGAGTTCGGCGGCGGTCGGCACGTCCGGCAGCACGGGGATGCGCTCGGCGGTCGCGGTGGCGTAGGCCTTCACCTTGTGGGTCTTCACAGGCCCGGTCGCGCCGGTGGTCTGGTCGCACAGCAGGTCGACCTGGCCGCCCATGGTGTCGGTCATCGCCGGGCCGGTCCCCTTGTAGGGCACGGTCGTCAGCTTCACGCCCGTCAGCTGCATGAACAGCATGCCGCAGATGTGGCTGACGGCGCCGGGGCCCGCGTTCGCGAGCGAGACCTTGTCCTTGTTGTCCTTGATGTAGGCGAGCAGCGCCTTGAAGTCGGCGGGCTCGAAGTTCGGCCGGCTCACCAGCAGCATCGGCACGGTCGTGACTTGGCCGACGAAGCCGAAGGAGGTCTTAGGGTCGTAGGCGAGCTTGCGGTAAAGCGTGGCGCTGGTGGTGATGCCCATGTGGTGCAGGAGGATCGTCTGCCCGTCGGGCGTCGCGCGGGCGAGCCGGCCGGACGCCAGCGTGCCGCCGGCCCCCGTCGCGTTTTCGACCAGCACCGGCTGTCCGAGCTCCTTCTCCATCACCCGCGCGACGAGCCGAGCGACCACGTCAGTAGGTCCGCCCGCTGCGAACGGCACCAGCATCGTGACGGGGCCCTTGGGGAAATCCTGCGCCGACACCGGCGCGACTGTCGAAACGAAAGCGAGGGCCGCCGCAGCGGCGAGGCGCCTGAAGACCATTCCCATCCTCCCATCGGTCCTGTTTCGGACCTGTCACGGACGCCGGTCGAGCGGCGCCTCGATCTCAAGAGGTAGCGGAGGGCGCGACCATCGAGAAATGTTATATCGCGAACTCAGCTTTAGCATTCGGCGATAGGTCTCGAGGCATGGACGTCCATCAGCTCAAGACGTTGATCCACGTGGCCGAGCTCGGCAGCCTGAGCAAGGCCGCCGACCGGCTGCGCATCGCCCAACCCGCGCTCAGCCGCCAGATCCGCATGCTGGAGCAGGAGATCGGCCAGCCGCTGTTCGAACGCCACGGCCGCGGCATGCAGATCACCGACGTCGGGCGCGACGTGCTGGCCCACGCCACCCGCATCATGGCCGAACTCGACGCCATCCGCGCCACGACCTCGGGAGGCGGCTCGTCCTACCGCGGCGCGGTCACGATCGGCATGACATCCACGGTCGCCGAGATCGCGACGGTTCCCCTCGCGACCCGAGTGAAACGCGAGCATCCCCAGCTCGCCATCCGCTTCGCGTCCGCCTTCTCCGGGCATGTGCTGGATTGGCTGCAGCGCGGAGAGGTCGACATCGGCATCTCCTACGATCCGCAGCCCATGCGCTCGCTGCGCATCCGCCCGGTGATGACCGAAAGCCTGCTGCTGGTCGGCGCAGGCGCGGAAGGGCTGGACCGGAGCGAAGCGGTCGCCTTCGCGAGCCTCGCCGGGCGCGACCTGGTGCTGCCGAGCCCGCGCCACGGCCTGCGGGCCATCGTCGAAGACTGCGCGCGCAAGGCCGGGATCGTGCTCACGGCCAGCGTCGAGGCGGACTCGTTCGGCGGCATGATCGCGCTGGTGCGCGGCGGCTTCGGCCCCACCATCCTCCCGCTTGCGCCGATCTACGCGCAGGTCGAGCGCGGCGAGCTATCCGCCGCGCCGCTCGTGGATCCCGCCCCCACCCGCCGCGTCGTGCTGGCGTTTCCCGCGGACCGTCCCGTCAGCCCCGCCGCCCGCTTCGTCGGCGACGCCTTCATGGAGATCGCAGCCGACCTCGTCGGACGCGGCGTCTGGCTCGGCCACAAGCTCGCGCCGGATAGAGCGTGACGCGAGCTAGATCAGAAGGCGATACCTCAAAGCCACGATTGCTATTTGTGGGCACGGCTCCGCGCCGCTAACGCTTCCCGGCATCAGGGAGCCACATGCCATGACGACAGCCGCGCGCGAGACCTATGCGGAGATCCGCGAGAGCGTCGCCAAGCTCTGCGCGCAGTTTCCGGGCGCGTATTGGCGCGACCTCGATCGCGAGATGACCTACCCCTCCGCGTTCGTCGAGGCGCTGACCGCGGCGGGCTATCTCTCCGTGCTCATTCCGGAGCAGTACGGCGGCGTCGGGCTGCCGCTATCGGCCGCCGCCGCCGTGCTGGAGGAGATCCAGCTCCAGGGCTGCAACGGCGCGGCCTGCCACGCCCAGATGTACATCATGGGCGCGCTGCTTCGGCACGGGAGCGACGCGCAGAAGGCCAGGTACCTGCCCGCGATCGCCTCCGGCGCGCTTCGCCTGCAGGCGTTCGGCGTGACGGAGCCGACCAGCGGCACCGACACCTCCTCGATCAAGACCTTCGCCCGCCGCGACGGCGACCACTACGTCGTCAACGGACAGAAGATCTGGACCAGCCGCGCCGAGCACTCCGACCTGATGCTGCTGCTCGCGCGCACCACGCCGAAGGAGCAGGCGGCGAAGCGCACCGACGGGCTGTCGGTGTTCGTGGTGGACATGGCGGAAGCTTTGAAAACCGGCATGACCATCCGGCCGATCCGGACGATGATGAACCACGCCACCACCGAGGTGTTCTTCGACGACGTCCGCGTGCCGGCCGAGAACCTCGTCGGCGAGGAGGGCAAGGGTTTCCGCTACATTCTCTCCGGCATGAACGCCGAGCGCATCCTGATCGCCTCCGAATGCGTCGGCGACGCCAAGTGGTTCATTCAGAAGGCGACGGCCTACGCCCGCGAGCGCAGCGTGTTCGGACGGCCGATCGGCCAGAACCAGGGCGTCCAATTCCCGATCGCCAAGGCCTACGCCGCCATGCGCGCGGCCGAGCTGATGGTGCGCGAGGCCGCCGAAAAGTTCGAAGCCGGGCTGGATTGCGGGCCCGAGGCGAACATGGCGAAGATGCTGGCCGCCGACGCCTCCTGGGAGGCCGCGAACGCCTGCGTCCAGACCCATGGCGGCTTCGCCTTCGCCGAGGAGTACGACGTGGAACGCAAGTTCCGGGAGACGCGCCTCTACCAAGTGGCGCCTATCTCGACGAACCTCGTGCTGTCTTACATCGCCGAGCACGTCCTCGGCCTTCCGCGCTCCTACTGAAGGCTCATTCCATGACCCGTCCGCTCGAAGGCCTGCTCGTCGTCGCGCTCGAGCAGGCGGTGGCCGCTCCGACGTGCACGATGCGGCTCGCCGACGCTGGGGCGCGGGTGATCAAGCTGGAGCGGATCGAGGGCGACACGGCGCGGCACTACGACCGCAGCGTGAAGGGGATCAGCGCGTATTTCGCCTGGCTCAACCGCGGCAAGGAGAGCGCCGCGCTCGACCTGAAGTCCACGGACGACCTCGCGCTGGCCCATGCGCTGGTCGCGAAGGCCGACGTGTTCGTGCAGAACCTTGCGCCGGGCGCGAGCGTGCGGCTGGGCCTCGGCGCCAAGGATCTCGTCGCGCGCCATCCCCGCCTGATCGCGCTCGATATCGTGGGCTACCGCCAATCGACGCCGGCGCGGGGCCTGCGCGCCTACGACATGCTGGTGCAGGCCGAGAGCGGCATCTGCAGCGTCACCGGAACGCCGGAAGAGGCGGTGAAGGTCGGCGTCTCCATCGCGGACATCGGCACAGGGATGAACGCCCACGCCGCGGTGCTCCAAGCGCTCTACGAACGCGAGCGCACCGGCCGCGGCAAAGCGATCGAGATCGCGATGTTCGACTCCATGGCCGAATGGATGGCGGTGCCGTTTCTGCACTACGAGCACCAGGGCCGCATCACGCCGCGCACCGGCCTCAGCCACGCGTCGATCTTCCCCTATCACGTGGCCGACTGCGTGGACGGCGGCGTCGTCATCGTGGTGCAGAGCCCGGCGGAATGGGTCCGCTTCTGCGAAGGTGCGCTGGGCCGGCCCGACCTCGTGGCCGATCCGCGTTTCGCCGACAATCCCCTGCGGGTCGAGAACCGCGACGCGCTGGCCGCCATCATCCAGGAGACCTTCGGCCCCGCCACCCGCGCCGCGATGATCGAGTGTCTTGAGGCGCACCAGCTCGCCTGGGCCAAGGTCTCCGACGTGCGGGACATGGCCGCCCATCCCGCCCTTACCCGGATGACGGCGACCTTGGCCTCGGGCGAGACCTTCGACCTCCCGACCTCCCCGCTCACCGCCGCCACCACCTGCGCGCGCCCGCCGGAGCTCGGCGAGCACACCGCCGCCATCCGGGCGGAAGTCGCGGCGGCGCTTGCGCCAGCCGAGGCCTGACTGGTGGCGCGCCGCGCGGCTGACACGGCGGCGGAAATCCTCGCCGCGCTTGGTCCCGTCGCGGGGCGCGGGATCCTCGACGTCGGTTGCGGACACGGCAGGCTGTCCGCGGCGCTTGCCCGTCAGGGCGCGCGTATGATCGCCGTCGATCCTGATGGCGCCGCTGTCGCCGCCGCGCGCCAGGCGGCGCCCGACCTGCGCGTCGAACAGGCGGGCGCCGAAGCTCTGCCGTTCCCCGACGCCAGCTTCGACGGCGTGGTGATGCTGAACAGCCTGCACCACGTGCCGCGCGAGAGCCTCGCCGCCGCGCTCGCCGAGATCGCCCGCGTCGCCACGCCAGACGCGCCGATCGTGATCGTGGAGCCGCTCGCCGAAGGCACGTTCTTCGACGCCATGCGGCCGCTGGAGGACGAGACCGCGATCCGCGCCGCCGCGCAGGCGGCGCTGGACGAAGCCAGCGCCGACGGCGGGCCGCTGGTCTTGGAATCCGTTGAGGAGTTCGAGCGCGTGGAGCCGTTTCGCGACGTCGAGCAGTTCCTGGAGCGTCTGGTCGCGGTCGATCCGGCCCGCCGAAGCGCCCTGCCCGCGGCCCGCGGCGAGGTCGAGCGGCTGTTCGCTGAGCTTTCGGAGCCCACGGCTCTTGGCGCGACCCTGCGCCAGCCGTTGCGGATGCATCGCCTGCGCCGAGCCTGACGTCCTGGCGTCGAGCAAAGCGCACCCGCGGCGCCGCAAGGAACCACTGGCGGCTTCTCCCGTTGAGCCCACAACTCAAAGGAGAGTGCATGCCTTACATCGAGACCCTCGACAAAGTCCGCCTTTTCTACAACGACTGGGGCGTCGGCAAGCCGATCGTGCTGATACACGGTTGGCCGCTGAACGCTGACATGTGGGAGTACAACGCGTCCTTCCTCGCGGAAAACGGGTTCCGCGTCATCGCCTATGACCGCCGCGGATTCGGCCGGTCGGACCAGCCGTGGAGCGGCTACGACTACGATACCTTCGCGGCCGACCTGAAGGCGCTGCTTGACGGACTGGACCTGAACGACGCCGCCCTGGTCGGCTTTTCCATGGGCGGCGGCGAAATCGCGCGCTACCTCGCGCGCTATGGCGCGGACCGCATCTCCAAGGTCGCTCTTGTGGCGGCGGTGACGCCCTTTATGCTCAAGACCGACGAGCACCCCAACGGCGCCGACAAGTCGCTGTTCGACGGCTTCGTCGACGACCTGAAGAAGGACCGGCCGCACTTCCTCGCGGGCTTCGGCAAGCAGTTCTTCGGCGCAGGACTGCTCAACTTCTCGGTGTCGTCGGACATCCTGCAGTGGGCGCAGGGGCTCGCGCTCCAGGCGTCGCCTAAGGCCACCATCGATTGCGTGCGCGCCTTCTCGGAGACCGATTTCCGCGCCGACATGGCGACCTTCACCGTCCCCACGCTGATCATCCACGGCTCCGGCGATGAGACCGTGCCGGCGAAGATCTCAGGGCAGGAGGCCGCGAAGCTCGTGCCCTCGGCGACCTACATCGAGTATGACGGCGCGCCGCACGCCCTGACCTACACCGAGCGCGACCGCTTCAACGCGGATCTGGCGGCCTTCCTCGCCTGATCTCCTGCCTCCGCGGCCCATGACGGCGCCGTGGAGGGTTGCGACCGACCTCCGAAGCCCCGATGACTTGGCGCAATCCGTCGCCGCGAGCGACTCGCCGCAACGCGACGGCTTCGGAGGTTCGATCGTCATGTCCGTGCTCCACGACGGCTATTTCACCGAAGGGCTCGAAGCCGATCCGGCGCTCGCCGCGGCGTTGCGGGGCGAACTTGAACGCCAGCAGGACGGGATCGAGCTGATCGCCTCCGAGAACCTCGTCTCCCGACTGGTGCTGGAGGCGCAGGGTTCGGTCATGACCAATAAGACCGTCGAGGGCGTCGCCTTCGCCCGCTACTACGGCGGAGCGGAGTTTGCGGACGCCGTCGAGGCGCTGGCGTTGGACAGGGTGAAACGCCTGTTCGGCTGCCGTTGCGCCAACGTGCAGGCCCATTCCGGCTCCAACGCCAACAACGGTGTGTTTCTCGGCCTGCTCGCGATCGGCGACGTCATCCTGTCGATGAAGACATCCGCTGGCGGCCACATCAGCCACGGCCACCCGGCGACGCTGAGCGGGCGCGACTACCGCGTCGTCCATTATGGCGTGAGCCGCGAGACCGAGCGCGTCGATCTCGACGAGGTCCGGGCGCTCGCGCTCGAACATCGACCGAAGATCATCGTCGCCGGCGGCTCCGCCTACGCCTGGACGCTGGACTTCGCCGGCTTCCGAGCGATCGCGGACGAGGTCGGGGCCTGGCTCATGGTCGACATGGCCCATTTCGCGGGGCTGGTCGCGGCGGGCGTCTATCCCGATCCCTTCCCGCACGCCCACGTCGTGACGTCCACCACCAACAAGTCCCTGCGCGGGGCGCGCGGGGCGATGGCGCTCTGGAACGACGAGGCGCTGTCCGACCGCATCAACTACGGCATCTTCCCCGGCGTGCAGGGCTCGGTGATGCTCCACGTCGTCGCCGGCAAGGCCGCCTGTTTCGGCGAGGCGCTGCGGCCCGAATTCAAAGCCTACAACGTGTCGGCCGTCGCCAACGCACGCGCGCTGGCCGACACGCTGGCCGCGGCCGACGTACGCCTCGTCGGCGGCGGGACCGACACCAGCATGGTTTTGGTCGATCTCGTGAACCAGGGCATCGACGGCGGCGTGGCCGCGAAGGCGCTGGAGAGCGCTGGCCTCGCCGCCAACAAGAACCTGATTCCGTTCGATCCGCGGCCGGCCGAGGCGCCGTCGGGCTTACGGCTCTCCAGCAACGCGGGAACGACGCGCGGCTTCGGCGTCGACGAGTTCCGCCGCATCGGCGACTGGATCGTCGCCGCCGTCACGGCCCGGTCAGACGCGGCGGCCCTCGCCGCGATCCGGGACGAGGTGCGCACGCTCTGCCGCGCTTTCCCCATCTACGGTTGAGGACCGCTCTCAGCGCGTCCGGGGCGAGACCGCGTAGCGCAGCCAGACCACGCCGTTGCGCGCCTCGAAGCTGGTCAGTTCGAGCGAGAGACTGTTGGCGAGCCCCTCCTCGCCCGCTTCGAAGATCGCCCGCTCGCCGGTGACGCCGTTGATCGACGGCCACACCAGCACGACCACCTCGTCCACGACGCCGGCCTTGAGGAAGGCGCCGTTGACCCCGCCGCCGCCCTCCAGCAGCAGGCGCTTCACTTCGAACTCGCGGGCCAGCACCTCGAGCGCGGCGGCGAGATCGATCTCAGGGCCGCCCGAAACGACGTAGGACACGCCGTCCGCCGCGAGTTCCGCGAGATGGGCGTCGGCGACGTCGCCGGCGAGCAACACGATCACATGGTCGCCGCCGATGTCGCCGGCCTCGAAATGCACCTTGCCGGCGGGGTCGAGGATGATCCCGTAGGCCGCGGCGTCGCGGCGGGCGACGTGCACCGGACGCACGGGCCGTCCGGGCGCCGCGGGCGGGTGCGGCTTGGCCTTCGACATCTCCTGAGCGGTGACGCGGCCGATGATCCACCCGTCGCCCCCGAGTTCGTCATGCGCCGCCTCGAAGGCGCGGCCGCGCGCCTTGATCTCCGCCTCGGCGCCCTCGCCGGAGCGCCCGGAGCCGAGCCGTCCGTCGAGCGAGGTCAACATCAGGCAGGTGACATGCGGCTTCATCGATCGCTCCAGTCATGCTTGTGGGCGGTCAGGTCGAGCTAGCGCGTGGCGGCCCAAAGGCCAGCGCCACAACCGGCGCGAGGGTCGTTCGGCGCGGCTCGTTCCGCTCTCTTGCCGATAATGTCTATTTATTCCATCGAGTGATTATGCCTGACCTGTCCTGTGACCTGCCCGACCGATCGAGCGCGCTCCGATGCTGACCAAGAAGGCCAAGTATGGTCTCAAGGCGATGGTGGATCTGGCGGGCCTGCCGCCGGGCCGCTCCACCTTCGTCGCCGAGATCGCGGAGCGAAACGGCATTCCGAAGAAATTCCTCGACGCCATTCTCGGCGAGTTGCGCAACGCCGGCCTCCTAAACAGCAAGAAGGGGAAATCCGGCGGCTACATGCTCGCGCAACATGCCGAGGGCATCACCGTCGGCGAGATCATCCGCGTGCTCGACGGGCCGCTCGCGCCGATACCCTGCGCCAGCCGCTCCGCCTTCTCGCCGTGCCAGGACTGTGAGGACATCGGGCGCTGCGAGGTGCGAATGATGATGCTGGAGGTGCGTGAAGCGATCGCCGGCGTGCTCGACCATCGCACCCTCGCCGAGATGCGCGACCTCGGCGGCGACGGCATGACGAGCTTCGTCTATCAGATCTGACCGCGGCGGCGCCGCGACCTGCCCCTTGCTCGGCGACACGTCGCGTTCTCTCCGGTCTCCGGGGCTGCTAAGAGGCGGCGTCGACGAGGACTGGAGGACGCGGTGGCGAAGACGATCAAGATCATCGGGATCGGCGCGGGCGACCCGGACCACCTGACCCTCCAAGCCGTCAAGGCGCTGAACCAGATCGACGCGGTCTTCCTGATGGACAAGGGTCCCGCAAAGGACAAGCTTATCGCGCTGCGCAAGGAGATCTGCCGCCAGCACCTCACCGAGCGGCCCTACCGTTTCGTCGAGGCCGCCAGTCCCGAGCGCGATCGCGACGGCGATTACGCCGGGCAGGTGCAGGATCTCAACGCCCGCAAGCAGGACGTGTTCGAGCGGCTGATCGGCGAACTCGCGGACGGCGAATGCGGCGGCTTTCTCGTTTGGGGCGATCCCTCGCTCTACGACAGCACGATCCGGATCGTCGGCGCGATCGCCGACAGTGGGCGACACGACATCGCGTGGGAGGTCATCCCCGGGATCAGCAGCATCCAGGCGCTGGTGGCGAAGCACCGCACCACGCTGAACCGGATCGGCTCGCCCGTGGAGATCACCACCGGCCGCCGGCTCGCCGCGGGCCTCTCGGCGGAGGCCGACAGCGTGGTGGTGATGCTCGACGCCGAAAACGCCTACGAGGCGCTCGCCGAAAGCGACGCCTTCGAGATTTTCTGGGGCGCCTATGTCGGCACGCCGGACGAGATCCTGATCTCCGGCCGGCTAAAGGACGTCGCAGGGGAAATCGTCCGCCGCCGCGCCGAGGCGCGCGAGGCCAATGGGTGGATCATGGATTCGTACCTTCTGCGCCGCGACGGACCGAAAAGCTGATTTGGGCCGAGGAAACTCCGCCGCTCCGAGAACGTTGGGGGCTTATGACTGCTCGCTCAGCCCATCGCCTTGTCCGAGCCTTCGCCCTGATGACGGCCGTGGGCGTCGCACTTCCCGCCGCAGCGCAGGGACGTCCCTATGCGCCGTCGCTGTCCTGCGCGCGACTGGAGGCGCTGCTCGAGCGTTCGGGCGCCGCGGTCATCAGCACAGGTCCGCGCACCTACGACCGCTTCGTTCGCGACGGCCGCTTCTGTCAGGCGACTGAAGTGACGGAAGCCGCCTGGGTCCGCGCGTCCGATCAGCCCGACTGTTTCATCGGCTACACCTGCAAGGAAGCCGACCGGGACGACGAATGGTGAGGTTGCGCGCCTGATCTTCGCCTGAAACCTTAACGCCCGGCACGCGTTGTTGTAGCAACGGAGAGGGATAAGGGCGGGCAGATGAAACGAAAGACGCACGACAAAGAGACTAGGCCGAACGACGAACGTCCCAGCCGTCGGATCATCACCCTCAGATCGTTGATCGCCGACGCGCTGCAGAAAGAAGAACGCACCGAGAGCTCGTCGGCTTCGCGCTGATCTTTGGTCGTCTAAAAAAGGCGCCGCTTATTAGAGCGGCGCCTTTTTTGTGCGCGCTGCCTTGCTCAGTCCTCGTCGTCCCGCCCAAATCTCCGAAACGCGTTTCGAGGGGATCAGCTACCAACCCCCAAAGGCGTGGGGGTCGTCTGGCGCGCGCGATCAGACCTCGATCAACCCCCTCGCCTTCAATTGCCCGATCACCTCGTCCGCCATCTGCTCCGGCGTCGCCGCGACGGTGTCGAGATGGCTCTCGGGATGCTCGGGGGTCTCGTAGGCGCTGTCCACGCCGGTGAAGTTCTTGATCTGGCCGGCGTCGGCCTTGGCGTAGAGACCCTTAGGATCGCGCGTGCGGCAGACGTCGATCGGCGTGTCGACAAAGACCTCCAGGAACTCGTCGACTCCGACGAGATCCCGGGCCATCCGGCGTTCGGCGCGGAACGGAGAGATGAACGACACGAGCACGATGAGGCCGGCGTCGACGAACAGCTTGGCCGCTTCCGCCACGCGGCGGATGTTTTCCACGCGGTCCGCGTCGGTGAAGCCGAGGTCGCGGTTGAGGCCGTGGCGGACGTTGTCGCCGTCGAGCACATACGTGTGCCGGCCCATGGCGTGGAGCCGCTTTTCCACAAGATTGGCGACGGTCGACTTGCCCGCCCCGGACAGGCCGGTGAACCATAGGATCGCCGGCTTCTGCCCCTTCAGCGCGGCGCGCGACGCCTTGTCGACGTCGAGCGCCTGCCAGTGGATGTTGGTCGCCCGGCGCAGGGCGAAATCGATCATGCCAGCGCCGACCGTGGCATTCGTCTGCCGGTCGATGATGATGAAGGCGCCGGTGTCGCGGTTCTGCTCGTAGGGGTCGAACGCGACCGGCGCCGCCAGCGAGACGTTGACGACGCCGATCTCGTTGAGGCGAAGCTCCTTCGCCGCGAGGTGCTCGAAGCTGTTCACGTCGATCTTGTGCTTGATCTCCGTGACGCTCGCCGTGATCGACTTCGCGCCGATTTTGACCAGATAGGGCCGGCCCGGAAACAGCGGAGCGTCGCTCATCCAGACGAGGTGGGCGGAGAACTGGTCGGCGACATCCGGCCGGGCGTCCACCGCCGACAGCAGGTCGCCGCGCGAGACGTCGATCTCGTCGGCCAGCGTCAGCGTCACCGCGTCGCCCGCTCCAGCGTCTGGCAGGTCGCCGTCCATGGTGACGATCCGGGCCACGGTCGAGGTCCGCCCGGAAACCGCGGAGGCCACCGCGTCGCCGACGCGAACCACGCCGCTCGCGATCGTGCCGGAGAAGCCGCGGAAATTCAGGTCCGGCCGGTTGACCCACTGCACCGCCATGCGGAAGGGCTCATGGCTGAGCCGGTCCTCGATCTGGACGGTCTCCAGATGCTCGACGAGCGTTGGCCCCTCGTACCAGGGCATGGCCTCGGAGCGGGTCAGCACGTTGTGGCCGTAGCGCGCCGACAGCGGGATCGAGACCAGCGTCTCGAACTTCAGCCCCTCGGCGAAGCTCTCGAACTCGGCGCGGATCTCCTCGAACCGATCCTCGTCGAAGTCGACGAGGTCGATCTTGTTGACGGCGAGCACCGCGTGGCGGATGCCGAGCAGCGAGGCGATGAAGGCGTGGCGGCGGGTCTGCACCGCGACGCCGTGGCGGGCGTCGACCAGCAGCACCGCGACGTCCGCCGTGGAGGCGCCTGTCGCCATATTGCGGGTGTACTGCTCGTGGCCGGGCGTGTCCGCCACGATGAACTTGCGCTTGTCGGTGGTGAAAAAGCGGTAGGCGACGTCGATCGTGATGCCCTGCTCGCGCTCGGCCTCCAGGCCGTCGACGAGAAGCGCAAGATCGATGTCCTCGCCGGTCGTGCCGTGCCGCCGGCTGTCCCGTTCGAGCGCCGCAAGCTGGTCTTCGAAGATCAGCTTGGTGTCGTAGAGCAGGCGTCCGATCAGGGTGGACTTGCCGTCGTCGACGCTGCCGCAGGTGAGGAAGCGCAGCAGGCCCTTGCGCTCCTGCGCGGCGAGGTAGCCGACGAAGGCTTCGGCCTTCTCGGCGATCGCGAGTTCGGCCATCAGAAGTACCCTTCCCTCTTCTTCTTCTCCATCGAGGCGGACTCGTCGTGGTCGATCAGCCGTCCCGAGCGCTCCGAGGTGCGCGCGATCAGCATCTCGCGCACGATCTCCGGCAGCGTGGCGGCGTCCGACTCCAGCGCGCCGGTGAGCGGGTAGCAGCCGAGCGTCCGGAAACGCACCAGACGATCCTCCAGGGCTTCGCCGTCCTTGAGGACAAGGCGGTCGTCGTCCTTCATGATCAGCATGCCGTCGCGCTCGACCACAGGCCGCTTCGCCGCGAAATAGAGCGGAACGATCGGGATCTTCTCCGCGAGGATGTACTGCCAGATGTCGAGCTCGGTCCAATTGGAGAGCGGAAACACCCGGATCGACTCGCCTTTGTGAATGCGGGCGTTGTAGAGCCGCCAGAGCTCCGGCCGCTGGTTCTTCGGGTCCCAGCCGTGGGTCTCGGTGCGGAAGGAAAACACCCGCTCCTTGGCCCGCGACTTCTCCTCGTCGCGCCGGGCGCCGCCGAAGGCCGCGTCGAAGCCGTAGTGCGTTAGAGCCTGCTTCAGGGCCTCGGTCTTCATGACATGGGTGTAGTAGGACGAGCCGTGGTCGAACGGATTGACGTTCTGCGCCTTGCCGTCTGCGTTCGTCCAGGTGATCAGCTCCAGGCCGAGGCGCTGCGCGGTCTCATCCCGGAACGCGATCATCTCCCGGAATTTCCAGGTCGTGTCGACGTGCAGCAGCGGAAACGGCGGCTTCGACGGATAGAACGCCTTCATCGCGAGATGAAGCATCACCGAGGAGTCCTTGCCGATCGAGTAGAGCATCACCGGGTTGCGGAACTCGGCCGCGACCTCGCGCATGATGTGGATGCTCTCGTCCTCGAGCCGCTTGAGATGGGACTGGCGGTCAATCGACACGGGCTGAAGGCCTTTCGGATCGTGCGTTCCGCCAAGGCGTCGGCCATGGCGGACAGGCTTGCGCGCCGGGCGTCCCGGCGGGTCGCAAGCGCTTACACTAAATCGATCGCATTTGCGAAAACTTCAAAGCGCGGCCGGCGCCCGCATGAAGCATGGCTCCGTAGCGAGCGATCGACGACGCTTTACGCAAGCGTCACGGTGACCTAGGTCCGCTGTCACGTCGAGCGGCGCCCAGGCGCGCCGCACCGTCAGCATCAGGAGCTCCCCATGGATCTCGGCATCGCCGGCCGCACCGCCATCGTCTGCGCATCAAGCAAGGGCCTCGGCCGCGCCTGCGCGACGGCGCTCGCCGCCGAGGGTTGCACCGTGGTGATCAACGGCCGCGACGGCGCGTCGCTGGAAAAGACCGCGGCCGAAATCCGCGACGCGACCGGGGCCGAGATCATTCCGGTGGTCGGCGACGTGGCGACCCGGGAAGGCCAGGCCGCCCTGCTCGCTGCCGCCCCGAACCCCGACATCCTCGTCAACAACAACGCCGGTCCGCCCCGCAAGGACTTCCGCGAGCTCGACCGCGAGGCCCTGCTGAAGGGCGTGGTGGCGAACATGGTGACGCCGATCGAGCTGATCCAGCAGGTGATCGACGGCATGGCGGAGCGCGGTTTCGGCCGCATCGTCAACATCACCTCGGCCTCGGTGAAGGCGCCGATCGTGGGCCTCGACCTCTCGAGCGGCGCTCGCGCCGGTCTCACCGCCTTCATCGCCGGCGTGGCGCGGACGGTCGCGCACCGCAACGTGACCATCAACGGCATCCTGCCGGGGATGTTCGACACCGACCGCCTGCGCGGGGGCTTTCCGACGGAGGCGAAGCTGCTGGGCGTCACGCCGGAGGAGGTCGCCGACAAGCGCCGCGGCGGCAATCCGGCCAAGCGTTTCGGCCAGCCTGAGGAGTTCGGCCAGCTCTGCGCCTACCTCTGCTCCGCCCAGGCCGGCTACGTCACCGGGCAGAACATCCTGATCGACGGCGGCGGATTTCCGGGGGCGTTCTGACGGGGGTCACGCCACCGCGCCGCGGGTAAGTCCCAGCGCCGCCTCACGAAACCGGTCGATCTCGCCTGACATGGTCCGCTGTTCGGGCGTCAGGGTCACCGCGATGTCCTGCTCGATCCGGACGGGCGGACCGGCCAGCACCACCAGCCGATCGGCCAAGCGGATGGCTTCCCGGCTGTCGTGGGTCACGAACAGCACCGTCGTCGGACGCCGCGCGATCAGCTCCGCGAGCAGGTCGCGCAGCCGGTCGGCGTTGGCCTCGTCGAGGGAGACGAAGGGCTCGTCCATCAGCAGCAGGTCGGGCTCGAGCGCGAAGGCGCGGGCGAGCGCGACGCGGCGCTGCATGCCGAGCGAGAGGCGTTCGGGGTAGACGTCGGCAGCGTCGCCCAGGCCCATCTCGGTCAACAACCCGAGCGCGCGGGTTAACGATGCAGCCGTTTTGGGTAACGGGAGGGTAACGTTCTCGAGCACGGTCCGCCACGGCAGCAGCCGCGGGCTCTGAAACGCGTACCCGATCCGAGGCTTCTCGCGGGAGAAGGCCACGCGCCCGTCGAAATCGCGGTCGACGCCGGCGATGAGGTTCAGCAGGGTCGTCTTGCCGAGGCCCGAGGGACCGAGCAGCGCGGTGAACGACCGGTCCGCCACCTCCAGCGCGAAGTCCGCATAGAGCGGCCGCGCGGGCGCGCCGCCCGCGGCCGGAAAGGTCTTGGCGGCGATGTCGATCGAGACGGCGGTCATCGGCGCCACCTGTTGGCGGCCCGCTCCCAGGGCTGGATCAGCCCGAGTTCGATGGCCTGGACGATCATCCCGAAGGCGAGCGCGTAGGCGAGGATGGTCGCCACGTCGAACAGCTGAAACGAGCTCTGCAGCTCGAAGCCGACGCCGTTCGGGCGCCCCAGAAGCTCCACCACCAGCACGATCTTCCAGACCAGCGCGAGGCCGGACCGCGCGGCCGCGGCGAAGAACGGCGCAAGCTGCGGGAGGATGACGTGGCGGAGCGTCTTCCAGCGGCCGAAGCGGTAGATCCGGGCCATCTCAGCCAGATCCCGGCTCAGCGCCACCGCCCCCTCCCGCAGGGTCACCGCGACGTTCGGGATCTTGTTGATCGCGACCGCGAGAATGGCGGCGGACTCGTTCAGGCCGAACCAGACGTAGGCCAGGATGATGATGACCAGCGCCGGCAGGTTCAGGAACAGCACCACCCAGGGGCTGAGCAGCCGGTCGGCGGTGCGCGACAGGCCGAGCAGGATGCCCAGCGCCGAGCCGATCAGCATGGCGATCGCGAAGCTCGCCGCGACGCGGGCGAGCGTGATCAGCAGGTTGAAGATGAGCTCGCCGGTTTCCGCCGCGACGACCAGCGCCCGGACCACCGTCGGCGGGTCCGGCAGCAGGCGGCTGTCGACGACGAGCGCCACGATCCACCAGAGCGCGACGAAGACGCCGAGCGACAGCGCCGACCAACCAAGCCGTCCTGCAAAGGCCAAGGACCGCCCCTTACGCTTTCGGCGACCAGAACAGCGCGGGGTCGAAGCGCGGATTGGCGCCGACCACGTCCGCGCCGCCGAGATCCGCCAGCAGTTCGTAGAGCTTCTTCGACGAGGCGAGCTGCGCCTCGGTCCAGGGGCCGGGCACGCCGGCGCGGAAGTACTCCCGCAGGCGCGTGAACTCGGCGTCCGAGCTCACCTGCATGGCGGGCTTCAGCCGGTCCCAGGCGGCGTCCGAGGACTTCAGGATCTGGTTCGCGGCGTCCACCGCGCGGAAGAAGGCGGAGAGCGCCTTGGGTTCGGTGTTCGCCAGCTCCTCGCGCCAGACGAAGCCGACGAGCGGCGGCGGCGGCGTGACCCCGAGCTCGCCCATCAGTTGGGTGACGTCCGTCAGCTTGCGGAACCCCTCCGCGTCGAGCCGGGCGGCGAACTGCCAGTAGGTCAGCACGGCGTCGATGCGGCCGAGCCGCAGCTGTTCGGACAGCAGAGGCGGCGCGCCGAACACCGGCTCCAGCATGGTGGCGATGTCGCCGCCGACGAGGTCGTGGGCGCGGGCCCGCAGCAGCAGCCAGCTCTTGTCGAGCGGGCCGCCGGCGACGCCGAGCTTCTTGCCCTTCAGATCGGCGAGCGCGTTGATCTTGGAGTCCTTGCCGACGACGAGCGCCCCCAGAGCGCTGGAATAGGGCGCGAACTGCACCCTCTCGCCGTCCGTGCGCCGGCGCATCGCCCAGGTCCAGTCGCTGACCACGAGGTCGGCGTCGTTCGCCTGCAGCGCCACGGTGAGCGCCTGGGTGGAGGCAAGTTGGGTCCGCTGCAGCGTCACGCCCTCGCGGACGTCGAGCCCTTCGGCGGCGACCGTGTCGAGCAGCCAGTTGACGGTGCCAAACTTCAAGGTGGCGAGACGCAGCGGCCGGGCGGCTCGGGCGGAACCGAGCCCTGCTCCGAGCGCGACGCCGAGAGCGCCGGCGCCGAGCAAGGCGCCACGCCGGGTGAGCGCAGACATGTGGCCGTTCGTCACGCCGCGACCCCTGCGCAGGCGACGGCCGGGGCCGTCGAGGACACGAATCGCATTGTTGGTTTCCCTATGCCGCCGCTTCGGCGGCGCTGTTCTGTTTGTTCAGCATTCGCCGGATTACGACAGAGCCGGTCGACGCTGGGTATTGGAGCTTAGGATAGAGTTGCAACCTCATGCAGGTTAATCAAGCAAACGTCATAGCTTATTATTTTCTTATATATTGCGTTCCTACGGATGGACAGGTGGAATTGTTCCCGGTTGCGATCTAGCTCAGGCGCTGAACGCGTATCGCGTCGCGAGACGGTCGGTCTAACGAAGCGGCGGATCAACCGCCCGCAGGGAGGTTCGTGCATGGTCCTGTCGAAGGCCGCGGTCGCCCGCCGGCGGAGCGTCGCTGCGCGCGCGCTGGTCGTCGCGCTCGGGCTGAGCCTCGTCGCGCCCTCCGCCTCCGCCCAGGCTCCCGCCGCGACGCCGGCCCCCTCAGCCCCCGCCCCCGCCGCGAAACCCGCCGTCGCGCCCATGCCCTTCAAGTTTGGCGTGCTTCGGCAGTTTCCAACACCGCCGCCGTGGTGGGACACGATCGCGACGCTTCCCCCCGAGGACGACGGCATCGCGGGCGCGCGTCTCGGGATCGTCGACAACAATACCACCGGCCGCTTCCTGAAGCAGGACTTTCAGCTCGTCGAGGAACTCGTCCCGTTCGGCGAGGACCCGATGCCGGCGTTCAACCGGCTGCTGGACCAAGGCGCGACCTTCATCGTGCTCGCGGTGCCGGCGGATCAGCTTCTCAAGATGTCCGACGCGGTCAAGGACAGGGACGTCATCCTGTTCAACGCCGGCGCGCAGGACGACGAGCTTCGGGGCAAGGACTGCCGGTCGAACGTGCTCCACACCGCGCCGAACCGCGCGATGCTGACCGACGCCCTCGCTCAGTACCTCGTCTGGAAGCGCTGGAACAACTGGCTGCTCCTTACCGGACGTCGCGAGGAGGACCGGAAGTACGCGGCCGACATCCGGCGCTCCGCGAAGAAGTTCGGCGCCAAGATCGTCGAGGAGCGGACCTGGAACTTCGGACCCGACGCCCGCGTGAGCGCGCAGAACGACGTGCCGGTGTTCACGCAGAACGTCGCCTACGACGTGGCGATGATCGCCGACGAACTGGGCGAGTTCGGCGAGTTGATCGGCTGGCGCACCTGGGACCCGCGGCCGACCGCGGGCACGGCCGGCCTGACGCCGACCACCTGGCACGCGACGCTCGAGAACTGGGGCGCCTCGCAGCTGCAGAACCGGTTCTACAAACAGTCGAAGCGCGTGATGCGCCCGCTCGATTTCCAGATGTGGCTCGCCATGCGCACCATCGGCGAATCCGCGACCCGCACCAAGACCAACGATCCGAAGAAGCTCCGCGAGTTCATCTTCGGGCCGACCTTCGAACTCGCCGGCTTCAAGGGGCAGTCCTTCAGCTACCGCGACTGGGACAACCAGCTGCGGCAGCCCATTCTGCTGGCCCAGCCGGCGGCTCTCGTCTCGGTTTCGCCGCAGGAGGGCTTCCTGCACCAGACCAACCTGCTCGACACCATGGGCTACGACCGGCCGGAAACGACCTGCCGCATGCCCAAGCCCTGATCGATCACCGATCGAAACGCCCCAGAACACGAAGCGCAGGCCGCACGGACCGCGCGCCCTCTCCCGGAGAGACCTCATGACGACCGACGCGCCGCCCCGCAGGCCTTCCCGAACCGCCCGGCTCCTGTCCGCCGGCGCCGCCGCCGCGGCCCTTCTCGCCTTCGCAGGCCCGGCGTCGGCCGAGAAGATCTTCGTCAGCAACGAGCGCGACCACACCATGTCGGTGGTCGACGGCGCGACGCTGAAGGTGGTGGAGACGATCAAGACCGGCCGCCGGCCGCGCGGCATCACCGCAAGCCCGGACGGGAAGCTGATCTACGTCTGCACGAGCGACGACAACCGCGTCGAGGTCTACGACAGCGCGACCCACAAGCTGGTGAAGACCCTGCCCTCCGGACCCGACCCGGAGCTGTTCGTGCTGCACCCCTCGGGCAACCCGCTCTACATCGCCAACGAAGACGACAACATGGTCACGATCGTCGACGTGAACACGGGCCAGAAGCTCGCCGAGGTGCCCGTGGGCGTGGAGCCGGAGGGCATGGGGATCAGCCCCGACGGCAAGGTGCTGGTGAACACGTCCGAAACGACCAGCATGGCCCACTTCATCGACACGGCGACCAACCAGATCGTCGAGAACGTCGTGGTCGACAGCCGGCCGCGCGTCGCCGAATTCCGGTCCGACAACAAGCAGGTCTGGGTCTCGGCCGAGGTGGGCGGCACCGTCTCGGTGATCGACCCCGGGACGCACCAGATCCTGAAGAAGATCACTTTCGAGATCCCCGGCGTGACCGCCGAGGCGATCCAGCCGGTGGGCGTCAAGATCACGAAGGACGGCAAGACCGCCTTCGTCGCGCTTGGACCCGCCAACCGCGTCGCGGTGGTCGACACGGAGACCTTCGCGGTCAAGAAGTACCTGCTGGTCGGCCAGCGCGTGTGGCAGCTCGCCTTCTCGCCCGACGAATCGCGGCTCTACACGACCAACGGGAACTCCAACGACATCTCGATCGTCGACGTGGCGTCGGACAAGGTGTCGAAGTCGGTCACCGTCGGCCGTTCGCCCTGGGGCGCCGTCGCGGTTCCCTGAGGCGCGGCGGCGAAGGGAGTGCGTGCTTCGAGACGCCCGCCGAAAGGCGGGCTCCTCAGCATAAGGAGGTTGGGGATTTCAGAAGCAAGACCCTCCTCATGCTGAGGAGCCGACCGCAGGTCGGCGTCTCGAAGCACGCACCTTGTTCCTGCAAAGTTCGACCGCCTGCTGGGCGAGCGCACGAGGCAGGCGGCGGCGTCCTCGAGACCTATCATCCCTTCGCCCGGTTTTCCTGCGAGAGCCGGGCGCCATAACCTCCGCCAGCCCGCGGGCCACGAGCCCGCCGGACCGACGGCCTGAACACCCGAACGGCTAAGCGGATACGGCATGAGCAAAATCGCAGTCGAGACGCGCGCGGAGGCGCTGCGCGTCTCCGGGGTCACCCACGCCTTCGGCGCGAAAAAGGCGCTGGACGACGTCAGCCTCACCGCGCCCTCCGGCGTCTTCACCGCCCTGCTGGGGCTGAACGGCGCGGGCAAGACCACGCTGTTCTCGCTCATCACTCGGCTCTACGAGAACCGCAGCGGCGCGATCGCGGTGCTGGGCCATGACGTTCGCCAGCAGCCGACCCGCGCGCTGTCGCGGCTCGGCGTCGTGTTCCAGTCGCGCACGCTCGATCTGGAGCTGAGCGTCCTGCAGAACCTGCTCTACCACGCGGCGCTGCACGGCATCGGCCGGTCGGAGGCCCGACGACGCAGCCTCGCCGTTCTCGAGCGGGTGGGGCTCGCGGCGCGCGCGAAGGAGAAGGTCCGGGCGCTCTCCGGCGGCCAGATGCGCCGGGTCGAGATCGCGCGCGCGCTGCTGCACGGGCCAGGCCTGCTGCTGCTCGACGAGCCCACGGTCGGCCTCGACATCGGCTCGCGGCGGGCGATCCTCGACGAGGTGCGACGCCTGATCGACGACGACGGCATCGGCGTGCTGTGGGCGACCCATCTCGTGGACGAGATCGAGGCCGCGGACCGGGTCGTGGTGCTGCACAAGGGCCGCGTGCTGCTTGAGGGCCGGGTCGACGACCTGCGCGCCCGAGGCGGCAGCGAGGACGTCGGGACCGCCTTCATGGCCGCCGTGGCCGAAACCGACCGGCGGGACAAGGCCGCCGCACACAAGACGGACGCAGCGGCATGAGCCTCGTCGACCGCGCCCCCGCCGCTTTGAGCGAACCTCTGCCCGCACGAGACGTGACCTTCGGCGGCTACCTCGTCTGCATGGGCGGCATCGTCTGGCGCGAGAGCCTGCGCTTCGTCCACCAGCGCGGCCGTTTCCTCTCGGCGCTGGTGCGGCCGCTAGTGTGGCTGTTCATCTTCGCGGCCGGCTTTCGCGCCACGTTGGGCGTGTCGATCATCCCGCCCTACGAGACCTACGTGCTTTACGAGGTCTACATCGCGCCCGGGCTGATCGCGATGATCCAGCTGTTTAACGGGCTGCAGTCGTCGCTCTCCATGGTCTACGACCGCGAGGTCGGCGCCATGCGCATCCTGCTGGTGAGCCCCTACCCGCGCTGGTTCCTGCTGGTGTCCAAGCTCGTCGCCGGCGTGGCGGTCTCGCTGCTGCAGGCCTATGCGTTCCTCGCCGTCGCCTACTTCTGGGAGGTGCAGCCGGACAGCCTGTGGGGCTACCTCACCGTGCTGCCGGCGCTGATCCTGAGCGGGCTGATGCTCGGCGCGATGGGGCTCGCGATGTCGTCGATCTTCAAGCAGCTCGAGAACTTCGCGAGCGTGATGAACTTCGTGATATTCCCGATGTTCTTCGCCTCCTCCGCGCTCTATCCGCTGTGGCGGATCCAGCAGGCGAACGTGCTGCTCTGGCACATCTGCAGCTACAATCCCTTCACCCACGCGGTCGAGCTGATCCGCTTCGCGCTCTACGGGCAGGTCGAGTCGACCTCGCTCGCGGTCGTCTCAGGGTTCGGCGCGGCCTGCCTGCTCGCCGCGATCTACGCCTACGACCCCTCCGCCGGGCTGACCGGCCGCCGCGGCGGGCCGGATGCGGCCAAATGAGGCTGGCGGCGCGCGGTTTCGCGCTTAAGTTCCGCACAGAACGAGACGGCGGAGAGGGCGCGTCGCGCGCTCGCCGAACCGCCGGACGCTTCGGGAGACGACCGATGACCACTCCGCTTCGCCGCCTGACCGCCGCGACGCTCGCGGCGCTCGCGGCGCTGCTCGCAGGCGCGAGCCTCGCCCCGCAGGCCTTCGCGCAAGGGGCGCAGGCCCCCTCCGCCGCCCCCGCGGCGGCCGACGGCCCCAAGACGCCGCTGCCCGCGCCGACTCCGCGCGCCGCTCAGCCCGGCGGCGACCGCCGCGCCGCCGCCGATCCGGACTGGCCGTGCATCCAGCCGAAGGTCGGCGCGCTGAGCTACGGCCAGATGTGGAGCGGCGCCCCGCTCGAGCAGGCGCTCGAGACCTGGCGGCAGGACGAGGCCGTGGCCGACCTCGTGCCGGTCATCGTCGCCCGCCGCACCAAGCCAGAGGAGGCCGCGGCGGCGATCGACAAGTTCGCGAAGGACGCGGGGGCGGAGAAGAACGCCAAGCTGACTTTGCTGTTCGCCGGCGCCTTCGAGGAGCTCAACACGACGCGCTCCGCCATCCTGACCGGCATCGAGCGCTACGCCCGCAAGCAGCGCACGCTCTCGGAGAAGATCAAGCAGGAGAGCCTCAAGCTCGCCTCCGAGCGCAAGGACATGGCGACGCAGAACTCGCCCGAGTTCCAGCAGAAGGAGCAGGCGCGCGACTGGGACACCCGGATCTACGACGAGCGCTCGCAGGCCCTGACCTATGTCTGCGAGAGCCCGGTGATCCTGGAGCAGCTGGCCTTCACGCTCGGCCGCGAGATCCAGGCCCGGATGGACTGACCCCGGCCGCGCGCCCTTGACGCGAAGCGTCGGGGCGCGAGAACCAGAGCCCCTCCCGCGCTGTCGCGCGGGCCGCATGCGCACCAAGGCCTCCCCATGCTCGCTCCAGATCGCCGCACGGCCTGCCGCGCCATCGCGGGGCTCCTTGCGGCGGGCGCGCTGCCCCGCCCGGCCCACGCGGCGCTCAACCTCGAGATCATCGCCCCGGCCGCGCTCGGCGACAGTCTAGACCAGGTCGCGCGCGCGCTGGCCGAGGGCCTGAACCAGATGAGCGGCGCCGTCACCGCCGCGGTCACCAACGCGCCGGGCCAGGGCGGCTTCACCGGGCTCGAGCGTTTCGTCAACGCGCCCAAGACCAAGCCCCTGCTGCTGGCCACCAGCCTCGGCACGCTCGGGGCCAGCATCCTCGCCAAGCGCGCGCTCACGCTCGACGACACCGTCCCCGTGCAGCGGATCTGCGGCGAGCACCTCGTGCTGCTGGTGCCCGAGCGATCGCCGCTGCAGACGCTCGGCGACCTGGCGGCCAAGCTGCGCAGCGATCCGTCGCAGGTTTTGCTTGCCGGCCGGGAGCTCGGCAGCGCGAGCCACATGCTCTGCCTGTCGCTCGCGCGCGCCTACCAGCTCGACCCGAAGGCGCTGCGCTACATCGCGATCGACGAGCCCGGCGAGATGTTCCGCGCGCTGATGACCGGCGCGATCGCCGCGGTCGCGGGCGGGGTTCCGGCCTACGCCCAGCAGCTCAAGGGCGGCTCGGTGCGCGCGCTCGCGATTTCGGCGGGCGCCCGCGTCGACGGCTTCGACGCGCCGACCTTCCGGGACGGCGGCGTCGACCTGGAGCTGATGGACTGGCGCGGCCTGGGCGCCCCGAACACCATGGATCCAAGCCTCGTCGGCCAGATCGCCGAAGCGGTCGCCCTGCTGATGGAGACCTCGACCTGGGCCGAAGCCCTCGGGCGCCGCCATTGGCTGCCGCTGCACCTGAAGCGCGAAGCCTACGCCGCGTTCCTGGAAAAGGAGCGCGACCGGGTCACAGCGCTCTACCGCGACGCCGGCCTGATCTGACCACTGCGCCGATCGGCTAGGACGCGCTCAGCGCAGGAGCAGGTCCGGAAGCGCGCCGACCCGCGTCGAGGTGCGGGTTCGCCGCGCCGTCACCGACACGTCGAGCATGAAGCGTTCGACGCCGGAGAACCACGGCAAGTCCAGCTCGATCCTCTCGGTCGACCACCACGTCGGACGGCAGTCGCGGCGCAGGCCGCGCATGGAGAGCGTCACCGTCATAGGCTCCGCGCCGAGCCCGGGGTTGCGGAGCGTCAACGGCGCGCCGTCGTAGAGCGGCGCGACCAGAGCCGGCGCCCTCGCGCCGAAACGCGCGGCGAGGCGGTCCTCCAAGGCGTCTTCGGACTGCGCGAGCGAGGCCGGAATGCGTGACGGTCCGAGAGCCGACCAGTCGAACGCGGCCAGCCCCGGCGCGTCATCGAGGAACACCGTCGGCAGGAAGCCGTCGAAGCCGGAAAATCGGCGGCGGGCGTTGCTGATGCCGCTGTGCGGCAGCGCCACGACCGGCGTTCCGAAGCCCACGCAGGGCAACGCGATGTGCAGCCGGCGGGTGATGACGAGCTCCGCCGTCCGCAGCCGTTCGAGCAGACGCGCCAGCGTTGCGAACCGCATCAACGGATCGGGTTGGGTCAAGGCGGGAAGGAAGTTGCTGATGATCTCGGCGCCGTCGCGCACCTCCGCCGGCACGTGGGCGTCGATCGCCTCCTGCGGCAGGTCGACGATCAGCACGCCCCGCCGCGCCGACGCCGGAACCGGCGCGAGCCCCTTTCCGATGAACAGGGTGAGGCAGCCGGCCCAGTCCGCGGCGACGCCGGCGGATCGCAGCAGCCCGACGCTGTCCGCGTCCCGCGCCCCCACGGGCCCCCGCGCCGCGAGCCAAGCCCCCCACGCGCTCGCGAGCAGCTTGTCCGCGCCCAGGGCGAACCCGAACAGCTCCGGCTCGATGGAGCGATGCGGCAGGCGGTAGTCCTGCCCCTGCTTGAACCACGAATTGAAGATCGCGAGATGAGGACCGTCGAGCGCCTCGATCGCCATGCGGTCGCGCGCGATCAGCGCGTCAAGCCGCGGCAGGCGGGCGAGCGCGGCGTAGGACTGGACGTCGTCGCCGATGTTGTAGGTGGAGAAGCCGAACGCCGCAGCGCGAAGACCCGGACGATCGACGCTGGCCCGTGACGGCGCCGCCACGCGGCGCCGCTCGACGAACTCCGTTATCGGCCGCAGCGCGCGCTGAAACTGTTCCGAACGCGTACGCTTCGACACCGACGGCTCACTTCTTGTCGTACGGATTGTCCGGCTGGCGGAACGTCACGCGGATCGGCACGCCCGGCAGGTCGAAGGTCTCCCGCAGGCCGTTGGTGAGGTAGCGGACGTAAGAGTCCGGCAGCTCTTCCGTGCGGGTGCCGAAGATGACGAAGTACGGCGGCCGCGCCTTGGGCTGGGTGGCGTAGCGCAGCTTGATGCGCTTGCCGGCGACCGCGGGCGGCGGATGCCGTTCGAGCACCTCTTCGAGCCAGCGGTTGAGCGCGGCGGTCGAGACGCGACGGTTCCAGACTTCGTGAGTCTTGATGATCGCCGTCATCAGCCGGTCCACGCCCTCGCCGGTCTGGCCCGCGAGCGGCACGAGCGGCACGCCCTTCACCTGCGGCAGCAGGCGCTCGAGCGACTCGCCATGGGCCTTCAGCTGCTCGTTGCGGTTCTCGACGAGGTCCCACTTGTTCAGGCCGATGACGAGCGCCCGTCCCTCGCGCGTGACGAGGTCGGCGATCGACAGGTCCTGCTTCTCGAACGGGATCGTGGCGTCGAGCAGCACGACGACGACCTCGGCGAACTTGATCGAGCGGATCGCGTCCGCGACCGAGAGCTTCTCGAGCTTGTCGATCACCCGAGCCTTCCGGCGCAGGCCCGCGGTGTCGACCAGCCGTACGCGGCGGCCGCGCCACTCCCAGTCGATCGAGACCGAGTCGCGGGTGATGCCGGCCTCCGGGCCGGTCAGCATGCGTTCGGAGCCGACGAGGCGGTTCACCAGCGTGGACTTGCCGGCGTTGGGGCGGCCGACGATGGCGATGCGCAGCGGCGCGCCCTCGCCTTCCGCCTCCTCGTCCTCGTCGTCAGGCTCCGGCATCAAGGCCGCGAGCGCGTCGTAGAGGTCGCCGAGGCCCTCCGCGTGTTCGGCCGAGACCGGCAGCGGGTCGCCGAGACCGAGGCGGTAGGAGTCGTAAGCGCCGTCCACGCCCGCCCGGCCTTCGGCCTTGTTGGCGAGCAAGATGACGGGGCGCATGGCGCGGCGGACGACGTCGGCGAAACGTTCGTCGTCCGCGGTCACGCCGGCGCGGGCGTCCACCATGAACAAGATGATGTCGGCTTCCGCGATCGCCGCTTCGGTCTGCGCCCGCATGCGCGCCTCGAGCGACCCCTCCGCGGCGTTCTCAAGGCCCGCGGTGTCGACGATGCGGAACGTCAGGTCGCCGAGGCGGCCTTCGCCCTCGCGACGATCGCGCGTGACCCCCGGCCGGTCGTCGACGAGCGCGAGGCGCTTGCCGACGAGCCGGTTGAACAGCGTGGACTTGCCGACGTTCGGCCGCCCGACGACGGCGACGACCGGCAGGGGACGCAGGGGCGATGAAGCATATGTCACGTGACGGCGGCCTTCTTGGGTGGAGACCCCAGATCCGGCGCCTGATCCGCGCCGGCGGCCGAGAGGCGGCCGTCAGGCGGTCAGGCGAGCGAGGCGACGGGGGTCAGCGGCAGCGCCGACAGCGGCTGCGGCACGGTGTCCGGCGGGTTCGGCGCGACCTGGGGAACGGGGCGACGCTCGCCGGCCAGCGGGGTCTTCTTCTCGCCGAAGGGGTTCATGTTGGAGAGCGTGTCGCAACCGGCGGCGGAGCCGGCGAGCGCCGCCACGACGGCCAGGCGCAGAAGGAGTTTCGAACGGTCGGTCACGGAAGCGGCATCCCCCTTGAACGGGCCGGCGGTGGTCCCCCGGCCGGAGCATCACTCGACGAACTTTACTTGGCAGCCTTGGCAGCGGGCGCCGGCGGGGCCGGCGGCAGCACAGCGAGCATCAGGTCGGCGCGCTGCCGCGCGCCGGCCGGCGCCTCGGCGTCGGCCACGATCGCCTCGAACTGGCGGCGGGCCTCAACGGCGTCGTTCGCCTTGTAGGCCGCGAGCCCGATCAGTTCGCGCGCGGTATGGCGCCACGGGCTGGCGTCGACCGCAAGCGGCTCGACCAGCCGGCGCACGTCGGCGGCTGCGGCGTGATCGACGGCGATGTAGGCGCCGCGCACACGCGCGGCGTCGCGCAGCAGCGAATCGACCCCACCGTCGTTCGCCACGCCTTCATAGATCTTGAGGGCGCCGGCCGGATCCTTCATCGTCGCGACATCGGCCTCGCGCAACCGGGCGAGAGCCTGATACCCCTTCGGGCCTTCGGCCGCGAGGCTCGCGAAGGCGGCGCGCGCCTCGTCGGTCTTGCCGTCGGCCGCAAGCCGGCTCGCCGCCTGGTAACGGTCTCCGGCGGCCTGGGCTTGCTGGCCCTGGTAATACTCGTAGCCGCGCCACCCGCCGACGCCGACGACAATCAGCACCGCGACGGAGACGACCAGCCATCCGAACCGATCCCACAGCGCCTTCATGCGCTCGCGGCGGAGGTCGTCCTGGACCTCATGGAAAATGTCGGTCATCTGGCCTTACGCAATCCTGACGTCTTGGAAACGCACGCGCGGCCGCGGGGCGAAGCCGCCCCCGGCGCGGCGCGCACCATAGCGGCGCGCCCTCGCGGCGGCAAACGCTTTGCGCGGCGGCCCCTACAGGTTGAAAGCGGGCACGCCGATCAGGATGGCGTGGAGGAAGGCCCCGAACAGCGCGTAGAGCACCGTGCCAAGCGCCAAGGCCAACACGTCGTTCTGCCACGACCCCGGGCGCGCCGGGGCGCCATGCGCGCGTTCGTGGCGCTTCAGCAGGATGCGGTCGATCACGCCGTAGGCGAGGAAGCCGCCGAACAGCAGAACGCTGGCGAGGTCGCCGTTGGCGCAGAGATGGGAGAAGGCCCAGAGCTTCACGGCTGCAAGCATGGGATGCTTGGCGCGCGCCCGGATCTTGCCCGGCAGATAGGCCGCGACCAGCAGAACGAACGCCGGCCACATCAGCGTGATCGGGATGTGGCGCGTCCAGCCCGGCGGGGTCCAGAGCGCGACGAAGGGCGCATGGCCGTAGCCGTAGATGATCGCCGCGAGCCCCACGGCGGACGCCAGGGAGTAGAGGCCCTTGTAGCCGGTCTCGCCGAGCCGGGCGATGAGGGCGGCGCGCGGCCCCCGCGCCCGCGTGAAAAGATGCGTTCCAAGAAAGAGCGCCAACCCGAGCACCAGAATCGCCATCGCCGCCCACCTGTTTGGAACGGGTCGAACCTACCGGCGTCAGCCGCCCGACGCTACCGACCCGATTCGACAGGTCGCCTCATTTACGCCACAGTCTCAGAACCGCAGGTTGCGGCGCATTTTCGGGGTGGGCTGTCATGGTCAGGACGTTGTTCGCCGCGGTCGCCGTCGCGGCTGCTTTCATGTGCGCGCCGGCGCAGGCCTCTGTGGTCGCCCGGGTCAGCCTCTCGCAGCAGCGGATCGACGTGACCGTCGACGGCGCGCTCGCCTATTCCTGGCCGGTCTCGACCGCCCGTCGCGGCTTCGTCACCCCAATCGGCAGCTGGCGGCCGATCCGGACCGAGCGGATGTGGCGCTCGCGCAAGTACGACATGTCCCCGATGCCGCACTCGGTGTTCTTCTACGGCGGCTACGCTATTCATGCGACCGGCTACGTGCGCTCGCTCGGACGGCCTGCAAGCCACGGCTGCGTCCGCCTGCACCCGAAGAACGCGGCGATCTTCTATGCGATGGTGCGCGCCCGCGGGCTGGGGAACGCAAGGGTGGTCATCGTCCGCTGACGGGTGGCGCGACGTGGCGGATCGGCTAGGGTCGCCCCTCCCCGTCACCCGGAGCGTCGCCCCGTGAGCCTCGACAGCGTCCGCGCGTTCATCGCCGAGCATGCGCCCGACATCGCCGTCGTCGAGCACGACGTCAGCACGGCGACCGTGCCGAAGGCGGCCGCCGCGCACGGCTGCGCGCCAGGGCAGATCGCGAAGACCCTGTCGCTCCGGGTCGGCGAGCGCGTGCTTCTGGTCGTGACCCGCGGCGACGCGCGGCTCGACAACAAGAAGGCCAAGGCGGCGTTCGGCGGGAAGCCGCGGATGCTGGGGGTCGAGGAGGTCGCGGCGTTGACAGGCCACCCCGTCGGGGGCGTCTGCCCGTTCGGGCTCGCCACGCCGCTGCCGGTCTACTGCGACGTGTCGCTGAAGGCTTATGGAACCGTGATCCCCGCCGCTGGCTCGCCGCGGAGCTCGCTCGCCATCGCGCCGGAGCGCATGGCGGAGATCGTCGACGCCGACTGGGTCGACGTGTCGGAGCTGCCGGTCAGCGCTTGAGCGCCGCGGCGTAGGTCTCGGGCTTGAAGCCCACCAGCAGCCTGCCCGCGCCCTCGAGCACCGGCCGCTTGATGAGCGAGGGCTTCGCCTCCATCAGCGCGAGGGCCCTGGTCTCGTCGAGCCCCTGCTTGTCCGCGTCCGGCAGCCCGCGGAACGTCGTGCCGGCCCGGTTGAGCAGCGTCTCCCAGCCGACCTCCGCCGCCCAGGCTTCGAGTTTCGCGCGCGGAGCGCCGGCGGTCTTGTAGTCGTGAAAGTGAAAAGGCGCGCCCTCGGCCTCAAGCCAAGCGCGCGCCTTTTTCATCGTGTCACAGGCCTTGATGCCGTAGAGCGTGACCGCCATCGTCATGGCCTTCCCTTTCGACAGGGACGGCCCTGCGACCGCCCGTCAGATCGTGCGGCGCCCGTTGATCAGCTGCAGCACCAGAACGACGGCTGCGACGACGAGCAGAAGATGGATCAGACCGCCGGCGACATGGAACACGCCGAAGCCGAGGATCCAGAGAACGAAGAGAACCGCGATAATGGTCCAAAGCATAGCGGAGCACCTCCCTGAGCGGGGCCGCCGCTGGAACGCTCGGCCCTTCTAACCCCTCACCACTGCGTGAACGCACGCCGCGGCGATGTGGTTCCGGAAGACGCTTGAGCCGCTTGGCGTTTCGCCGTCCGGCGTCACTCCCACTCGATCGTGCCGGGCGGCTTCGAGGTGACGTCGTAGACGACGCGGTTGACGCCGCGGACCTCGTTGATGATCCGGGTCGCGGCGCGGCCGAGGAAGTTCATGTCGTAAGGGTAGAAGTCCGCCGTCATGCCGTCGACGGAGGTCACCGCCCGCAGCGCCAACACGTATTCGTAGGTGCGGCCGTCGCCCATCACGCCGACGGTCTTCACCGGCAGCAGCACCGCGAAGGCCTGCCAGATCTTGTCGTAGAGCCCCGCCTTGCGGATCTCGTCGAGATAGATCGCGTCGGCCTCGCGCAGGATGTCGAGCTTCTCGCGGGTGATGTCGCCGGGGCAGCGGATGGCGAGGCCCGGGCCTGGGAATGGGTGGCGGCCGACGAAGGCGTCGGGCAGGCCGAGCTCCCTCCCGAGCGCGCGGACCTCGTCCTTGAACAGCTCGCGCAGCGGCTCGACGAGCTGCATGTTCATGCGCTCGGGCAGCCCGCCGACATTGTGGTGCGACTTGATCGTGACGGACGGGCCGCCGGAGAACGAGACGCTCTCGATGACGTCGGGATAGAGCGTGCCCTGGGCCAGGAACTCGGCGCCGCCGATCTTCTTGGCCTCCGCCTCGAACACCTCGACGAACAGCCGGCCGATGGTCTTGCGCTTGGTCTCGGGGTCGTGCTCGCCCTCGAGCGCCGACAGGAAGGTGTCGCCGGCGTCCACATGCACGAGCGGGATGTTGTAGTGCCCGCGGAACAGGTTCACGACCTCCTCCGCCTCGGCCTTGCGCATCAGGCCGTGGTCGACGAACACGCAGGTGAGCTGGTCGCCGATCGCCTCATGGATCAGGACGGCCGCGACGGCGGAGTCGACGCCGCCGGAGAGGCCGCAGATCACACGGCCGTCCCCGACCTGCTCGCGGATCTTGGCGATCGCCTCCTCGCGATAGGCCGCCATCGACCAGTCGCCGACGCAGCCGCAGATGTCGCGCACGAAGTTCGCAAGCAGCTTGCCGCCCTCGGGCGTATGGACCACCTCGGGGTGGAACATCAGGCCGTAGTAGTGCCGGGATTCGTCCGCGATCGCCGCGAACGGGGCGTTCTCCGACACGCCCACGATCCGGAAGCCCTGCGGCATCTGCGTGATGCGGTCGCCGTGGCTCATCCACACCTGGTTGCGGCTCTCGGCCTCCCAGACGCCGGTGAAGAGCTTGGACGGCGCAACCACGTTGAGATCGGCGCGCCCGAACTCACGATGGTGCCCGCTCTCGACGACGCCGCCGAGCTGCTCCGCCATGGTCATCTGCCCGTAGCAGATGCCGAGCACCGGCAGTCCGCTTTCGAACACCGCCTGCGGCGCGCGCGGCGTGCCCATGTCGGCTACCGACGCCGGGCCGCCGGACAGGATCACGCCCTTGGCGCCGAAGGTCGGGAAGACCTCGGCGGCGGTGTTGAACGGGACGATCTCGCAATAGACGCCGGTCTCGCGCACGCGGCGCGCGATGAGCTGCGTCACCTGCGACCCGAAGTCGATGATGAGGATGCGGTCGTGGGAGGGGTCTGCGATCATGCGCTTGACTACATCGCCGCCTCAACGGCGGCAACGGCGCAGGCGGAATGCCGCCCGCGAAATTTACGCGCAGCTCGTCAGATCGACGTGCTCTGCGCCGCGGCGCTGCATTCCGTCGGCGCCTGGTTCGGGAACCGCTCGTTGAGCTTGCCGCAGCCCCACTCGCGGATGGGCGCCGGCATCCAGCGCGTGAGGGCGACGCCGATCTGGTCGTTGGGGTTCGGCGCGTAAGCGGCGTACCACGCGAAATATCCGCCCGCCGCGAGGATCAGCAGGGCGAAGATCTTCAGCACGTTGCTCATAGTCCGCATGGTCTCCACCTGCCCCTGCTGACGGCCAGCCGCGGCCGGCGTCATCTAGCGGAGATGGATCGACGCGTAAACCGGTCAACCCCGCGTCAGCACGGCGACGAAAAAGCCGTCGGTGCCGGAACGCCGGGGACCGAGCAGCAGGGCGTCGCCGCCGGCGGTCGCGAACGCCCCGAGCGCCGGCAGTCCGGCCGAGACCGCGGCCTCGACGGCGGGGACCGGACGGAACGCGGGAAACCGCGCCCGAAAGGCTGCGAGCCGGTCCTCGTTTTCTTCCGCCAGCACCGAACAGGTGACGTAGACGAGGCGGCCGCCCGGCTTCACCAGCGCCGCGGCGGCGGCCAGCACGGCGTCCTGCTCGGCCACTCGCGCCTCGAGCGCCGCGGGCTTCAGCCGCCACTTGGCGTCCGGATTGCGGCGCCAGGTGCCGGCGCCGGTGCAGGGCGCGTCGACCAGCACGAGGTCGGCGCGGCCGGCTAGGTCGGCCAGCACGTCCGCGTCGCCGCGCGGAGCGCGCACCTGCATGTTGCGGACGCCCGCCCGCTCCGCCCGTTCGTGCAGGGGCTTGAGGCGGCGGACGTCGTTGTCGTGGGCGTAGACCTGGCCGCGGTTGTCCATGGTCGCGGCCAGCGCGAGCGTCTTGCCGCCGGCGCCGGCGCAGAAATCGACCACCTGCATGCCCGGCGCCGCGCCCGCGACCAGCGCCGCGAGCTGCGAGCCCTCATCCTGAACCTCCACAAGGCCCTTCAGGTGCGCGGGCTCCGACTGCACCGGCGGGCCGCGGCCGTCGTCGGTCAGCGGCACGCGCAGGCCGAAGGGCGACAGCGGCGTCGGCGCGGCCTTCCAGTGCGCAAGCGCGCGTTCCGCCTTGTCCCGATCGCCCTTGATGGCGTTGACGCGGAGGTCGAGCGGGGCGCGCTCGGCCAGGGCCGCCCCCTCCTCCGCCCGCTCGTCGCCGAAGGTGCGGGCGAAGCCGGCGTCGAGCCACTCGGGATAGTCGCCGCGCACATGGGCCGGCGCGCCGTCGAGCGTCGCGGCGGCGATCGCGGCGCGCTCGGCGTCGGTCGGCGGCTCCGGCGCGTGGGGGCTCGCCGCGAAGGCCGCGGCGAGGTCGTCGACAGACGTCTGACGCACGAAGGCGAGCGCGCCGAGAATCAGCGCCCGCGGCGTCTCCGCCCCCATGCGCCAGGCGAGCGACGAGCGGCGGCGCAGCGCGTCGTAGACGAGGCTCGCGATGCGCGCCCGGTCGCCGGAGCCCGCGAAGCGGTGGGCCGAGCCCCAGTCCTTCAGCGCGGAGGCGACGGGGCGATGGCGCGTCTCGATGTCGGCGAGGACGTCGATCGCGGCGGCGGCGTGGGCGGCGGGGGTCATGGTCAGGAAGCCAGAATGCGGATGGCGAAGATCGCCCACATGGCGAGCAGGACGAGCGCGCCGACGAGGTAGCAGCGGAAGCGCGTCATCAGCGCGTTCCGGCCGGTGTGGACGTAGGCGTGCGCGTAGCGCGAGACGACGAAGACCCAGGACATCGCGACGAACAGAAGGTCGGCTTCCTTCGTGATCAGGGCGAGGATGACGAGGATGTAGAAGAAGACCGGCAGCTCGAGCTGGTTGTGATAGCTGTCCGCGACCTTCTGCGCCTTTTCCGGCCAGCCGAAGGTGCGCGGGGAGCCCTTGGAGGGCGTCACCTGCCCGGCCCGCGCGGCCGCGAACCGCGTCTGCGCCATCCAGAGCAGAAGCCCAAAGGTGAGGAGCGCCTGCGCGAACAGGGGCGCGAGGATGGCTTGGATGGTCATGGATGCGTCACCCGAAGGCGTTTAGCGGATGAAAGGCGACGCGGCCCCCGAAGGGCGATCGCTCAATCGAAGCGATCAGCTTGCCGTCGTCGGTCGCAAGCGGCGCCCCCCACGCCAGCGCGGCGGCGACATAAAGCGAATCGTAGACGGAAACCCCAGCTCCGCAGGCCATTTCGATCGCCGCCGGCATCAGCCCGGAAATCGGGATCAAAACGAGGGTGTCTTGCAAGAGCTCCACGGCGGCGAGCGCTTGCGCGATGGATATTTCGTGAGACTGGACACGTCGGCGAAGCACCTGACCAACCTCGGCTTCGACATGCGCGGGGGCGGCTAGCAAATCGTCGGCAGCCAAAAGACGCCTCGCCTCCGCGCTTCGGACTTCGTCGACATACCATTTGACCACGACGCTCGCGTCGACGAGGCTCATCGCCTGTCGCGATCCTCGCGCACCATCTCGGTGGCGTCGGTGCGGAGCGCCGCTGGCGTCATCGCCCGCACGCGATCGGCCGCCGCCACGCGTTCGGAAGGCGCAGCGTGCAACGCCTTCAGCAGAACGTCCCGCGCGACCGCATCAAGCGTTCGATCCGTCCGCGCCGCATGCTCCAGCATCTTCTGGACGGCCGCGTCGTCGACGTTCGTGATCGTGATGTCAGCCATCCCCACGTCTCCGGTCAGCTTTGGACGACCTGAGACTACACCATGCTGGGGTAGTTCGGGCTTTCGCGGGTGATGGTCACGTCGTGGACGTGGCTCTCGCGGAGCGAGGCGCCGGAGATGCGGACGAACTGGGCCTTCTCGTGCAGGTCCGGGACGGTGGCGGCGCCGACGTAGCCCATGGCGGCGCGCAGACCGCCGGCGAGCTGGTGCAGCACGGCGCCGACCGGGCCCTTGTACGGCACCTGGCCCTCGATGCCCTCCGGCACCAGCTTCAGGCGGTCGTTCACCTCGGCCTGAAAGTAGCGGTCGGCGGAGCCCTGGGCCATCGCGCCGACCGAGCCCATGCCGCGGTAGGACTTGTAGGAGCGGCCCTGCCAGAGGAACACCTCGCCGGGCGCCTCGTCGGTGCCGGCCAGCAGCGAGCCGACCATGGCGACGTCGGCGCCGGCGGCGATCGCCTTGGCGAGGTCGCCCGAGTACTTGATGCCGCCGTCGGCGATCACCGGCACGTCGGCGGCCTTCGCCGCCTCGACCGACTCCATGATCGCGGTGAGCTGCGGCACGCCGACGCCGGCGACGATGCGGGTGGTGCAGATCGAGCCCGGCCCGATGCCGACCTTGATCGCGTCCGCGCCGGCGTCGATCAGCGCTTTGGTGGCCTCGCCGGTCGCGACGTTGCCCGCGACCACCTGGACATGGTTCGACAGCCGCTTGATGCGCGCGACCGCGTTCAGGACGTGCTGGGAGTGGCCGTGGGCGGTGTCGACCACGACGAGGTCGACGCCGGCGTCGATCAGCGCCTCGGACCGGGCGAAGCCCTTGTCGCCGACGGTGGTCGCCGCGGCCACGCGCAGGCGCCCGTGCTCGTCCTTGTTGGAATTGGGGTTCGCGACCGCCTTCTCGATGTCCTTCACCGTGATCAGCCCGACGCAGTGGTAGGCGTCGTCGACAACCAGCAGCTTCTCGATGCGGTGGTGATGCAGCAGGCGCTTGGCTTCGTCCTGGCTGACCTCGTCGCGCACCGTGACGAGGTTCTCCTTCGTCATCAGCTCGGAGATCGGCTGGCGCAGGTTGGTGGCGAAGCGCACGTCGCGGTTCGTCAGGATGCCGACCAGCTTGCCGGACCGGCCGGAGCCTTCGACGACCGGGATGCCGGAGATGCCGTTGCGGGCCATCAGCTCGAACGCGTCGGCGAGCGTCGCAGTGGGGGCGATCGTGACCGGGTTCACGACCATGCCGCTCTCGAACTTCTTCACCTGGCGGACGTGGGCCGCCTGCTCCTCGGGCTCGAGGTTGCGGTGGATCACGCCGATGCCGCCGGCCTGGGCCATGGCGATGGCGAGCCGCGCCTCGGTCACCGTGTCCATGGCGGAGGACATGATCGGGATGTTCAGGCTGATGGTCTTGGTGACGCGCGAGCGGAGATCGACCTCGCCGGGCATGACCTCAGAAAGGCCCGGGCGCAACAGCACGTCGTCGAAGGTGAGCGCCTCACGGGCGAGTACGTCTTCGATGCGCGCCATGCCAAACCTCCTCGTGTGCGCCGAAGCGCCCGGGAGCCGTCCGTCGGCGCCCGGCCCCGCTGCGTCGCGTCCGTAAGGACGCGGGTTGGGGGAAGTGGCGCGGACGTTTAGCACGACGCATGCCGCGCGCAAATGACGGCGGCGCAGGGCGGAGCGTCGCGGGGCGAGGGGCGCGCGCGGCAGACCCGACGCGCGGACGGGTTGAACGTTTGATCGCTTCGCGCTTCAAGGGCGCGCGGTCGCCGCCCGGCGGCCGCTTCCAGAGCGATCCCATGCAGCCCCGCGCCCCCGCCGCCATTCCCAGCCGCATCCTCGTGCCCCTGATCGTGGCCTGCGCGCTGTTCATGGAGAACCTCGACTCGACGGTGCTTGCGACCGCGCTGCCCGTGATCGCGCGCGAACTGAACGAGAGCCCGATCGACCTGAAGCTCGCGCTGACCTCCTACCTGCTGAGCCTCGCGGTGTTCATCCCGGTCTCGGGCTGGCTGGCGGATCGGCTGGGCGCTCGGCTCGTGTTCCGGACGGCCATCGCGGTGTTCGCGCTCGGCTCGGCGCTGGCCGGGCTGTCGAGTTCGATGGCCGAGATCGTGAGCTCGCGGATCGTGCAGGGGCTCGGCGGCGCGATGATGGTGCCGGTCGGACGGCTGGTGATTCTGCGCACCGTTCCAAAGTCCGAGCTCGTCGGCTCGCTCGCGTGGCTGACCATCCCGGCCCTGATCGGCCCGGTCGTCGGCCCGCCCGTCGGCGGCTTCATCACGACCTATTTCTCTTGGCGCTGGATCTTCTGGATCAACCTCCCGATCGCCGCGATCGGCCTGGTGCTCGCCACGCTCTACATCCCGGACATGAAGGCGGAGGAGCGCACGCCGTTCGACGCGCTCGGCTTCGCGCTGTCGGGCTTCGGGCTCGCCGCCTTCGTGACCGGCTCGACCACGCTCGGCCTCGACGTGCTGCCGAAGCCGCTGGTGGTCGCGATCTTTCTCGCCGGCTGCGCTTCGCTGACGGCTTACGTGGTCCACGCTCGGCGTGCCGAACACCCGATCCTCGACCTCGAGCTGTTCCGCATCCCTACCTTCCGGATCGCGATCCTCGGAGGTTCGCTGTTCCGCATCGGCATCGGCGCCGCGCCCTTCCTGCTGCCGCTGATGCTGCAGATCGGCTTCGGCCTCACCGCGTTCGAATCCGGACTCCTGACCTTCGCCTCGGCGCTCGGCGCGCTGTTCATGAAGTTCGCGGCGAAGCCGATCCTGCAGCGCTTCGGCTTCCGGGCGACGCTGACCGCGAACGCGCTCATCGCGGCGACCTTCATGACAGCGCCCGCGCTGTTCACGCCGACGACCCCGACGCTGGTGATGCTCGCCGCGCTGCTGGTCGGCGGCTTCTTCCGGTCGCTGGAGTTCACCGGAGTCAACGCGCTGGGCTACGCCGACATCGACCAGGCGCGCATGAGCCGGGCCACCAGCCTGACGAGCGTCGCGCAGCAGGTGTCGCTGTCCTTCGGCGTGACCTCCGGCGCGATGGCGCTCGAAGGCGCGATGGCCTGGCGGGGCGGCCATGAGCTCGCGGCGGCCGACTTCCCCGCGGCCTTCCTGCTGATCGGCCTCGTCTCGGCGACGGCGGCGCTCGTCTTCGCCAGGCTGTCGCGCGACGCCGGCGACGAGGTCTCCGGCCACCGCCCGCCCGCCCCCGATCCGGTCTCCGCGGCGCGCGACCGCGGCTGAACGCTCAGGCCGACGCCCGGGGCGTCCCGTCCTCGTCGAGCGTCGCCACGTCCCAGGCCGTCGGGTCGCTCATCAGCGCCGCGAGCAGCGCGTAGTTGTGCTCGTGGCCGGGGTGCGCGGCCGTCACGCGCCCGAGCAGGGGGAGGCCCGCGAGCGCGAGGTCGCCGACGAGGTCGAGCGCGCGGTGGCGCACCGGTTCGTCCGGCATGCGCAGGCCGCCGATCGCGGTGTTCTTCCAGAGCGCCGCGGTGTTCTTCGTGGTGGCGCCGCGCAGCAGCGGCTCGCCGAACGGCCAGAGCCCGCGGATCTTCGCCGGGATCGTCCAGGTGACCCGGCCGAAGCTGCGGGACGGCGCGAGCTCGCCCTCGAAGCTCTCCGGCGTCACCGGCCCGGACCAGTCCAGCGGCCCGAAGTGGTTGAGCTCGATGTGGACGGACAGCAGATGCGCGTCGGCCGGCTCGATCCTGAGCCGCCGCATGCCGTTGACGTGTTCGACCGGCTTCAGCACCCGCAGGTAGCGCCGGGGCGCGTCGTGCTCGACGCGGCCCGCCGTGCGGATCATCGCGCACCACGGCGCCGCGCTGCCGTCGAAAATCGGCAGCTCCTCGCCCGCGATCTCCACGACGGCGTCGTCGATCCGCATCGCGGTCAGCGCCGCGAGCAGATGCTCCACGGTGCGCACCAGGGGCCCCTCGCCCACCTGGAGCGCGGTGCACAGCGGCCGGGAGCGACGGTTGGTCCAGAGCGCGGGAATCTCCGCGACGCCCGATCCCACGGCGCGGCGGAAGACGATTCCCCGGCCGGCCGCGGCCGGCGTGACGCGCACCTCGGAACGGACGCCGGTGTGGATGCCCTCGCCCGCGCACTCGAACGCGGCGCCGAGCGTCGCCGCGCGCCGCGGCAGGCTAGACGCCGTCACCGGCTCACGCCTCTGGGAACGCCGCGGGCCGCTCGGGACGGAACCAATGCGGCGCCCGGGGGATTGGCCGTGCGAGACGGGCGCCGACCATGGCGCCGTAACGCTCTACGCTGACAGGAGGCCACCGATGATCCGTCCTCTCTCCATGCTGCTCGCCGGAGCGCTCGCCGTCGCGCCGCTCGCCGCGCTCGCGCAGACGCCGGAGACGCCAAAGGCCGAGGCGCCGAAGGCCGAGACCTACGAGATCCAGGGCAAGGACGGCAAGAAGATCGGCGACCTCAGCCTGACCGCCGCGCCGATGGGCGTGCTGATGGACGTCGAGATCGCCGCCGGCAGCCTGACCGCGGGAAAGCACGGCATGCACTTCCACGCCACCGCCGATTGCTCCGACGTCGGCGAATACAAGAAGTCCGGCTCCCACGCCGGCCACGCCGAGGGCAAGCACGGCCTGCTCAACCCGAACGGACCTGAGCCCGGCGACCTGCCCAACCTGATCGTGCTGTCGGACGGCTCCGCCCAGGCCGCGCTCTTCACCGGCCTGATCAAGCTCGACGAACTGAAGGACGCCGACGGCAGCGCCTTCATCATCCACGCCGAGAAGGACGACCACATCTCCCAGCCGATCGGCGGCGCGGGCGCCCGGGTCGCCTGCGCGCCGGTCAAGTAAGCCGCACGGCCGGAAAGCTCGGCGGCGGAGGGCCGTTCAGTCCTCCGCCGTGGACGTCTCCGCCTGGCTTCGCCCGCGAAAACCGGTGGCCATGACATAGAGCTCCGACGAGTCCTTGCGGCTCGCCGGCGGCTTGACGTGCTGCACCTTGGTGAAATCGCGCTTCAGCGCGGCCAGCAACTCGCCCTCGGTGCCGCCCTGGAACACCTTCGCGAGAAAGGCGCCGCCGGGGGCCAGGATTTCGCTCGCAAAGGCCGCCGCAGCTTCGACGAGGCCGATGATCCGCAGGTGATCTGTGCGCTGGTGGCCGACGGTGTTCGCCGCCATGTCGGACAGGACGACGTCGGCCTTGCCGCCGAGCCGCTCCTTCAAGATCTCCGGCGCGGCGTCGTCGAGGAAGTCGAGCACCATGAAGTCGACGCCCGGGACCGGCTCCATCTCCAGCAGGTCTATCGCGACGATCTTGCCCCGCCCCTCGGCCGCGCCGATTCGGGTCGCGGCGATCTGGCTCCAGCCGCCCGGCGCCGCGCCGAGATCGACGATCTTCTGGCCCGGCTTCAGCAAGCGGTGGCGGTCGTCGATCTCAAGCAGCTTGAACGCCGCGCGGGAGCGGTAGCCGTCGCGCTTCGCCGCCTGGACGTAGGGGTCGTTCAGCTGGCGGTCGAGCCACAGGGTGGAGGCGTGGCTGCGCTTGCGCGCGGTGTGGACGCGCACCCCCATGCTGCGGGCGCCGCCGCCGCCGGCGCCGGGCCCCGCCTTGCCGGCCCCGCCCTTGGCGCCGCTTCCGGTCTTACCGGCCCCGCTTTTGCCCGAACCGCTCTTGCCGCCCTTGCCGCCGCCCTTGCCCGCCACGCTCATCCGCGGCGTCCCCGCCGGCGAGAGCCGCGACGGCGCCAGACGCCGTCTTCGCGCATCAGCTCCACGAGGATTCCTTCTCTCAAGCCCCGATCGGCAACGCGCAGCCGCGCCACGGGGAAGGCGCGCCGGATGCCTTCCAGCACCGCGCAGCCCGCGAGCACGAGGTCCGCGCGGTCCGGCCCGATGCAGGGGTTCTGGCAGCGCTGGTCGTAGGACATCTCCCGCAGCGATTCGACGACGCGGGTGACGTCGGTCGACGCCATCCATTGCCCGTCGACCAGCCGCCGCTCGTAGCGCGGCAGGCCGAGATGCACGCCGGCGATCGTGGTGACGGTGCCGGAGGTGCCGAGCAGGTGCACGTCGCTGAGCGAGGCCGCCAGCGTCTCGCGCTCGGGGAAGGCCTCGAGCAAGCGTCCGACCTCGCCCACCATGTTTTCGAACACCTCCGTCGTAACCTTCACGCCGCCGTAGCGCTCGGCCAGCGTGACGACGCCCACCGGCAGCGACACCCAGGCCCGCATCGCCAAAGCGCCGGGCCCGCCGCCGCGCTTGCGCTCGAGCCAGACCACCTCGGACGAGCCGCCGCCGATGTCGAACAGGATGACGCCGCCGGCGGCGGGGTCCGCGAGCGAGGCGCAGCCGGCCGCCGCGAGGCGCGCCTCGGTCGCCCGGTCGATGATCTCGAGATCGAGCCCGGTCTCGTCGCGCACCCGCTTCAGGAACGTCTCGCCGTTGTCCGCCTGGCGGCAGGCCTCGGTCGTGATCAGGCGGGCGCGGGAGACCCCGCGGGCGGCCATCTTGTCCCGGCAGACGCCGAGCGCGGAGACGGCGCGGGTGATCGCCTCGTCGCAGAGCCGGCCGGTGTGGGCGAGCCCCTCCCCGAGGCGCACGATGCGCGAGAAGCTGTCCACCACGCGAAACCCGCCGTCGCGGTCGGGACGCGCCACCAGGAGGCGGCAGTTGTTCGTGCCGAGATCGAGCGCGGCGTAGACTGGCGTCGCCGGCCTGACGGCCTCGTCCACCGCCGTCGGCCGCCCGGTCGTTCGTTCTGCGCCGCCGAGCGACGCGACCTGCTCGGCCACCAAATCCGTCCTTCGGGCCGCCTCCAGCCTGGAGCGACGCCCCGGGCGAGTCGTGGCCGCTGTTGAGCACCCTCGTTGATCCCAAGCATAGCAGTCGATCGCCGCCCCGCAAGGCGAGCCCTCGACCGGCCGTCGGGCCGCGGAGATCCGCCGAAAGTCTAGGTCGCGGCGCAAGCCTTCCTGATCGGCCGTCCAGCAGACTCGGGTACCCTCCTCCACGCAAATGTGAAGAACGACGGCCGGCGCGCCCGCGACCGCCCGCGAACCTAAGGGGGAGCCACGGCTTATGTGGTCTCAAGTCTACGACCCGTTCGGCAACGCGGTCATCTCGACGATCGTCGCCGCCATCCCGATCGTCGTGCTGTTGGCCGGCATCGGCGTCTTCCATATGAAGGCCCACACCGCCGCGATCGCCGGCCTCGCCGCCGCGCTGCTGATCGCCGTGTTCGCGCACGGCATGCCGGCGGACAAGGCCGGCATGACGGCGCTCTATGGCGCCGCCTACGGCCTGCTGCCGATCGGCTGGATCATCCTCAACATCATCTTTCTCTACCAACTCACGAACGAGAAAGGCTATTTCAAGATCCTGCAGGACTCGATTGCGGGCATCACCGACGACCGCCGGCTGCAGCTTCTGCTGATCGCCTTCTCCTTCGGCGCCTTCTTCGAGGGCGCGGCCGGCTTCGGCACCCCCGTCGCGGTGACCGGCGCGATCCTGATCGGCCTCGGCTTCTCGCCGCTCGCGGCCTCCGGGCTCTCGCTGATCGCGAACACCGCGCCCGTGGCCTTCGGCGCGCTCGGCACGCCCGTGATCGCGCTCGCCGCCGTCACCGGCCTGCCGCTGCTCGACCTGTCGGCGATGATCGGCCGCCAGCTGCCGTTCTTCTCGATCCTGGTGCCGTTCTGGCTGATCGCCGCCTTCGCCGGCTTCCGCGGCATGGCGCAGATCTGGCCGGCGATCCTGATCGCGGGCGTGACCTTCGCCGTCCCGCAGTACCTCGTCTCGAACTACCATGGCCCGTGGCTCGTGGACGTGGTGGCGGCGATCGCCTCGATTCTCGCGCTCACGCTGTTCCTCCGCGTCTGGAAGCCGCGGCAGATCTGGACCTCGGCCGACGGCGCGGCGCCGGCGCTCGCCGGCGCGGGCGGCTCGATCGGCCGCCACGGCGGCGGCGCCGGAGGGGCGCATGTGGCGCCCGCGCACCCGCGCGGCGACGTCATCAAGGCGTGGATCCCCTGGCTGATCCTCTCCGTGGTCGTGTTCTGCTGGGGCGTCCCTCAGGTGAAGGCGTTCCTCGACGGGATCTCGATCCTGAAATTCCCCGTCGCCCACGTCGACCAGCTGATCCAGCGCGTGCCGCCGGTCGTGCCGGCGCCGAAGCCGGAAGCCGCCGTCTACAACCTCAACTGGTTGTCGGCGACCGGCAGCGGCATCTTCCTGTCGTCGATCATCGCCGGCTTCGTGATGGGCTTCTCGCCGCTCGCGATGGCGAAGACCTACTGGAGGACGCTGGTGCTGGTGCGGTTCTCGCTGCTGACCATCGCCGCGATGCTCTCGCTCGGCTTCGTCACCCGTTACTCCGGCGTCGACGCGACGCTCGGCCTCGCCTTCGCGCAGACCGGCTGGCTCTACCCGTTCTTCGGCACCTTCCTGGGCTGGCTGGGCGTGGCGCTGACCGGCTCCGACACCTCCTCCAACGTGCTGTTCGGGTCCCTGCAGAAGATCTCGGCGGAGCAGCTCGGCCTCTCGCCGACGCTGATGGCCGCCGCGAACTCCTCGGGCGGCGTGATGGGCAAGATGATCGACGCCCAGTCGATCGTCGTCGCCTCGACCGCAACGCGCTGGTACGGCCACGAGGGCGACATCCTGCGCTACGTGTTCCTGCACTCGCTGGCGCTGGCGAGCCTGATGGGCCTGCTGATCATGGCCCAGGCCTATCTCCCCCCGTTCACGCACATGGTGATCGGCGCGCCCTGAGGCGCGACCGACGGCGTCTCGCCCCCCGAAGCCCCGGCCGGCGTTCGCGCCCGCCGGGGCTTTTCGTTTCGACCGGCGGACTGACGCGCAGGTCGCGCGCCGAAGCCCTTTCTCGCGCCGAAGTCCTTTCCGGCGCGAACCCCTTGCCCGCCCCGCCCGAACCCGCTAAAGGGGGCGCACCACGGCGACGCCCTCCTACCAGGGGCCTCGCAGCGCCCGCGCCTCGGCGGCGGACCGCACGGTGGGGGATAGTTTAACGGTAGAACTACCGACTCTGACTCGGTCAGTCCTGGTTCGAATCCAGGTCCCCCAGCCACTCTTCTGAAACCCTTCATTCTCTTGGATTTGCAACCTTCGCCTGCGGGGCGAACGGTAGCAATATTAGGTAGCGTGCGACGGTAGCAGTTTGGCCACCGGCCTCCCGTCAAGTAAAATAATGGGGTATCCAGCTTTCGGAACCCCGATTTGTCGATTTCAATTCGTCTTTCTCAGTTCTTCGGGCGTGCTCCCGAAGTCAAGTCGGCCCCTGTCCCGTCCGTAGCAGCGGCAGCGGGACAGTGGGCCGACCTTTTTTCCGCGCCCATTACTGAAGCCGGACCTTCCGTCACGCCCGAGAGTGCCATGCGTGTCCCGGCGGTCAAGGCCGCGGTCACGCTCATCTCGACGACTATTGGAAATCTGCCGGTCAAGGTCTATGAGCGCGCCGACGACGGCAAGCAGCCGGCCCCCGACCATGACGCTTACCGCCTCGCCCACGACGAGGCCAACGACTGGACCTCCGCCGGCGAGCTCCGGCGCCAGATCACCAGCGACGCACTCCTTCACGGCGACGGCTTCGCGCTCGTCACCCGCCGCGGCGACGACTCGCCCCTGGAGCTCATCCGGCTCGACCCGCGCGCCGTCGATATCCTGACGCTCAACACCGGCGCGCCGGCCTACCGCTATCGCCACCAGGGCGGCGCGACCGTCTACGCGCACCAGGACGTTCTTCGCATCTCCGCACCGTCCCTCGACGGCGTGAAGGGCCTCGCACCCATCACAGCGGCCCGCGAAGCCATCGCCATCTCTTTATCGATGGAGCGCCATTTCGGTCGCCAGCTTCGTAAGGGTTTCCGGCCTTCGGCCTCCATCACCGCACCTGGGCATCTCTCTGAAAAGGCCGCCGCACGGCTCGCGAACTTTCGCGCTGGTGAACACAGCGGCGAGAACAGCGGCGGACTCGTCGTCTGGGAAGAGGGCATGAAGCCCGTCGTCCACGAGCTTACGTCCACGGACCAGCAGTTCATTGAGAACCGCTCGTTCGAGGTCGTCGAGATCGCGCGCGCCTTCAACTGCCCGCCGACGCTCCTCGGCGACCTCTCCTCGGCCACGTTCAAGAACGCCGAGGAGCTCCGCACACAGTTCGCGATCTTCACGCTCGCCCATTGGCTTGGCCAGTGGCGCGACGCCTACGCGCGCGTGCTCCTCGCTCCCGACGAGCGCCGGACGCACGTCGTCGACTTCGTGCTGGACGGCCTCCTCCAGGGCGACAGCGAGGCCCGCGCCAAGATCTACCAGGGCCTCCGCGCCGCGGGCGTCATGACCGCCAACGAAGTGCGCACCCGCGAAAATCTCCCGGCCCGGCCGGACGGCGACACGCTCGCCAGCCCCTTCACGCAGTCCAACGGCGCCACCGGCGTGCAGGAGGCCGGCCAGTGAGCCCGCACGCTGCGTTCTTCGGCGACGCCGAGCGCACCTTCGCCTTGACCCCGGCGCTCCTCGTCGAGTTCGAGCGCCTCGTCGGGGCCGGCGCGTGGGGAACCGCCCGCCGCATGTTCGCCAGCGACGCCACCACGACCGAAGTCCGCGAGACCGTCCGCCTGGGCCTCATCGGAGGCGGCGAGACCCCGAAGCGCGCCCAAGAGCTCGTCGAGGCCTACGCGGGCGCAATCCCCTTCGGCGAGCTCTACGCGCTCGCCAGCGACATCATGATGGCCGCCATGCTCGGCACGCCGGACCAGGGCGCGACCGATGCAGCTTGAGACCAAGGCCGCGTTCACGCTCGACGACACCGGCGCGATCACCGCGACCGCGTGGATCTTCGACGAGCCGGACCAGACCGGCGACATCATCACCAAGGGCGCGTTCGCGACCGCCGCCGGGCCGCTCCCGATCCTGTGGATGCACGACCAGCGCGAGCCCATCGGCGTCTGGGAAAGTGTCGTCGAGACCGCCCAGGGCCTCGTCGTGAAGGGCCGGCTTCTCGTCGAGACCGTCGCCCGCGCCAAGGAAGCTCACGCGCTCATCAAGTCCGGCGCGATGAACGGCGTCTCAATCGGCTTCGCCATCAAGAATTTCGCCCGTCGCACAACCGGCGGCCGGACCATCTCAGCCCTCAATCTGGCCGAGGTCTCAATCGTCACCTTTCCGGCTCACGCCGGCGCCCGCGTGACGTCCCTCAAGTCCGCAGATCACGCGGCGCATCAAAAGGAACTAACCGTGGAAGACCAGAACGCGGCGCCCGACATCTCGGCGCTGGAAACCAAGATCGCCGGCGTCGCCGACGAGGTGAAGTCGCTCGGCGGGTTTGCCGCGCGTCTCGCCGACCTGGAGAAGAAGGCCGCCCGCCCCGCTCCGGCCGCCGGACAGTCCGATGCCGCCCTGGAGACCAAGGCGTTCAACGTCTATCTCCACACCGGCGACGCGACCGAACTTAAGACCCTCGCTGTCGGCGCTCCGAGCACCGGCGGCGTTCTGGCGCCCCCGACGTTCAGCGCGACCGTGATCGAAAAGATCACCGAGTTCTCGCCGATCCGCTCCATCGCCTCGGCGATCACCATGAGCGGCCCGCTCGTGCAGTTCCCCCGTCTCGTGAGCAAGGTCGTCCCGGCCTCCCGCACCGAGCTCGGCGCCGCCGCCGAGTCCGAACCAACGTTCGAGCTCATCGACGCCAAGCCGTTCGAGATGGCCGTGATCGTGCCGGTCTCGCGCGTCATGTATGAGGACGCCGCGTTCGACCTCGCGTCCTGGCTGGGCAATCACGTCGCGACGCAGTTCGGCAAGCTCGAAGCCTCGTGGTTCGTCAACGGCAACGGCACCACTCAGGCCGAAGGCGTCATGACCTCCGCCGACGTCGCCACGCGCACGACCGCCGCGACCACGTTGGCGACCGACGACCTCATTGATGCGTTCTACAGCATCCCGAGCGCCTACGCGGCGCGCGGCCATTGGCTCATGAACCGGGCCACGATGGCGGTCGTCCGCAAGCTTCGCGACGGCGACGGCAACCTGATTTGGCAGAACGGCAACCTCGCCGGCGGCCAGCCGTCGACCATCCTCGGCCGCCCGGTCCTGGAAGCGGTCGATATGCCGAACCCGACCGCCGGCGCTTCGCCGATCATCTTCGGCGACTTTGCGAGCTCCTACACGATCCTCGATCGCGTCGGGTTCGAGGCCGAATACGACCGCCTCACCGGCTGGAAGAACGGGATCATCAACCTCCTCGCGCGTCGGCGCGTCGGCGGCCGGATCACGCTCGCCGAGCCCCTCATCAAGATCAAGCTCAAGGCGTCGTAAGGAGGCGCTCAGAACATGGCTAGCATTCAGAATACGCTGACCGTCCTCTCGGTCGCGACCTCCGCCACCCTCCCCGCAACGGCGGTCGCCTATAAGGCCCTGTCGTGGTCCGCGGTCGGCGGCGTCTCGAACATCGGCGACTTCGGCGACACCTACAACAAGATCGAGGCCAAGGTTCTCGGCACGCGCCGCGTGCAGAAGTTCAAGGGCTCGGTTGACGCCGGCCCCTTCGAGGTGACTTGCGTTCGCGACACCGTCGACGCCGGCCAGATCGCGCTCCGCACAGCGGCCAAGTCCGACGTCCCGGTCTTTCTTAAGCTCGAGCTCGGCGACAAGCCGGCCACCGGCGCGAGCCCGACCGGCACGCTTTTTTATCTTCCCGTGTCGGTCTACGCCGCGCCCGTGAAGACGGGCGAGCAGGACTCGATGGTCGAGCAGACGTTCACCTGCGAGATCGTGGGCGACATCATCGAAGTCGCGCCTTCGGCCACCTGACCATGAAGCTCGCGGCGGAGGAGATCACCATCAAGATCGGATTGGAGCGCATCACGCTCCGGCCGACCCTTCGTGCTGCCCTCCGCCTTGAGCGCCGTCACGAGGGCCTCGCCGTTCTCGTTTCCAAGATCCAGGACGGCGACCTCTTCGCCATCGCCGACGTGCTGCGCGAGCACTCGTCGACATGGTCGGACGTCCCGTCCTTCATCGAAAGCCTCGGCGCCCCGCATGGTCTTTATGCGGGCGTCGATCACCTCATTCCCGCGCTTGTGGCGCACGTCTACGCCTTAGCCGGCGTCGACATCACCGCCGAACAAAACGATCAAACAGACGCCGAAGGCGACCCGCGTAGCGGTACTCGGCGCGACGGCTTCGCCGCGCACCTCGTCGACCTCTTCGAGGTCGCAACAGGGTGGCTCGGCTGGAGCCCCGACACCGCCTGGAACGCCACACCCGCCGAGATCATGGCGGCCCGGCGTGGCCTTGTCGCCTGGACCAACGCACAGCGCGGCGGCGCCCCGAAGAAGCCCGACACCCGGTCCCTGGACGACAAGTGGCGCGACCTCGCGAGCCGATGGACGACCCGCGTCGAGGCCGCCTGATGCGCACCCCTTTCTCGAATTGGAGCCCCTTTCTGACGGCTCGCGACCGGCCGAACAACGAAAAGCAGCCTGCCCGGCTCCATGCGCCTCAGCGGCGTTTCTCATGGGTTCAAGGCTGCAAGGTCGCGTCCTCTTTCGACGGGGCTGAATGATGCCCCGCCGTCCCGCCCGCTTCTGTCACTGCGGCGCCGTCGTTCCGTCCGGCTCCCGTTGCGCGTGCCAGATCCTCACCGATCGCGCCCGCAAGGCCCGCCACGACCAGAACCGGCCCTCGGCCCGCGCCCGCGGCTACACCGCCGAGTGGCAGCGCGAGCGCGACCTGTTCCTCCAGGTCAACCCGACGTGTCGGCGCTGCGGCGCTCTCGCGTCCGTCGTCGACCACGTCATCCCTCACAAGGGCAACCGCTGGCGCTTTTGGAACCGGAGCAACTGGCAGTCCCTCTGCAAGCCCTGTCACGACGGCCACAAGCAGCGCGAGGAACACCGCGCCCGCATCCGCGAGGAGCTCGCCTGATGGCGCTCGCCACGTTCACCCCGCCCAAGGCGCCCAGCGTCGGAGCGTCCGCCGAGCCGAAGATCAAGCTGTTCGAGGCCGAGTTCGGCGACGGCTATACGCAGCGCAGCGCAGCCGGCCTGAACCACATCCGCGAAAGCTGGGAGCTCAAGTTCGAGCTCCTCACAGCCGCCGAGTCCGCCGCCATCCGCACCTTCCTTCAAGCCCGCGGCGGCGTGGAAGCCTTCCTCTACACCCCGCCCGGCGAAGCCACCCCGATCCGCGTCACCTGCAAGAAGTGGAAGCGCACGTTCGACGAGGCCGACCGCCAGACCATCACGCTCACCATCGAGCAGGATTTCGGCCTCGCATCATGACCTCCGCCTATGGGTTCCGCCGCGCCTTTACCGACCGTCTTTGGACCATGCTTCTGAAGGCGACCGACCGCACTATCCCGGCGGCAGATCGGGCTCGTTCCCGTCGCTTCCTGTTCGATGGTGAAGGCTTCGACGAGGCATGCATCAGGGCCGGCATGGAGCCGGACCGCGTCCGCCGTAATGTCACACGTCTTCTCGCCCCTCGCGTCGGCAACTTGGATACCAAGCCCACCAAGCCGACCCTTCCGAACCGCCGGACGATCATTCGACGGCGCCCGAACTACCGGCCGCCCACCTACGTGGAGACGATGGGTATCAGGCTCACGTTGGACGAGTGGTCGATCCGCAGCGGTATCGCGCGACAAACAATCGTCATGCGTCTTCGCAACGGCTGGGACGCATACCGTGCGGTTTCGACGCCGGTAGGCAAGCGCATCGATTTCGCAGGCAAGTCACTCACCGTTCGCGAGTGGGCCGCGCAAGCAGGCGTCCCCTATCACACCTTCCGCGCCCGCCTTCAGCAGGGATGGCCCATGGCTCGCGCGATCGCATCGCAGGCCGAGCTTCCGCGTCAAAGGGACCGGGGGGTGGGTCGCGCCCAGGCCGTCATCGCCGGGACCGGCGCGCTCCCCGCCGCGCAAACTTCCGCCGAATTGGGATTTTTTCAGTGAGCGCCATCACCGTCGCCAATGTGAAGGCGCACCTCAACATCACCGGCACGTCCGACGACGAGATCCTGGGCGACTACATCGAGGCCGCCGAGGAGTTCACGTCGCAGTTTGTCGGGCCTATCACGGCTGCATCACCGGCCAGCATCAAGCAGGCCGTCCGGCTTCTTGTCGGGTCGTTCTATGAGCACCGTGAGGACACCGTCGCCGGCGTCGACCTTCGCCAGCTTCCGTTGGGCTTCTGGCAGTTGATCGCGCCGCACCGCTGGCCGGAGACGGCCGCGTGAGCTCGAACAAGGCGGCGCTCGACGCCATCCGCCGCGACCTCCTTAAGACCATTCCGGCCCAGGTAAAGGCCGAGGTCGCGAAGGCGCTCGACAAGGCGGCCGACGAGATGGCGTCCGGCGCCAAGGCGCTCGCCCCCGAGGGCGAGACTGGAGACCTGGAGACCAGCATCCGCGTCGAGGCCGGCCCCGACGAGCTCTCTCGCACGGTCGTCGCCGGCGGCGCGGCCGTCGACTACCCGACCTTTGTCGAGTTCGGCACCCCGACCGCGGACGCCGAGCCGTTTTTCTGGCCGGCGTTCCGTCTCCTCCGCAAGCGCCGCGAAGGCCAGATCCACCGCGCCATGAACCGGGCCTTGAAGGACTTCGCGGGATGACGTTCGCCCCCGTCGCCCTCCAGCGCGCCCTCCGCGCCCGCCTCATCGCCACGGCCGCGGTCGTCGCGGCAGTCCCGGCCGCGCAGATCGTGGACGCCCACGCACGGCCTGAGACGTTCCCTTGCGTCCAGATCGGCGAAGGCACGGCGCTGCGCGAGAACATGACGCTCGCCCGCCAGCACGTCCGCGTGCTGATGAAGCTGGACGTCTGGACCAAGACCGGCGGAACCGCCAACGCCAAGCTCATCGCCGGCGACGTGGACGCCGCGCTGCGCGCCCCGCTGGTGCTCGGCGACGGCCTTCGCGTCCTGGACCAGGAAGTCGAGCGCGTCGTTTTCAGCCGCGACCCCGACGGCGAGCGCGGCCACGCCACCCTTTATCTGGGCGTCCTGGTCGAGGAGCCGCGCGCATGAGGGCGGGAAAGCTGGACCACCAGATCACCATCGAGCGCGCCGGCGTCGCGTCGATCGACGACATGGGCGTCCCGACCGACGCCTGGGCGACGGTCGCCACCATGCGCGCCCAGGTCGTCACGGCCGACGCCGACGAGTTCCTCACCGGCGCCGGCACGGCCGCCGCCGAGACCATCCTGTTCCGCATCCGCTGGACTGAGGGCGTGCGCCAGACCGACCGCGTCCGCCACGCCGGCCGCAGCTACGGCATCCTCGGCGTGGTCGAGATCGGCCGGCGCCGCGGCCTCGAAATCCGTGCCACCACGAAGGCCCCCGATGCCTAGCCGTCACCGGGCCGGACGCAAGCCGACGCCTAGGGCCGCGAAGGGCGCGATTATCCGCACCCCAAAGGCTCCCGCACACCTGACCCCGGAGGCGCGTGCCGAGTGGAAGCGCGTCGCCCCGCACGTCATCGCGTCCGGATCCTTTGCGCCCGTGCATCTTCCGTTGCTGGAGAACTACGTCGTCCACCTCGGCCGCGTGCGCGAGTTCGAGCGCGCGATCCAGGCGACCGCAGCGGCGGCCGGCGACGTGTCGCGGCTCGTGCGGCTCCAGGACGCCGCGAGCAAGACCGCGCTTCGCTACGCCGCCGAGCTCTACGCCAGCCCCGCCGCCGGCTCGCGCTTCGTCGCGTCGGGCGGCGAAAATGACGCCGACCTTGCAGACCTGGGCATTCTCTAATGGCGCGGCGTCCCGAATGGCTGTTCGACGGCTCCCCGATCGACGACCCGCTCGGCCACGGCGAGCGCGCCGTCCGGTTCCTGCGCGCCCTAACGCACGCTGGCACTGGCAAGCCGTTCCAGCTTGATCCCTGGCAGGAGCGGCTTGTCCGCATGATCTACGGGCCGCGCTGGCACGACGGAACGCGCAAATATACGCGCGTCTACGCCATGATCCCGCGCGGCGCGCGAAAGACCGGCCTCGGCGCCGGACTCGCGATGCTGCACACCATCGGGCCGGAGCGTATCCCCTTCGGCCAAGTGCATCTCGCGGCCTGTAATCGAAAGCAGTCGAAGATCCCCTTTCGCGAGGCCCAGGGCTTCGTCATGGCCGACCGCCGCCTCGATAAGCACGTGAAGGTCCGGGATAGCCAGAACAAGATCACGCACCGGAAGAGCCAAGCGACGCTTGAGGCGATCAGCGCCGACGCCGCGACCGCCAATGGCCTGACGAGCAAGTTCGTCTTATTCGACGAAGTCCACGCATGGCGCGACCGGCGGCTTTACGACACGCTCGTCACGGGCCTCGGCAAGACCTCCGAGACGCTCGGCGTCGTCATTAGTCAAGCCGGCACCGGCGAGGGCAATCTCGCGCACGACATCTTCAGCGCCGCGCGCAGGATCACGGACGACCCTGATAGCGAGCCCCGGTCACTCCCGGTCATTTTCGAAACGCTTCCCGGCGATGATTGGCGCGACGAACGGGTTTGGCACGTCGTCAATCCAGGCCTTGCCTGCACGCCGCCTTATCCAAACCTGGAGGCCATGCGGCAGGAGGCGCGCGAAGCCGAGACCCGCCCGGATTGCCGCATCCGCTTTCAGAACGACCGTCTCAACATCTGGCTGGACCGCGCCACGTCGCCCTTCGTCGAAATGGCGACGTGGAACGCAGCCGCGAACGACAACCTCGGCGAGCCGGCCGGCCCCGTCTGGCTTGGCGTCGACCTCTCGGCTTCTGGCGACCTCACGTCCATCGTCATGGCGTGGCGTGATCCTGAAGTTGAAGGGGGAGTGTATGTACGGCCATTTTTCTTCTGCCCCGCAGAAGCTCTGGGGCGTCGGGAGGAGGTTTCGGGCGTCCCTTACGTCCGTTGGGCCGCCGAAAACCTTCTGACCCCGACACCGGGCGAGGTCGTCGACCTCAACGTGATCGAGGCGGCGATCCGCAACCTTTGCGACCGCTATGACGTCGCCGAGATCGCGTTCGATCCCGCGCTCTCGCACGGCCTCATGGGCCGGCTTTCAGACGAAGGCCTCCCGGTGATCGCGTTCCGACAGGGCGCGCTCACCATGATGCCGGCGATTGCCACGGCCGAGCGCCTCATCAATGGCCGCAAGCTCCGGCATCCCGGCCACCCGATCCTCGACTGGAACCTCGGCAACATCGAGGTCGAGACCAACCCGCTGGGCCACATGGTCCGGTTCCGCAAGCCATCCCGCCACGCCTGCATTGATGGAGCCGTCGCCATGACGATGGCCGTCCACCGCTGCGCGAACGGCGAAGACGGCAAGAGCATTTACGAAGACGAGACCAAGCGCCCGGACGGCCCGCTCGTGCTTCATCACGAGTGGGACTTCGCAGCATGAGCATGACCTCGAACAAGGGACCTCGCGTCCTCGTCGCCTCCCTGGAGGCGCGCACCGACAAGCTGGAGAAGGGCCTCGCGAAGGCCAACGCCACGATCCAGCGGCAGGCCGGCGGCATCGAGAACCGCATGGCGAACGCCCGGCGCCGCATCGAGGGCGACACTTCGGCCATGGCGGCGAAGGCGAACGCGAACCTCTCACGCATCGGCCTTGGCATGAAGCCGATCACCCTCGGCGTGACCCTGGGCGGCTTCTCTGCGGCGGCGCTGGCGTCCGAGGGCGCGAAGCTCGCCGACGATTGGACCAAGGCCAAGAACAGCCTCTCGGTCGCGGGCCTGGAGGGCGCGAACCTCCAGCGCGTGCTCGACAGCCTGTTCAACGCCGCCCAGGCGAACAGCGCCCCGATCGGCGCGTTGACGGACCTCTACGGCAAGGCGGCCCAGGCGTCCGCCGAGCTCGGCGCCTCCGAACGCGACCTCATCAAGTTCTCCGGTGGCGTCGCGACCGCACTGAAGGCCGCCGGCACCTCATCGGGCGCCGCGTCCGGCGCGCTTCAGCAGCTCGGCCAGCTTCTCGGCTCGGCTCGTGTCCAGGCCGAGGAATTCAACAGCATCAATGAGGGCGCACGCCCGATCCTGATGGCGGTCGCGGCCGGGATCGACGCCGCGGGCGGCTCGGTCTCCAAGCTCAAGACCCTCGTGAACGACGGCGCAATCTCGAACCGCCAATTCTTCGACGGCTTCCTCAAGGGGCTCCCCGTCGTCGAGAAGATGGCGGCGGCGGCGCTCCCGACGCTGGAGGGTTCCGCAACCCGCGTCACGAACGCGCTCACGCGCTACGTCGGCCAGTCCGACGAGTCCCTGGGCGCGACCGGCCGCTTGAAGGCTGGCCTCAACGCCCTGGCCGACAACTTCGACGCCACCGCAGACGTCGCCCTGAAGGTCGCCGGCGTCCTCGCCGCGGCCCTCGTCGGCCGCGCGATCGGCGGCATGATTCTGGCCCTCGGCAACGCCGGCGTGGCCATCCGCAGCACCATCGCGGCCCTCGTGGCGCTTCGCGGCGCGGCGACCCTCACCGGCCTCACTGGCGCCCTCGCGGGCCTCGGCGCTGCGGCCGGCCCGATTGGCGCGCTCCTCGGCGCTGGCGCTGCGGCGGCTCTTTACTTCGCGACCCGCACCAATGGCGCGGCCGAGGCCGCCATGCGCGCCAGCGATAACATGAAGGCGCTCGGTCTCTCTGCGGACTCGACGGCGGATCAGGTGAAGCGCGTCGCCGACGAGCTCGCGAAGCTCACCGGCGCCGAGATCAAGGTGAAGATCGCCGACACCTCGGCCCTGATCTCCGGCAAATATCGCGAGCTCCGCGACATGCCGCTCCCGCAGACGGCCCAGGTGGGCCGCGGGAAGATCGTGAACCCGGCGCTCGACGAATACCGGAGGATCACGGCGTCCTTCACGGACGGCAAGATCGACCTGGAGACCTACCGGGCCGAGCTCGACAAGCTGGCCGAGCGCTTCCCCAAGGCGACGTCCGCCTTCGCCGACGCCCAGGCGGCGGCGGCCGAATACACGGCGGCCCTGAAGACCCGCGAGGCCCAGGACAAGGCCCTGGCGAAGTCCGCCACGTCCGCCGACGCCCCGCGCGGCCCGTCGACCCTGGATCGCGGCATGACCGCCGCCGGGACCGTTCCCTCTGCGGGCGTAGCCGGCGCCCAGGCGATGGCCGACGCCAGCAAGACCGACGATCAGAAGCGGCTCGACGCCCAGACGTCCGAGCTCGTGAAGGGCCTCCAGGCGAACGGGGTGAAGATCACCGACGCCGTCCGCGAGTCCATGCGCGAGGTCGCTCGGCAGATCGTCGCGACGCAGGACGAGAGCAAGGCGTCCGAGAAGACGTTCGACGCCAGCGGCGCCGGCAACGCCTTCGACATGATCGCGAAGTTCGAGGACTTCCGCGCCAAGCCCTATTGGGACGTCAACGCGCTGCGGACCGGCTACGGAAGCGACACGACCACGGGCGAGGATGGCAAGGTCGCTCGCGTCACCGCCGAGACCGTCGTCACGATGGCCGACGCCGCGCGCGACCTGAAGCGCCGGATCGGCGAGTTCCAGGAAGGCGTCGTCAAGAGCATCGGCGCGGATCGCTGGGCCGCCATGGGCGAGCAACAGCAGGCCGCGCTCACTTCGATCGCCTACAACTACGGCTCGCTCCCCGAGCGCATCGCCGCCGTCATCCGCAGCGGCGGCACCACCGCCGACGTCGAGAAGGCGATCCGCGGCCTCGCGGGCGATAATGCCGGCGTGAACCGGAGCCGGCGCAACGCCGAGGCAGACGCCTTCGCCGGCGCCGCGACGCCCCAGGCCAAGCAGCGGGACACCGCCGTCGACTTCGACCGCAACCTGGGCCGCGACGGCGCGCGCCGCGTCGAGGACATCAACGCCGAGACTGCGGCCCTCGAACGGCAGGCCCAGGTTACCGACGCCGCGCGGTCCAGCCTGGAGGCCTTCGACGTCGCCGCCGAACAGGCGCGCATCGTCCGCGAGGAGCTCCGCAAGCTCGCGGATCAGGACATCGAGGCGACGCCGGCCCGCATCGCCGCCATCGAGGCCCAGGCCGCGGCTGAGGTGGCGGCGGCCCAGCGCCGCGTGCAGGCCGAGAAGACCGTCCAGCGCGCCAAGGACCAGACGGACCGCACTGCCCAGGCAGCCCAGGACTTGAGCGACCTCGGCCGCGACGCGACGAAGGGGATGGTCTCGGACCTCCTCCAGGGCGCCAGCGCCGGCGAGGCGTTCTCGAACGCCTTGGGCAAGATCGCCGACAAGCTCCTCGACATGGTCATCAACCAGCTTTGGGCCAGCGCTTTCGGAGGCATGGGCGGCGCTGGAGGCGGCGGCGGGTTCTTCATGGGCCTTTCCGGACTCCTCGGCTTCGCAGGCGGCGGCTACACCGGCGCCGGCGGCGTGAACGAGCCGGCCGGAGTTGTTCATCGCGGCGAGGTCGTGTTTTCCCAGGCCGACATCACCCGCAACGGCGGCGTGGAGGCCGTCGAGGCCATGCGGCGCGGCAAGCGCGGCTACGACCAGGGCGGCGTCGTCGGACTCGCGCTCCCGGCGCTTGTGCCGCCGGCGCTCCAGACCGCCACCGAGGCCCTGGGCGGCAGCACGAGCAACCAGACGGTCAGCATCTCGGCGCCAATCACGGTCAACGGCTCGGCCGGCACGCCGGAGCAGAACGACGACCTCGCCAAGAAGATCAGTCGCGAGATGGAGAACACCATGCGCGGCGTGGCGGCACGAGAAATTCAGGCTGCTCTCCGGCCCGGAAACGTGCTCAACCGCGGACGCTGATGACGGGCGTAAACACCTAAAAACGAAAAGAAAAACCTGCCACGACGCCCGATTTACGTTGGCGATGCCCGCCGGCCCGTGGCATAATTTCAGAACACACAGAGAGCGACAGACGGGGCACCGCGCGAACACAGCGCGGGCTCCGTCACCCCAGACGCCAGCGTTCGGCCATTCGGCCGGCGCGATCTCTTGCGCCTTGAAAGGGCTCTGTGTGTCTTCCTACCGATCGTCGAGGGCAATCCTCGACAAGATCAATGCCGACCTCGCGCGCCTCGACCCGACGCGCCTTTCGTCGCCCCAGGCCGCGGCCGTGCTCGCGCGCCTCGTGGCGGACGCTCAGCCGGAGCCTGAGGTTGACCTGAACGCTCTCCTCGACGAGGTCGACAGCAAGGTCGTCACTGCATCCGAAGTTGACCGATCCGTAAATCGAGCCCGCCCGGTCTCGGCCATGCGGGACGCCCCGTTCGCCCAAGCCTTTCATAGGTTCGCCCAGGATCGCCTCCAGGCCCTCCAGCCGGGTCGTCCAGTCTATAAGAGGGAGGACACCCTTTCCCTCATCGACCTGGACACACCTCTCCCAGAGATCGACGAGAAGACCACCCGGACGACCCGCGCCAGCTTCCGGCCGTGGTTCACGTCCTTCGCTTCCTTCCCGACCAAGCACCGGCGCCCGGCGGCGTGGCGCGACCTCAGCGAGCCCATGAAGGCCGACGCTGCTTTCTACGCCATCGTGGAAGCCGGCCCCTGCTACGCCGTCACCGTGAACCTCGGCGCCGCCGTCGAGGCCCAGGCGCTCGCCCAGGCCAAGCCCCTGGACTGGATCAGCCGGCGGGTCGCCCGCGTCCTTGGTTCCGACGTCGGCTTCATGCTGGTGCTGGAGGATCGCGTCGGCCGCGACGTCCACGATGATCGCCGGCTGCATCTCCATGGCGTCGTCCAGGTCGCGGCCGACGAGCTCGACGCCATGAAGGCCTCCCTTAGGATTGCCGCGGGCGCCGACTACCACGCGCCGGCTCGGCAGGTTCGCGCGGTCGCCAATCCCGACGCCGGCTGGGCCAGCTACATGCTGAAGGCCGCGTTCTGGAGCCGGCCCGGCGTCCGGGCCATCCTGGGCGCCTCCAGGCTTGCCTCGCGCTACGCAGGCCCTGCGCTGAAGATTACGAACAACGTCCGGCGCCGATCCGAAGCAATCTATGCCGCTTTCCGTGACGAGTTTACATTATTGTCAGTCTCTGTTGCGGCATCTCATCCATCAAAGTTGATTGATGCTTCAATCTATTTGGCTGGCACGGCGCATTTCTGCTTGACGACCGGAGTCGGCGGACTCACAAACCCTTGGTCAACACCGAACCAGGGCCGCCCCTCATGTCATTCACCTATCTCGCCGACGACCGTCACGCCTGCTTGGTCGCCGCCATCGCCGGCACCGGCTCCCGCGACGCCCGCGCCGCAGTCCTTCGCCTCGCCGGCCTCCCGGACCACCATGAGGTTCTCGACGCGCTGGACGCGGCCGTCGCCGAGCCCGACCCGCTCACCGGCGGCGCGGACCTGGACCGCATCAGCATCGCACTCGCGGACGCGGCCGGCGCCATGGCGTTCAGGATGGCCCAGGCCGTCATTGAGGATCATGACCGGGACCGGCGCATCGAGCTCGCGCGGGCCGCCTAGTGGGCTCTCCAGGGCGACCGGGCCGCCCCTTCACGACGCCCGTCAACACGCACCCGCGCCATCACCGGCCCCGTCGCGCAGGGCCATCAGCAAGGACTAGCTCAACAATGACGACCAGCATCACGATCGAACGTTTTGAGGAGATTTGGCGCGACGTCGCGAACGGCAAGCTCAAGGGCGAGATCCGCGCCGAGGAGCCGTCTAACGGCAAGCCGCGCATCGACCGCGCCCTGACCTATATCGACGACAAGCCGGCCATCCTGGAGAAGGATCCGGCCGGGTATGTCGTCCGTCATGACGGCAAGATTATCACCGTCGAGGGCAGCGCTCAGGCCGTGGACCTGGGCGAGATGGACGGGACGGCCTTCCTGCCGGACGCGACGCCCGAGGAGCTCGACAGCCCCGAGGCCGCCCACGCCGAGCTTCTGTTTGAGTCTGGCCGCCTCGGCGCCGATCGGGACGTCGCCTAAGAAGGCAACCCGCATTGGCGTACCGACCTATGGCCCCGCATCCGCGGGGCCATTTTCGTTTGCCTACTCGTCGAGCGCCTTCTCTGCCTGCGCAGCGTGGGCGCCGCAGCATCCGGTCTCGAAGAAAATGTCGCGTTCGTCGTAGAGCGGGTCATTGCCACAGACCACGCACGCATACCCTTCGATGCTGCATTTCGATGCCCAACGCGCCGACGCTGAGGGCTTGCTATTGGTTGTGTTCACCACGGTATCCTCCTCTTCCGAGTCGACAGGCTCCGGGGCGTCTCAGACTTTTTCGAGGCTGAAGCCGTTAAGGGTGTGGATGGCGACCGCTCGTCAGAACTTAGGCGCATTCGGGGAAGAGCGCGTCGTCAAGCAGTGCTCGTGTCCGCGTTGCAAGCGCATGCGGACCCTCGTCCGGCTCCCGACCAACTTCAAGTGCGCGGACGTGATCTGCGACTTCTGCGGCTACCTCGCCCAGGTGAAGGCCGCCACGGTCAAAGACATCTCGGTCGTGCCGGCGCAGGTGATGGGCGCCGCATGGGGTCCGCAGCGGGAGCGCATGGAGGCGGCGATCTACTTCCCGCTGTTCCTCGTGCTGGCGACCGTCGAGCCCGTCACGCACGCCATCTACTACCTGTCCGCGGACCTCCAGGCGCCGGCCATGTTCAAGCCCAGGAACCCCCTCAGCACTACAGCGCGACGGGCCGGCTGGACTGGATTTCACTATGATCTGCGGGCCGTGCGCGCCGCGTTCGTGAGGCTGATCTAAGCTAACTGCTTTCACTAACTTCGCTACGCAGTGACCCCCAATGCAATAGTGATCAAGCAGATCGCAAAAAGGAATAATATTTCAGCACCCGTTCGGAGCTTAGTCTCGTATCTTTCAGGGTCTGAGATGTAACCCTCCAGACAAGATATCACTTCATCGTAACTGCGTAATATCTCAGATCTTCCATAGGGCTGCGTCCAAACTTGCTGTGTGGGCATTTTCGCGGCCATGCGCGCCATATTTAAGCTAGTTTGCTCGGCACGAATGGTTAGCGGCGTGATCACCCGTCGACCTACGTAGACTTGATCTGAAATATCCCACCAAGGATATGTTTTCATCATGTCCACAAACCGGGGACCTCGCAAGATATCGATCAACTTAACGGCGCGTAAGCGTAACCTCTTTGCGTTCCACAGATTTCCTTTATCAACGATACGCTGAATGCCGTCTATTTTCAGAAGGCCGTATACGAAACCGAGCAAAGCGCCAGCTATCACCAAACCGATTGTCATCTGTTAGCTACGCCCCCTCACGAGCCGGAGTTCGACCCGCATTGTCGTACTCGCTCGCTACGCTCCGCTCGTCGCGGCTGCGCCGCGGAGAAGACTACGGCGCCGGATAGAGATGCGACAGGTCGAGCCCCTCATAAGCAATCGCGTCAATCATCGCCGCACGCTGCGCGATCGTCCCCTGGCTCTCGGTTCCATAGAGACCGGTCGTGGAAGCCTTGGCATGGCCCAGGAGAGGCCCAAACGCCTCGTCGGCATACCCAGCCCGGCGGAAAGCGTCGGCGGCTGTATGACGGTAGCTGTAGAGCGACAGGCCTCGACCGTCCTTCACCTTCAGGCGCGCCAGCAGACGCGGAAACTCCCGCGAGAACTTGTCGACCCACTGGCCGCGCGCATTGCGCGTCGCCTCCGGGAACACCCGGCCCTGGCCGGCGGCTCGCATCGCTTCGACATGCTCCAGGAAGCCAAGCCGCACGAGCTCCGGATGAACCGGCACCACACGGGCGCTGCCGCGGGTCTTCAACGTCTTGTCCTTCGCGCCCTCGGTCGTGATGTGCAGCACGTTGACGCCGTGCATCTGGCGCACATCCGCGACCGCAAGCTGGGCGAGCTCACCCGGCCGCGCACCTGAGAACAACATCACCAAGGGAAGCCAGAAGGTGTGATCCCGCACCGCATCCGGCGCAGTGAAGGCGTCTGAGGAGAAGATCACCTTCATCTGGTCGACAGTGAACGGCAGCGTCGTCACACGGCTCTTGTCGATCTTAAGGTAGAGGTCACGAACGGGGTTGGCGTCCAGGAGGCCCCGCACCACCACAAGCCAGTTCGAGAACGCGCCGAGCGATGACAGGTAGCGATTGATCGTCTTCTTCGAGATCGTCGGCTTTCCGAGCCGATCGTTCTCAGCGACCACGTCCCGGATCGCCATTCCCTTGAACGCGACCGTGTCGACCGCGCGGACGGGGAACCTGATCAAGAGCGCCTTCCATTCGCGCACCGCCGCCTTGTTGATGGCCGTCACCGACGACCGCGGCGGCAGGCTCTCAACGAACAGCCGAACGGCGTCGCGCGTCTGACGCAGCGTGTCGGGACGGACGTTGTCGGGGTTCTCGGCCTCATACTGCGCGAAGAGGTCCATGATCCCCTCCCCGGCCTTCGCGCGCTGCACGGCCGGCGCCTTGACCATTGGGTCGCGGACCTCGCCAGACCAGTCGCCGGCGTCGCGCTCGTCGGCCGTCTTGTAGGCCGCGAGCTTACCGCGCTGGAGCGCATGAGCGATCCGCTTCCAATCCTCGCTTCCCGGCGCCGCGCCCAGGCCAAGCTCGCGAACGACCTCGGCCACCTCCGCATCCACGGTCCGCGTCAGATAACGTCCAACCTCCGCCGCGAGCTCGGCCGCGTGCTCCTGCCGATACTGCGTCGGGCTTTGGACCCGCTCCTCGACGAGGCGCATGATCCCGCGAGCGGCGAGGCTGTCCGGTCCGTATTCCTTTTCGATCACGCGCCAGATCGCGCTCAAGTCCGCTTCGGTCGGCGGAGTAAGGCGGAAGTGATCGTCCAGGCGCTCCTCGGCCCCATACGTCCTATGCGCGATCCCCTGGAGCTCGACGGCATCGAGAGGCGTGACTTCACGGCGTCTAGCGGCAAACTCCCGATCGAACTTCGACCGGACCCCGTTCGCGAGCGTCTTCGCCTGCTTGAGGTCCGTCGTCTTGAGGCTCACCCAAATCTGAGACCGAGGCGTGCCGGTCTTAGATGGGTAGTGCCGCTGAAGGTCCACGGGGATGTTGATGCGAAGGGCATACTGGCCACCTTCGCGGCGGACAGGGCTGGCGGATCGAGGCAAAGCTGGGAGTCCTTAACGAGGGCAATCGGTAGCATCTAACAGTAGCAAAATTCTTCTGCTACCGCAATGAAACCGCTCATTCTCTAGTGCTTCTCGCCTCTCGGCCGATCATTCGTAAACTCCAGGTCCCCCAGCCACTCTTTTCCAAATCCAGCGACATCGGCGATGTTGGTCGGCCCCCGCGTGCGGCGCGGTCTGCGTAAGCGTTTTCGTTCCTGAGGGAACGTCCGCGCCGGAGGCCGCAGGTCCTGTATGCTCGCGCCCAGCACAGGAGGGCCGCATGAGCTTGGACACCAGGCAGTTGTACGAAAGCTCGACCGGCGACAGCTGGCATCTCGTCCGCGACAACGACAGCGGCGAGGTCTTCGTCCGCCATCTCGCGAACAAGGCCTCCGGCGGCAGCGTGAGAGACGTGGGGCTCGGGGTGTTTCTGACGTTGGGCCGGGACGGACCGGAGCACCAGGAGGTCTGGCGGCTGATCAGCAGCCTCATTCCCCGCGCGGACTGAGCGTCGGCCGCCGCCCCCTGTCCGCGAGCTGCGCGGGCCGACTCAGCGCGGAACCTGGAAAAATCCCGCGCGCGGTGTCGGCGGCGGCGCCGGCGCATCGTCCTAGAGGCATCGGAGCCCACGTCTCGGGAGGACGCGCGATGCACATCCAGCCGTACCTGTTCTACGAAGGCCGCTGTGAAGAGGCGATGGCGTTCTACGAGGAGGCCCTGGGCGCCGAGCGGGTGGCGCTGATGCGCTTCTCCGATAGCCCGGAGCCTCTGCCGCCGGGCGCGATCCCCGCCGGCGCGGAGGCGAACGTCATGCACGCCTGCCTCAAGATCGGCGACAGCATGGTCATGATGTCGGACGGCTACTGCGCCAAGGCCGCCCGCTTCGAGGGCGTCGCGCTGTCGCTCACCGTCCCGACCCCCGCGGACGCGGAGCGCCGGTTCGCGGCGCTGAGCGAGGGCGGCGAGGTTCGGATGCCGCTCGGCCCCACCTTCTTCTCGCCCTCTTTCGGCATGGTCGCCGACCGGTTCGGAGTCGCGTGGATGATCAACACGCAGCCGGAAGGCTGAGGAGGCTCGGATGACGGAGACGGTTCAGGTGCTGCTCGGCACCAAGAAGGGCGCGTTTATCTTGGAGAGCGACGGGTCGCGGGCGGTCTGGGACCTGCGCGGCCCCTACTGCGAGACTTGGCCGATCAACCACGTGATCGCCGATCCCGCCACAGGCGCGCTCTACGGCGCGGGCGGCAACGCCTGGTTCGGGCCGGCGGTCTGGCGCTCGACCGACGGCGGGACGACCTGGACGCATTCGAGCCGCGGCCTCGCCTACGCCGCCGGCGAAGCGCCGGTCGCCTCGGTCTGGAGCCTCGCGGCGGGGCACGGGCGACTCTACGCCGGCGTCGAGCCTGCGGGGCTGTTCGTCAGCGACGACAACGGCGAGAGCTGGACGCATGTGGAGGGGCTGCAGAGGACGCCCTCGCGGCCGGAGTGGAATGCGGGCGGGGCGGGGCTGATCCTGCATTCGCTGGTGCTGCACCCCGACGATCCGAAGCAGATCTGGGTCGGGATCTCGGCCGCGGGCGTGTTCCACACCGCCGACGGCGGCGAGACCTGGGAGCCGCGCAACCGCGGCACGCGGGCGGACTTCATGCCCGAGGGCCAGACCTATCCCGAGCATGGCCAGTGCGTGCACTGCCTGGTGATGGCGCCGGGCAAGCCCGGGCGGCTCTACCAGCAGAACCATTGCGGGATGTACCGCAGCGACGACGGCGGCCGCTCCTGGGCGAGCGTCGAGAGGGGGTTGCCGTCGAGCTTCGGGTTCCCCGCCGCCGTCCACCCGCGCGACCCCGAGCGGCTGTTCCTCGTGCCGCTCAACGGCGACACGGCGGGGCGCTACATGCCCGACGCGCAGGCCGCGGTCTGGCGCACCGAGGACGGCGGCCGGGCCTGGACCGCCGCGCGGGAGGGGCTGCCGCAGCGGAACGCCTTCTTCAACGTGCTTCGGCAGGCGCTGGCGACCGACCGGCTGGCGCCCGCGGGCGTCTACTTCGGGACGGGGTCCGGCGAGGTCTACGCCAGCCGCGACGAGGGCGGCGCCTGGACGCGGATCGCGGAGCACCTGCCGACCATCTCCTCGGTCGAAACCTTTGTGACGACGGGCTGATTCGCGATGCGGGACGCCCTCCCCCGACCGGTCTGCGTCCGCCTGCCGGCGCTGTTCGACGCCCTGTTTCCCGGGGTCGAGCGGCGGCTGGAGGTCGAGGCCGCGACGGTCGCGGAGCTCGTCGACGCGCTCGAGGCGCGGTGGCCGGGGATGCGGGACCGGATCTGCGACTCGCGGCCTGAAATCCGCAAGCACATCAATGTGTTCGTGGACGGCCGGCGGGTCCGCCTGGACGCAGCCCTCGCGCCCGGCGCCGACGTCTTCATCCTGACCGCGATCAGCGGCGGCTGAGCCCGCCGAGGTTCACTCCGGGATGACGCCGGGTTGACGCGACGCGGGCTGGGGCCTCCGGGGCGTCAACCCGGCGAGCCGCCCCGTCAGTGCATGCCGACGAACTGGCGCAGCTCCGGCGTCTTCGGGTTTCCGAACACCTCGTCCGGGGGCCCGACCTCGTGCACGCGGCCCTGGTGCATGAAGACCACCCGCGAGCAGACGTCACGGGCGAACTTCATCTCGTGCGTCACCATCAGCAGCGTCATGCCTTCGGCCGCGAGCTCCCGCACGACCGCCAGCACCTCCTGCACGAGCTCGGGGTCGAGCGCGGAGGTGATCTCGTCGCAGAGCAGCGCCATCGGCTGCATGGCGAGGGCGCGGGCGATGGCGACGCGCTGCTGCTGGCCGCCGGAGAGCTCGTCGGGGTAGGCGTCGAACTTGTGGGCGAGGCCCACGCGCTCGA